>JBKPCR010000312.1:0-6037 GCA_046727435.1 bacterium | reverse complement strand
TTAGATGATGGATTATCTGAATCGGCGGATGGCGCCGTTCGGCGAAGACATCTGGAAACGCATCGACGAGGCGGCTGTCAATGCGGCGCGCGACCTGCTGACCGGGCGGCGATTCCTGGAAGTAGATGGCCCCTACGGCGTCGGCCTGACCTCAGTTGAAGTGGGACATGATGATTTCTGTCGGCAACCAACCCCTGAGGAAGCCGGTGCGGTCATGGGTCGTGCCATCTCGGTGCCGATGTTGCGCAAGGAGCTCCGTCTCAGCATCCGACGCGTAGCCGCTTCCAGCGATATGGCCCAGCCGCTCAACCTCACCCCGGCCGAGGATGCAGCGGAAGCGGTGGCACGACGCGAGGAAGAGTTTATCTATTATGGCCAGGCAGACTTCCGTCTGCAGGGTTTACTAACCGCCGAGGGACGGACCCATCACGATGGGGGCGATTGGGGAAACATCGATCAGGCCCTCAACGATGTTCTCAGTGCGGTCAACGCCCTGGATGCACGAAACTTTCGCGGTCCTTATGCTCTGGCCCTGGCACCAATGCTCTATAATGGTCTGTTTCGACGCTATGCCGGCACCGATATGCTGCAGCTCGAACACCTCCGTCGCCTCTGCCAGCGTGGGGTGTACAAGGCTGCCATCGAGGGTGGTGTGCTGGTCGACCCACGAGTCGGCAAGCTCATCATCGGGCAGGATCTCATGGCGGGTTATATCGGCCAGGACGGGGTGCATTACCAATTGTATGTGACCGAAAGCGTGGTGCTGCGGCTGGATGAGCCGCGAGCGATATGCACCATTACCACTCTGTAGATCACACCTCCCCCTTCACGCCTGTAGATGCAGACGTAATAGTCCGGCGCAATGCCGCCATGCTCCCCCTCACGTCTGACACCTTGGCGAAGGGGTCGGCCGCCAGCGACGACGCCACATCACCTCTCCCGCTCTCGAGTCCCCTCCCAATGAGAGCGCGAGAAAGATGCTGCTTAAGGGGGAATCTATGATTATGTTCCGCATCCCGGTGTCAACATACCGCCTCCAACTCAACAGCGATCTTCGCTTCGCGGATGTACAGGCGCTGGTACCGTACCTCCATCGCCTGGGCATCACCGACCTCTACGCCTCTCCGTTTCTGAAGGCGCGGCGTGGGAGTCGGCATGGCTATGATGTCATCGACCATGCGTCAATCAACCCCGAGATCGGTAGTGACGAGGATCTGGCGGCGCTCACCGCAGCGCTCACTGATTATGGGATGGGACTCATCGCCGATGTGGTGCCCAATCATATGGGCATCGATGATGAAGCGAATCGCTGGTGGTGGGATGTACTCGAAAACGGCCCCAGTTCGCCCTACGCGAAATTCTTCGATATCGATTGGGCGCCGCCCAAGCAAGACCTGACGAACAAGGTGCTGTTGCCAATCCTCGGCGATCAGTACGGCAAGGTCCTCGAAAATGGCGAGATCCATCTGCTCTTCGAGGCTGGGGCTTTCGTGATCGCCTACTATGAGCGCCGCTTCCCCGTCGGTCCACGATCCGCCATCGCCATCCTTGAACCCGCCTGTGAGCGGGTCCGCTCCCTGCTAGACGCCGGAGACCCACACCTGGTTGAGCTGGAGAGCATCATCACTTCTTTGAGGGTGCTCCCACCTCGCACGGAGACTGACCTCGAACGCGTACGCATACGCTTGCGGGAGAAAGAAGTCGCCAAGCGCCGTCTGGCAACGCTGACTGAGGCCAATGAGACGGTGCGTGAGGCGATCGAACAGACTGTTGTGGCAATGAACGGCCGGCGTGGCGACCCGCACAGCTTCGACCAACTCGAGGCGCTGCTGGCGCATCAGGCGTATCGCCTCAGCTACTGGCGTGTGGCGACGGATGAGATCAACTATCGGCGGTTTTTCGATATCAACCATCTGGCGGCGATCCGTGTCGAGGAGCCCGAAGTCTTCGAGGCCGTGCATGGGGTTGTGCTCCGATTGCTGGGTACCGGTCAGGTGACTGGTCTGCGCATCGACCATCCGGACGGGTTGTTCGATCCTGCGCAGTATTTTCTCGACCTGCAGTCCGCCTGCCGCCGCATCCTGCCGAACTCTCCGTCCACCGCGGTTGAGCTGTCTGAGGGTACGACTGAACACGCTTGTTACCTCGTGGTCGAAAAGATCCTCGTGCGTGATGAGCGGCTCCGCCCGGATTGGGCGGTGCATGGTACGACGGGATACGAGTTCCTCAATCTGGTGAACGGCCTGCTCGTCGATCCTGCATCCGAGCGTCATTTCCACGAGCTGTATGCGCGCATGACAGGTCAGCCGTTTCGGTTTGGCGACATTGCCTACCAGAGTAAGAAACTTATTCTCGAGTCGACCATGTCGGCCGAGCTGCATGTCCTCGCCCGCCACCTTGACCGTATCTCGGAGCACCACCGCTGGTCACGGGACTTTACCCTGTTTAGCCTGCAGGGAGCCCTGGCCGAGGTGATCGCCTGCTTCCCGGTCTATCGCACCTACATACGCGGCGTCAAGAACATGGTTGGCGATGAGGACCACCAATGCATCCTTTCCGCCCTTCGCACCGCCAAACGCCGGAACCCTGCGGTGAGCGAGTCCATCTTCGACTTCGTCGCCTCTGTCCTACTGCTGCAGGACCCGGAAGGTATCAGTGAGGCGGACCGGGCCGCACGCCGTGACTTCGTGATGCGCTTCCAACAGATCACCGGGCCGATCATGGCCAAAGGGATCGAGGACACCGCCTTCTATCGCGTCTTTCCCCTCGCCTCACTCAACGAGGTCGGGGGGAACCCCGAGCGCTTCGGGCTGCCTATCGACGCGTTTCATCGGCAGAATGCCGAGCGGCAGGCCGACTGGCCGCACGCATTGCTGACCACCTCCAGCCACGACACCAAGCGCAGCGAAGATGTGCGGGCGCGGATCAACGTGCTGTCGGAAATGCCTCGCGACTGGGAGCGGGCCATCCAGCGCTGGCAATCGATGAATCGCGTCAAGAAGGTTGAACTCGATGGTGCCGAGGCGCCCGATCCCCAGGAGGAGTACTTGCTCTATCAGACGCTCATCGGCGCCTGGCTGCTGCAGCCGCTGGATGAGGAAGCGCATGGGCAATTCGTCCAGCGCATTGAACGCTACATGCACACGCTCGTCGGCGCCTGGCCGCTGCAACCGCTGGACGAGGAAGCGCATGCGCAATTCGTCCAGCGCATCGAGCGATACATGGAGAAGGCGCTCAAGGAAGCCAAGTTACATACGAGCTGGATCAACCCGAACGAAGCTTATGATCAAGTCGTCAGACAATTCGTCCGCGACATCCTCGGTCCCAATGACGACAACCGATTCCTCGCCGATTTCCGACGCTTTCAGGGTCGTATAGCCCAGGCCGGCATGTGGAACTCCTTGTCACAGACCCTTCTCAAGATCACTTCGCCAGGTGTGCCCGACTTTTATCAGGGGACCGAGCTCTGGGACTTTAGCCTTGTTGATCCCGATAATCGCCGTCCGGTGGATTTTCGCACCCGTGTGACGATGCTCGATGAACTTCAACAGCGGGAGTCGAAGGACCTCACATCGTTGGTCCGCGAACTGGTCGCACGGCGCACTGATGGGCGAATCAAGCTCTATATTACCTATAAGTCGCTGAATTTCCGCCGTGAGCACCGGGATCTCTTCGAGCAGGGAGCCTACCAGCCTGTGACGGTCTCTGGCGCGAAAGAAGATCATGTGCTGGCCTTTGCGCGGCATCTCGGGGATGGCTGGGCGCTGGTGGCGGTTCCTCGGTTAGTGGTTAAACTTTCCCCCTCGGCCAAGCCCCCGTTGGGTAAACGGATCTGGAAGGAGACCGTGCTTCATCTCCCCGAGGGAGCCCCGAATGGGTGGCAGAATGTCTTCACTGGCGAAGCCCTCACAGTATCAGACAGCAACACGACCGAGCGAAGGCTCTTGGCGCATGAGGTGTTCCACCGTTTCCCTGTCGCTCTGCTTGTCAGCTCTCCGATTTGACAAGGCCCCGATGAATCCATAAGACTGTTAGAGCATCTCGAACGCACCTTCATGTCATCTCCACTCGAAGGAGTATGAACGATGCTGGAACCAGAGGGCCGCAGACGAGTCGTCATCGAGGGGGTCTCGCCCGCGATCGACGGCGGCCGCTTCCCTATCAAGCGAGTTTGTGGCGAAGAGGTCATCGTCGAGGCCGATGCCTTCTGCGATGGCCACGACGCCTTGGGCTGTGTCCTGCGCTATCGTCAGGAGGGTGTCGTTGGCTGGGATGAAGTCCCCATGGAATCCCTGGGCAACGACCGCTGGCGTGGGGTCTTCACGGTATCGCATACCGGCGTCTACCACTACACGATCATGGGATGGGTCGATCGTTTCACTTCCTGGTGCCGCGGCCTGGCCAAAAAGGTCGAGGCCGGTCAGCACGTGGCGATCGATCTGCGCATCGGCGCAGAGTTAGTGCAACGCGCCAGCATGCGGGCGTCGGGCGCGGCAGCACAGCAGCTCAGGGCATGGACCGCCATGCTGCAGGACGATCGTTGCGCGCTGGAGGAACGCGTGCACATCGCCCTTGATGAAGCACTGCGGGCTGGGATGCAGGACCATCCTGACAGGGCCTTGGCCACGACATACAGCCCAGAGCTCACCGTCGTGGTCGATCGTCAAAAGGCACGCTTCAGCGCCTGGTATGAGATGTTTCCACGCTCCTGTGCCCCCTCCCCAGGGCAGCATGGCACCTTCAAAGATTGCGAGGCGCGTCTGCCCTATGTCGCCGCCATGGGTTTCGATATCGTCTATCTCCCCCCCATCCATCCCATCGGTGCCACCCATCGGAAGGGGCGGAACAACACCACCGTTGCCAGCCCCGATGATCCAGGCAGCCCGTGGGGGATTGGCTCGCCGCAGGGGGGACATAAGGCGATTCATCCACAGTTCGGCACGCCGGAGGACTTTCGGCGCTTCCTCGCGAAGGCACGTGAGTATGACATCGACATCGCTTTGGACGTCGCCTTCCAATGCTCCCCCGACCATCCGTATGTGTCGCAACACCCCGAATGGTTTCGGCAGCGCCCCGATGGAACCGTACAATACGCCGAGAATCCGCCCAAGCAGTATCAAGACATCTACCCGCTAGAGTTTGAAACCGATCATTGGCAGGCACTCTGGGAGGAGTTGAAGAGCGTTGTCCTGTTCTGGGTCGAGCAGGGGGTGCGCATCTTCCGCGTCGACAACCCACACACCAAGCCCTTCCGGTTCTGGGAATGGCTCATTCACGAAGTGAAGCAGGCATACCCCGACGTGCTCTTCCTTGCCGAGGCCTTTACCCGCCCCAAGGTCATGTACAACCTCGCCAAGCGGGGGTTCACGCAATCGTACACCTATTTTGCTTGGCGCAATTCCAAGGAAGAGATCATCGGTTATTTCACCAGCCTGACCCACACGGAGGTGCGCGAATTTTTTCGCCCCAACTTATGGCCGAACACCCCGGATATCCTCACCGAATACTTACAACTTGGTGGCCGACCGGCGTTCATGACGCGATTGGTGCTAGCGGCGACGCTCGGGGCGAGTTATGGTATCTATGGCCCCGCCTTCGAGCTCTGCGAGAATCGCCCCCGTGAGCCCGGCAGCGAGGAATACCTGAACTCGGAAAAGTACGAAATTAAGGAGTGGGACATCGCTCGACCGGATAGTCTCAAAGACTTCATCGCCCGTGTCAACCGCATCCGCCGTGAGAACCCAGCCCTGCACCGCGACTGGTGCTTGCGCTTTCACGCCGTCAGCAACGACCAACTCCTGTGCTACAGCAAGCATGCGGAGGATCACGGGGAGGCTATCCTCGTCGTGGTCAACCTCGACCCCCATCATACCCAGTCAGGCTGGGTCGAATTGTCAGCGGAGGCCCTCGATGTTCCGCGTGAGGGGCATTACCAGGTCCATGACCTGCTCAGCGACAGTCGTTATCTATGGCACGGACCACGCAATTTCGTCGAACTAAACCCCAGCGTCGTGCCGGCCCATATTTTCCGGCTGCG
>JBKPCR010000311.1:0-15460 GCA_046727435.1 bacterium | reverse complement strand
GCCTGCTCCATATTGGCGACGTTGAAGCCGAAGTGGCCCAGCCGGCGGATCTTGAAGGGCTGCTGCAGCATCACGCCGCCGACGTTATAGGTCTGTTGTCTGGTAGCCGTGGTAGCCATGGGCTCCTCCTTTATTGGTGAGAGTACTATGTGATGGTTTATGACATGGTAGCCGGAAGCGGCGGGCCGGGTCAAGCGTGTATCTGCCTGCATAGCTCCCGCCCCGAATGAGACGATACCGTGCTCGGTAGGTATGATAGCATACGCACACATGGGTTCATCTTGCTGCCATTCGGGGCATCACATTGACACATCAGGCAAGGCCCGCTACACTTGCGCGCACACTCCCAAAGATGCGAGATTTTCTCCAACCCGCCCACGCTTCAAAGCATTGTGTGGGCCGCTATGGAGACCATGGAGATGTCTGCAGAGATCACGTCAAGAGACATAGCTACAGACAAGGTGATCAATCAGGTTGAGCCTGATAGGTTTCTCTTGCATTTGCGGCCTGTCATCAAGCTTACCGATGACCAACTATTTGAACTGTGCCAGATCAATCAAGAGCTGTGGATTGAACGGACCGCCGAAGGGGATTTAGTCATCATGCCGCCCGAAGGAGGGGAAACGAACAATCGTACCATCACGCTTGTGACGTCGTTAACCCAGTGGGCTGGGCAGGATGGCACGGGTGTTACTTTCGGCTCATCTGGGGGCTTTATGCTCCCCAATGGGGCCATGCGCGCTCCAGATGCCGCATGGGTGCTGCGTTCGCGTCTGGCACTCCTGACCCCTGAGCAAAAGCAAAAATTTCCACCGCTCTGTCCCGATTTCGTCGTAGAAATCCGTTCGCCGTCGGACCGCTTGAACACGGTACAGGCGAAAATGCAGGAATACCTCGACAATGGCGCACGCATGGGCTGGCTCATCGATGCCGCCAACCGGGCCGTCTACGTCTACCGTCTGAACCAACCGGCTGAGCGTCTGGACAACCCCAGCACAATTTCGGGGGAACCCGTCCTGCCAGGATTTCTCCTTGGTTTGCAGAAAATTTGGCAGCCGGGCTTTTAGGCCGGGCGAAGAAGCCGTGTTAGCTTTAGTGGAGGCGTTGACTGTTCTGATCCTCAATTTATGGAACGGCGCACTGGTTGTGGCCTCATACCCTTCTGCTCATGCGGCTTCCTCAAGCTGAGTAGCAACGAAACAAGCAAGCGAATTCAATCGGGACGACTCGTCGGTCAAAACAGGGAGCCCCCCATGCCGCGAGACAAAGTCTTTGTAAGCTACAGCCATACAGATAAGTCATTTTTGGACGAATTGTTGCCGGTGCTGCAGGCTGTGCGCAGGATAGCCAGCAATCTCTGGTTGGATGAGCAAAAAATTGACATGGGCGACATGTTTCACCCCGAAATTCAGCAGGGGCTCGCTGCCTCGAGAGTTGGTATTCTTCTGCTGAGCAATCGTTTCTTCACCTCCGAGTACATTCGACAATACGAACTGCCGTATCTGTTGCAACAGGCCGAACAAAAAGCGCTCAGGCTCGCCTCGCTGTATGTCACCGCTATACCTAACGATGCCTTCAGGATTCCTCTTGAAGTCGACGGCCAGCAGCGTACCGTCGACCTGCAGGCATACCTTGGTGCACATAACCCCAGAGAGCCACTCAATACTCTCGATCGGGGCCAACGGGACGCGATTTATGCGCGACTCGCCGAGCGGGTCGCGCAATGGCTTGATCCCATACCGGCCGGGCCGCCGCGCCGAACCGGCCCGCGCTTCGAACTGGCTATCATGTTGCGCGTCCACCCCGACCATTGGCAACACCAGTTTTCGCTGCCACACGCTGCCGATTTTGCCCGTCCTGCGCTTGACTGCCCTACCCCTGAAATGTTGTTCCGCTCTCCGGGCTATACCGTTGACGGGGAAGATCTGTTCCAACTCCTGTTTGGGAGCGATGTACGCCAAAGTGGCGAAATCCTGGGGGCAGCGTTCGGCGGCATTCCCACGGCTGACCCAACGCGCTATCCGCTGCGTGTCCGTCTGCTCACGGACGACGAGCGGCTCTGGGCGCTCCCATGGGCTACGATCGCCTACCAGGGTCGTCGTCTGGCCACTGACGGTTGGACAGTCGAACTGCATGCTGCCAGCCACTCCGGGTTTCCAGAATATCCGCCACACACCTGCTATTTTCCTGGCAAAGTCTTGCTCATCGGCGCTGGCGATGGCGCACAAACACCTCAGGGTGTGGCCCATCTCCTCGATGTACAGCGCTTTTTTCATCGCCACTGGCAAGAGGCTCCCGAACCTGTTCTCGTCAGCGACAATACCGACCTGCGTAAAGAATTACTCACCGGCTCAACCCGGCTGGTCTATCACTACGGTGCGGCCTCGCGGGATGGTCTCCTGCTGGAAGGCGCTGAGCGCTGTTTCCCATGGTCAGAGCTGGCCGAGCTGTTGCAACAGTCGCGGTCGGTCTCAGCAGTGTTTCTCAACCTGCTAGGGGAGGCCAGCTTCGGCGCGATCTCACAGGCGCACGTTTTGCTCAACGGTGCCATGGCGGTGCTGCTGCAGTACAACAAGCACCCGGCCGCGGCCACTGCAGCCAGGGCAGCACTGAACTGGCTGCACAGTGTGTTCGCCGCCAGCGAGCGGCTTGATCCGGTGGTAGCGTTGCATCAGCATCAACACGGCCAGATTGCTGCCTGGACCCATTATGCGAGCTGGCAAACGATAGCGCCAAAACGGCTTGACATACCGGGCATGGTCAATTTGCTGCTGGACCGGCGTACTCAGCGTGCGGAGTTGTCAACCGCTCAAAATGAGTTTTACACTTTTAAAGACCGCCGCATCTATCAAGCCGTAGCGTTCGGTACGGCAGGCTGCCGGGTGAGCGAATTTCCGGCTATGGTGAGTCAACATCTCCGGAACAACAAGCGCGAGCAGGAAGTATTTCTGCACAGGTCTTTCCGGATTCCTGCAAAGCTAGACACTGTCCAACGCGTCGACGACCTGGTTCGCCAGCAGCTTGGTATTGCCACACGGCAGTCGGTGCATAGGGCCCTGCTTGGGCAAGAGACGATACGTGGCAACGATTTCTGGTTCCCAGTGCTGGGCTGGGTGTTGCAGCAGCCGCTGGAGGATGCCGAGGCCGGTGTGGGGCTCATTCGCACGATCGCCGAGTGGTGTCGTACCTGGTTGTTACAGGACATGCAGGCCGGCACGCAGCAGGCCAATGTCCGTGTGATCTCAGTGATGGCCATGGAAACTGCGTCCCTAGACGTCGCAGATGTGCTGGCAGCGCGTATCACCGACTTGACCGAGGATCTCAATAGGGAAGAAAGCTTCCATCTCGGCGAACTTGAGGAATTAGCGGGTGTACGACGCCAGGATCTGAGCAATTATTTCCAGGATCATCAGCTCTGCAGCTGTGACGACCGTTACCGGCGAGAATTCCCACAGCTCCTGATCGGCGAACGCCGGGAGATGCCGTTCGACGAGGCGGTCAGCGCTATCCGGCGCGGCGAACCTGACAACTGGGGCAATCTGTTCGAGGAGTTGCGCGACCTGACTGCTGCCGGGGCCTGGCCACCAGCAGCGTATATGCCAAACTTCTGGGAGTCCCGTGATGGCCGCTGAGCACCTGCCGTTTGAGCTCATCTCCCTCCCACCTGCCGACCCTGCAGCACATCGTTCCGCAGAAAAGAAAGATCTCCTGGCGCAGCGTCGCCTGCCGGGGTTTTTGTCCAGCCATCAGCGGGCAGCGCTGCGCTACCGGCCATCGCCAGACTTACTCCTGGCCATCAATATGGCCTTGCACACCGGTAGCCCGCTGCTGCTCACTGGTGAGCCAGGGACTGGCAAAACCCAGGCAGCGGATTTTGTCGGCGCCTACTTCGACATTCCTGTCTACAAATTCCTGGTCAAGTCAACCTCAGCGGCGCAGGATTTGCTCTACGAGTTCGACGCCGTTGGCTACCTGCACTGGGCCCAGTCGGGAGGCCGCCAGCCGGCGGCGCAAAACCCCCCGGCCCAGGCCGCCGCGCAGCAGTCATCGGACGCCATTGCGATTGAGACCCAGGCGGTACGACATGGTTTTCTGCATAAGCGGGCGCTGTGGGAAGCCTACGAAACCGAGGGCGACGCTGTGGTGTTAATAGACGAGATCGACAAGGCGCCGCGCGATTTTCCGAATGATCTCTTGCACGAGCTCGACCAGCACAGCTTTCCGCATCCGTTCGATCCTCGCCAGATGATTCGGCCACGGTCTGAACGGCCGCCGATCATTATCGCCACCAGCAATGAGGAGCGCCGGCTGCCGGATGCCTTTCTGCGCCGCTGTATCTTCCATCGCATCGAACTGACCCCGGAACTGGTCGAGGCCGCGGTGGAGAGTATGGCACGCACCACACCCGGCGACAGCGACGGGGTAAATGTCGGGGCAGGCTTCCCCAACCTTGACCGGGCGACACGCGACGCGGCCCGAAAGCGTTTCTGGGAGATCCGTGAGCTGCCAGGGCTCGAAAAGAAACCGTCGACCGCCGAGTTGCTGACCTGGCTGTGTATTCTCAGCGCCCGACGTGTCGACGCGCTCACCCTGGACCACAGCGGGCTCAAAGATCTGCCTGGGAAAGAGGCGCTGATCAAGGACTATGAGGACCTGCAGCGGCTGGGATAGGCCGGCCCTGCACGTGTAGGAACCATGCTCCACGACGGACATCATTCGCTGACTGAGCTTGGCGAATTCCTCGCCGCCCTGCGGGTCAACGGCGTGCCGGTTGGACCGGCCGACATCGACCGGCTCCGGCAACTGTTTGCCCTAGAGCCCCAGCTGGACCGGGACAGTCTTAAGAGTATGCTCAACGCTCTGCTGGTCAAAACCCCAGCACAGCGCGAAGTGTTCGAGGCACTGTTTTCCAACTGGTGCCCTGACCACGCTGCCGACTGGCCGGAAGAAGACACTCGCGACCCCGACGCCGAGTGGTCAGCATCGCGTACACCACAGACTCCATTGCCACCCCAGGAATCACGCCACGAGACTACCCCGGAACATCCACGACATCGCATGGCCAGGCGCTTGCTCACCGCAGTGCTCGTCGTAGTCCTCGGCGCTGGATTACTTTGGTTGCTGTGGCAGCCAAACATTGTCGTCCAAGAGCCCAGACTCGAAGAGCCCAGACTCGAACCGGTTTCTCTCCCAGCACGCCTCTCGACAGACGACGGTGGCCCTCAGGACCTGCCCGCCACACCGGTCGATAAGGTCTGGTTCTGGCAAGCCGAAGTCAATCCAGATCACGTACACGTGCCATGGCGTCTCACCCCGCTAGAACTGGCACTACTCGGTCTGGCGGCGATGGCGCTGGCGGTGGCGTCCTGGTGGCGCTATGACCAGCGTTTTCCTGAGATCAAACCGACGACGCAGCGGTACCTGGGTGACGGCTGGCGGCCGCTACCGCCACCAGCGCGCGACGATAGTGCGCTGATCGAGGCGCGCGTCCGACGCCAGCTCGTCTGGAATATCGAGCATTTCGTGTCCGATGATCCCACCCGCCGCCTGGACCTCGAGGAGACGGTCGATGCTACGGCTCGTGCCGGCGGTTTTGTGCATCTGCGCTTCCAACCTGCGGTGTACGAGCGCGAGATCTGGTTCTGGCTGGATCGCCAACTCGATCGCCCGACGCCGCGCACAGCCGTGCAGCAACTGATTGCAACGCTTGCTGCCGGTGGCCTGGAAGCTCATCAGGGGCTGTTTACGGATGTGCCGGATCGGGTCGACTGGCCGGAGCAGACCGGCTACCGGCCGGCCCACGAAGAAGGCCACGGCCGTCAAGCCCTGGTGGCCATCTTCACCGACGGCGAAGGACTCGCTCGCCGTCTGGAGAATCCGCTCTCGCGCCCGGCGGTAGAACGGTTGTTACGCATTTTACGGCGCTGGCCGCACCTCTGTTTTGTCGAGTGCGCGACCACCGACGCCCGACTGGAGCCACTTCTGGCGCCGTATGGGTTGGAAACGATCACTTTGGCTGAGTTACCGCACTGGCTTGGTGGCATAGAACCGCGAGTGGAGACTGAAGTCCCACGGGGTGCCGATGTCTACAGCGACGCACGTGTCTGGGCCGCTGCCGTTGCCCTGGGCACCATGCAGGCCGAGACCGCCAGTGCACACAGTCTGCGGGTAGCGCTGCGGCTCAACGTCAGCCCGTGGTGTGTCGACCAGATCATGGCCCAGGCGCAGCAAACCGGCTCCCGGCAGCGGCTGATTAACTGGCTGCTGCGTTGTGAACCGCTGGATGACCACGGCATGCCGCAACCGGGAAGGCTGGCGCATCAGGCCCTGGACTGGTGGCAGCAGCGTTATGCCGCTGCCATGCAGCACATGCAGGCGCAGGAAAACCCGCTGCTACCCTGGCAGGACTCGCTTGCCAGTCAGCGCTGGCGGATGGAGCAGGCGCTGCTACAGCTCTATCTCGATCCCGATCGTGCTGCGCAGCGGCTTGCACAATTGGCAGACGACACACTGCGTGACGATATCCACGCACGCCTGGGTGCGTTCGCTGCCGCCGAACATCGGTTGGACGCACGCAGTGACGACAGCGCCTTTGTCTATTGCACCTGGCGTTTTGCTGATCTCCCTGCCGCCACCCGCCACCACCTGCGCCAGCTCGGTTTTGCTGCAGATCTATTCAAGCGCGAACCGGTTCCGCTGAAGCGGTCGCCACGGTTGGTGCTGGCTTGGATCATGCTAATGATGCTGGCGCTCACCGCATGCAGTGCGGCGATGTACCGCTGGCTCACACCCAACCCGCCGCATGTATTAGCACGTGAGGCAGTACATGACCATGCGGTCCTGGCGTCCCAGACCATATATCTCCAGGAACCGCTTATCAGCGGGAACTATCGGGTGACCCTGGGCAGCCCCCGTCAGATCGAGGCGCTACCCACTGTGCCAGCCGGGGCGGTGATCCCGGTCACCTGGCGCTGGCAAGAAGAACCCAACGCAGTCCGTCTGGATGGCAGTAACAATGTGATCCTCCGCGCTGGCAGGCTGGCGCAGCCGATCCGGGCCTGTAGCGACGGCTGGCCACAGCGCTCGCTGGTAATCATCGCGGTACCCTTCGAGGGCGAAGCGCCCGCCGCGCGTCAGTTGGCGATCCGATTGCTGGATAAGGGCAGCGCCGATCAGGTCCTGTTCGGCATGGACTGGGAGCAGCATCTGGTGCAATGGCTTGGTTCGAGCCAGGCGCTTAATCAGTCCACGCAGGTGCTGGTGATCCTGCCGGAAGCGACGGGTGCGAAGCATGCCGGAGCCCAACTGGCCGACCATCCGGGCCCCTGGGCAGTGGCCTGGACCGACGATTTCGCGGGGCTAACACGTGCCATCGACTTTCCTGGGAGCAAGACCGTCGGGGAAATGTCGCCACGGCTAAACCGACTCCAGTCACAGGGTGAGGTATTCGTGTATGGAGGCTCCAAACTTGTCAAGCCTGACTCGACCGGCATCGAATGGGTACATGTCTGTCCTGGGACGTTCACCATGGGCAGGATCAAAGGCGAAACTGAAATTAAAGAGGAAGATGCGGAAAAATATGCAGATGAAATCGTCGATCCCCAGAGAACGGTTCTGCTGTCGGCCTTCCAGATTGCGACAACTGAAACGACGCAGCAACAGTACGGTAAGGAAGGTGATTTACCAGTAGTTGATATCAACTGGGCAAACGCCAGGGCGTTCTGTCGACGCGTTGGTGGTGATCTGCCAACCGAGGCGCAGTGGGAATATGCAGCCCGTGGCGGCAGCCGATTCCCCTGGTCATTTGGCGATGACGAGGCGCAATTAGAAAACTATGGGTGGTTTGATAAGAATAGCGACGGGAAGGCACAGGTAGTGGGGCAGAAACGGCCTAATCCCGTCGGGCTGTACGATATGCACGGAAATGTCTGGGAGTGGACACGAGACTGGTACAACGATTATGCATCGGGGGTGTTCGTTGATCCCTTGGGGCCCGGTTCAGCAACGGGGCGGGTGGTGCGCGGCGGGTCGTTCAACGATTCGCCCGAGAACCTGCGCTCCGCGAACCGGGACAACGACCAACCCGAGAACAGGAACGACAACAACGGGTTCCGGTGTGTGCGTGTCCCGCCCCAACATGCCGTTGTAGACAACGCTATGCAGCGCCTGTCGGGGCTTCGTGCCCCACATCCCGGCCCGCCCGTTCCAGTAGTCCCGCGACCGTCCAGGCGGGCCACCTAACGACAAGCTCACCGACCGCCGATGAAGACACTCCAATCCGGCAGCTACCAACGACTCGGCAGCCAGAATGCCCTGTGGTGGGCCTGGCGCGATTGCCGCCGAGGTAAACGCCACAATCCGACCAGCGCCCGCTTCGAAATCGACTGTGACCGCCATTTGTTGGGGCTGCAACGTGAGCTGCTGGACTATCGCTACCGGCCGTCGCCTTGGCGGCTGCACAGTATCCACGATCCCAAAACTCGCCTCATCGCCGCGCCAGCCGTGCGCGATCGAGTCCTCCATCATGCCTTGCTGCACGAAATCGGACCGCTATTCGAACGCCGGTATATCGAGCAGTCATTCGCCGCCGGTCACCACCGTGGACCACACCGGGCAGTGCTCTATTTTCTCCGGTGCCAGCGTCGCCATGCCTGGCGGCTGCACCTCGACATCCGCGCGTACTTTCTGAGCATCGGCCATACCCGGCTGCTGGCGTTATTTGGCCAGCGTATCGTTGATGCTGATACACTGGAACTGTTGCGGCTGACAATCTCGTCCGGGAATCAAGTGTACGGCAGCCAACTGGCGACGACGACCCTGGGCGAGCGCTGTCCGCCTGCTGGCCAGGGATTGCCCCTCGGCTCGTGGTTCAGCCAGTGGTGCGGGAATTTCTATCTCGACAGCCTCGACCATTTTGTGAAACGGACTTTGAAAATACCCGGTTACCAGCGCTACATGGACGACTTTGTGCTGTTTGCCGATGATAAGACGCAGCTGATCGAAGCACGTACAGCAATCGGCGCATGGCAGCACGAAGCGCGTGCCCTGGACCTCAACCCGAAACATCTATCCATCGAACCAACCCATATTCCCGCTGTCTTTCTCGGCTACCGGGTGAGCCGGGCGGGAATCTCGCCGAGTCGCAAACTGCGCCGGCACCTGCGCAGTCGACTGCGGGTTGCCGCCTCCAGAGGCGAGGAGGCGCTGTTTCGCACGCTGCAGTCATATCGAGGGTTACTGCTGTTTCCGTAAACAGCACTTTGTTGTTCCAAATGTACAAAAATAACAATCGATGGACAATTTGTCTATTTGATGAACAACTTGTTCTCTCTGTACAAATAAAAACCGGCGCTGCCGCGCCGGTTCAAGCCAAAGAATCAATGATTTCATCAACCAATAGACTGGGGCGGGACACGCACACACCGGAACCCGTCGACGTCGATCCCGGTCTCGGGTCGGGCGTGGCCCCGGCGCGCGGAGCGCAGGCCCTCGGGCGAAACGATGAACGACCCGCCGCGCACCACCCGCCGTTGAGGTCGAAGGAAGAAATCACGCAGATCGCCCCACCTCCTCACCGGCTTCACAGAATAGAGCTTGTACCGGTCCCAACACCATTCCCAGACATTGCCATGCATATCATACAGCCCCCAGGGGTTGGGGGCCTTCTGGGCGACCTCGTACGGTCCTTCATCCTTGCCGAACCAGGCATAGCGTTCTAGTCGTCCAGGATCATCTCCGAACGAATAAGGCGTGGTGGTTCCCGCGCGGCAAGCGTATTCCCACTCGGCTTCGGTTGGCAGACGGTAGCCGTCAGCGCGCCAGTTCCAGACCCAGCGCCCGAAGTACTGCCGGTAGCACGGTCGATACCCCTCCCGCTTGGATAACCCATTGCAAAACTTGACGGCGTTGTACCAGGTGACATCGACGGCTGGCAGCTGTCTGCGCTCTTCCGGCGGTGTCTCTATCTGCATGATCTCGGCGTACAACCCTGCGGTCACCGGCGTCACGGCCATACGAAAGCCTGCGACCGTCACCAGGTGCGGTGGTTTTTCGTTCTCGCTCGCCATCTCATCGGTGTCGGGGGAGCCCATCCAGAAACTGCCGCCTGGCAGGTCAATCATCACCAGCGGCCCATCGCGTACCCGTTTTGGCCTGGCAACCGTCGGGGAGGTTTCGTCAAAGACCGGCGCCGCGCTGCGCGCCAGGAGCCACAGGGTGACAAACAGTGCACCCCAGAACAACACCCAGCCGACCGAGCGCAGAGCAAAAAAACCTGGCAGTCCGATGCCCAGCCCCAACACCATCCCCGCGACAACGACGAGCGGGAGCGGCTGGCGGTCAAGCCATGTAGCAGCCCGGGACACGAACCGGGGTGATTTTGGCATAGCGCTGTCAACTTGGGGTTTTTTACCCAATCCCTCGAATAGGGAGTGCACCAGCTCGGGCTATATGACAGAGAGACCATCCAGTCAGTCCGTGCGCACTCGCTCCCTGGTGATTGTTGATCGTTAGCCACAGCGAAAGAAATTCTACCTCAGATCGCCTGCCAATGGAAATTCGCGATAGAGCCCCCCACCCTTACCCGCAGTGTTACCACGCCTGTCGCAGATGCCCGCCGGTTCCGCAGCTCCACACAGGCGAGAGGTCCCTTCACTGCAAGCCGACTCGACCACATTGGTATGAGGTGGTGAGTCTCACCGTCGGTTGTCCTCCTTGACTGGCTGGTTGCCTGACAAATGCGGTGAGATCATTGGCATCCCCTTTGCCATGGCGGGTCAGAACCGTTCTGGGATGCTCCTGGCGAACCTAGTGCATGGGAGGACGTACCTGATCAGCTGTCGGATCGAGGAGCCAGGGGGAGCGCCCCGGCACAACGTGCTCGGCATGTAGAGGACCTTCAGCGTCGAATAGGGCTCGGGCAAGACCGACGCAAAAAGGCACCGCATGGCGGATGGAAATTCTCGTCTGGAAACCCACTCCTGCGTTGTGGGATGTCCCTGGCACCCTGCCGCCCATGGCAGCGTCATGTGCAAATCATGCACGATAGCCTCGACCACCCCTGCTTTCAATCGGCGCTGCGCCTGTTGATAGCTGGCTTCCCGGGGAGGCAAATCATTCAGCATCATCGGCCCCGGCGCGCCACTGGCACCCCGGCTGCGTGCGGGATGCCGCGCAGCTCGCGCTCCGTTGGGCGGCTGTTGCACGATCTCCATGATGATGCCGCCTATGTGGTCGGTACCCCTATTGGCAATGCCGCCGCCTCACGCGATTTTCAGATGTATTGACAAGACCTCTCCCGGTATCGCAAGATGCCGTGCACGCTGACCCTTGGTGCGGCATATCAGAAACCGCCCTGAATATGCTCAAGCGTACATTTGGTAAAGTGACGCTTGGGTCGACCAACTCCGTGCAAAGAGGCTGCTTCGACAAAGCCTTTGGCCAACGGAGCTCTGCCCCATATCGACTATCAAAGGCCGCTGGAGGTTCACGTATGAGCCAGGTAATGATGATGCCGGATGTGCTAACCTTAGAGGAAGCCGCCGACTATTTACGGCTTCCTAAAGAAACGATTAAACGAGAGGCTGCTCGCGGTCGGATTCCAGGTCGGCTAATTGACCACACCTGGAGGTTTCTGAAGGCCGCGATCGACGACTGGCTGCGGAGTCGTGACAGTCGGACGATCCTGCTCCAACAAGCTGGGGCATTGGCAACTGACGAGACATTGCCACAACTGCGGGCCGCAATTTATGCTGAGCGCGGGCGTCCTGAATGTGCGGAAGATTCGGACTCATAATGCATCTGCTCGACACCGATACCCTCACCTATTTGCACGCTGGTCATCTGCGCGTCGCCAGGCACCTACGCGAGCTTGATGACCCGGATGTGGGTACGACCATCATCACCAAGATCGAATTATTACGGGGGCGCTTTGAATTCTTGCTCAAGGCTGCCAGTGGTACCGACCTTCTCAGAGCTCAACAATGGCTTGTCGGCACCGAGGAGCTTTTGGCACAGATTCTGATAGTTCCAATGGATGAAGCAGCTGCCTTTGAATTCTATCGCTTGCGCGCGGCGAGAAGGCTACGGAAGATTGGGCGTGCTGATTTATTGATTGCCAGCACCGCGCCACCTTGGTCACCCGTAATGTGCGCCATTTCGAGCAAATACCTCGCCTGATCGTGACTAACTGGGTCGACTGATTCAGTGGCCCACCTCCATATCCGACAAAGTGGCCCCGCCGTCTGTGCTCCTGGCTACTCTCTCTTCGGTCCTGGCGCTTTTCACGCCCGCAGCGTGGGGTAAATGTAGATACGCTGCGAGTGGCTTGCCCTTGCGAAAAGGTATTTCAAGGGACCCGTCCCTTCATTATTCACCTCTCCGCTGGGCAAGCCGTAATCACGCCGAGCAGTGCTTCCTTACCCTGCTGGCCTATGTTACAGACCCGAAGCACGGCCTCAGACCGTTTCTGAAAACCATCCGCGCTGGCTGTGTGTCGGCGAGGCCGCGGGTGATCTGGCTTACGCTAGCGCCGCCTCCGCCTGGAGCAGCCAGAAGGTCATCTTTATAGCGCGGTACAGCTCGATGGCAGTGGAGATCTCGGCGCGGGCTTTACCGCGGCATGATCCCTGTCATGAGCACTTCCAATGGGAAGGAATCTACCTCATGGGGCTGACAGCAACTGGGCGGGCAATGGTCGAAGCGCTGCACATGAACCGGCCTTTGATACGTGCTATCGGAGGACGGTGCGAGACCTCGACATGCTTGGGAGCTACAGCATTACCCAAGAAATGTCCCTTGCGATGCTGCATTACCGCCTCATACCTCATCTCCTAGAGGCGATCCAAGCCTTTAAGCAGACGCATGGCGGTCAGAAACCGTCCCATCTCCTGATAAGAACCTCAGGCGTCATTGACGTCGAATGACAGACAATCCATGGGTACATCCTAGCGGGTTTGGAAAACGTAATGGAGCCCCAGTGCTCTCACGACACGTCTCCCAGCGTGAAATGGGACAACTGTCAACGCTGGCGCTGGTGCGGGCTGCTGTGCTCCCGTCTGTGGACCCACTCTCCTGCAGCATAGTCTAGCCATGCTTCAGGGCGCCACATTGACACTTCCCTCAAAGCCAGCTATTCTCGCGGGAGAGTCGTACGGAGATGAGATCCTCTCGCACCCGCCCGCGCTTCGAAGCATTGCGTGGGTCGCTATGGGGACCATGAAGATGTCCACAGAGATCGTGTCAACAGATACGGCTTCGACTAAGGTGATCAGCCAGATTGAGTCTGATAGATTTGTCCTGTACCTGCGGCCTGTCATCGATCTCACCGACGATCAACTATTCGAGCTTTGCCAGATCAATCAGGAGCTGTGGATCGAGCGGACGGCTGAGGGAGATTTAGTGATCATGGCGCCTGAGGGGTGGGAGACGGGTAATCGCGGAGCCAACCTCGTGACGTTGTTAACGCAATGGGCCTGGCAGGATGGCACCGGCGTCACCACAGGCTCCTCTGCGGGGTACATTTTGCCCAACCGTGCTATGCGCGCTCCTGATGCCGCCTGGGTGCTGCGCTCACGTCTGGCACCCCTAACTCCTGAGCAGAAGCAAAAATTTCTGCCGCTCTGCCCCGATTTCGTGGTGGAAATCCGCTCGCCGTCGGACCGCTTGAGCATCGTACAAGCGAAAATGCAGGAATACCTCGAGAATGGCGCGCGCTTAGGGTGGCTCTTTGACCCCGCCAACCGCGTAGTCTATGTTTACCGTCCGAACCAGCCGGTCGAACGACTGGAGAATCCCGCCACGATTTCAGGTGATCCCGTCTTACCTGGATTCGTCCTTGCTCTCGAACGGATCTGGGAGCCAGGCTTCTAGGTCGGACGGAGCCGCGACAGCAGTTAACACGCCTTTCTGCCGTTCCTGAATATCGTTGCAGATCCAAAACTGGGGGATGCGGGGAAAATGCGGTAAAATCCTATTCATGTGGTGCACTGCTGAGAACACCGTGGCAAACGGTATCCCAGACGAGAAGGAGGAGACATGTATGGCACAGAGCACTGGTGCCCCGACGACGCCCTCCGAGGCCATCACCCCGGTGGGCATCAATCATCTTGTCTTAAACGTCCGCAACATGGAGGAGTCGCATAAATTCTGGACGGAGATCATGGGCTTCAAGCAGGTCGGCGAGCTCCACTCACGTCCAGACGTCCAGCGGCCCAAGATGCGCTTTTACAGCGGAAACCACGATGGCAAACTCAATCACCACGACCTCGCGCTCGTGGAGATGCCAACCCTGCCCCCACCGCCACCATGGAGTATGTTCGACAGTCCACTGGCGATCAACCATATTGCCATCGCCCTGCCGAGCCGTGAGGCGTGGCTCAAGCAGCTGGCGTTCCTGCAAAGCCAGGGGGTCCCATTCCACCGGCGCATCAACCACGGCATGACGCACAGCGTCTACATCAACGACCCCAATGGCTATGGCATCGAGGTCCTCTACGAGCTACCACGCGAGGTGTGGGAAGGCGACATCGACGCCGCGCTGAACTACGCCGAGCGTCTTCCCACTGAGGGCCAGGAAGCGTTGGTCGACGACACGGACAACGTCCCAGTGTTCGGCAAGCCATAGTCATGCGGTCGTTCCCGCGGCGCATCGACCGTGCAGGAAGTCGACGCGTCGCATTCCTTGCCTCTCATTTCCCTCCATCAGACGGCAGATGATTCACACCCCCAAGCTGCTGCTCCAAATCCCCCCTTTGATAAAGGGGGGATTTCGCCGACAAACATCGATGCCAGTGTGCCGGCGTCATGCCTGGTGGTTTAGTAATACACCGACCGCCCAGCCCCGCCGGTGGCGACGATCAACTCGCCGCTGATCGCCCAGGCCTTCTCGGACGCCAGAAACGCCGTCACGAAGGCGATTTCCGACGCGTCCACCATGCGGCAGATGGCATTGCCCCGTGGTGAGTCAGGGGCGAAGTCGCGCCGTTCCGCCTCCTCTGGGGACACGCCCAGCTCGGCAGCACGAGCAGCCACCAAGCTTGGGGTACGCTCGGTGCGGGTGATGCCGGGGTGCACGCAGTTGACTGTTATCCCATAGCGGCCCAACTGCACCGCCAGCGTCTTGGTGAAGTGCACCAGGGACACATTGCGCGCCCCACCGCTGAGGTTTCCGGCGTTGCGGGCGTTGGTGCCACTGATGTTGACGATGCGACCCCAGCCCTGCTCCTTCAGGTACGGGATGGCAGCGCGGGCGCAGCGTAACGCCCCCATATATTTCACGTCGAAATCGGTGAGCAATTCCTCGTCTTTGAGGGTGTCGATGGGTCCAGTGGCCGTGCCTCCCGGGTAGGAACCGCTGTTCACCAGAATGTGCAGCCCGCCCAACTGTCTGGCAGCCTCAGCGACCATGCGATCCACCTGCTCCCGGCTGGTCACATCGGCCGGCAGCGGGATTACGCGCCGT
>JBKPCR010000310.1:0-13874 GCA_046727435.1 bacterium | reverse complement strand
GGAGACCCTATGTACGCCATTTTCGTGACCATCAAAATCAAGCCGGGGTTTGCGGACAGGTTCAAGGAAGCCAGCCTCGGCGACGGCCAGGGCTCTGTGCGCGATGAACCCGGCTGCCTGCGCTTCGACCTCCATCAAAGCCTCTCCGATCCCAACACCTTCCATCTGTACGAGGTGTATGAGAATCAGGACGCGCATCTCAATGCCCACCGCAGCGCCCCACACTACATCAAGTGGCGCGAAACGGTGCAGGACTGGTTCGATGGCGAGCCACAGCGCTTCGCGATGACAACTGTGTTCCCCTCAGATGACGGCTGGCGGAAGCAGAAGCCACATCTGATGAACTGGTAGTCGCCATCACTGCCGCTGTTCTTACGGAGGAGGTCAGGATTTCTGTGGGGCCTGGCCCGCAAAAGAGCAGGGGCGACGCAGCCGTCGCCCCTCTTTGAAAATGCCTTGGCATGTGTCAGAATGCGATCAGTGCTGTTTCGTGCTAATCTACAGGGCGCAACAGCTGGGATGCATAGATTGGTCCGGAAGAAGGCGTGTGCAGGCACCGAGGAGAGTGAGTAGAGGTAGGAGACGCTTGGTTGACCAGAACTTGAGGGATAACGAAAAGAAGTCGAGGTTACACTGCCCTCCGTACACATCAAAGATCATCAAAGCTGGGGCATTGCTCGCCGACACCAAAACGCTGCTGTCCCACTGGGATGTGCAGGCATCGATTCGGGATAACTTGGATCGCCTGCGCCGGGAGAATGTCTTTGCGAAAGCATCCCGATCACGGGTGAAGAATATCCTGGCCATATTCAGGCAGCGCTACTTGAGAGAAGAGTCGGTCACCAAGGCATTGGTGGTCCTGGTCAACCATCGCTTTCCGGCCACATCGCTCGACCCCTTGCTCTATTTCCACTCTGCTAGAGCTGACTGTCTTCTCCACGATATGGTCACCGAACTAATCCTCCCGCTGAAAGCACGGGGCATCTCGGATATCGAGGTGACCGAGGTCGAAAGATCCATAGCCAAATGGGTGAGGGAAGGTAAAACGACACGCTCGTGGGGCGAGAACACGATTCGCCGGGTGACCCAAGGGCTGCTGTCGACCCTGCGGGATTTTGGAGTATTGGCAGGGGCGGTCAATAAGCGCGTTACCCCAGCGTACCTTCCGATTGAGGCATTTGCTTATATCACGTTTTACTTAAAACAGCGCCAGCCGTCAGGGGCAAAGCTCATCGATCTCCCTGACTGGAAGCTGTTCTTCCTGCCACCTGAAGGCGTCGAACGCCTCCTGGTCGAGGCCCATCAACAGGGCATACTAGAGTATCATGCGGCGGGAACTGTCACCCGTCTCACCTACCCAACGAACTCTTTGGAGGACTACGCCTATGTCCTCGCTGAGACAGCGCATTGAGCTCCTCGAAGCCGACCTGAAAGCTGTACCGCCTCGCATTAGCGTCTATCACGATTTGCCATTTGCCATCCTCCGCTACGAGCCTACCGAGGAATGGGAGCTGCGCCGGGAAGCTCGGCTGCTCGCGACGCGGCTAGAAGCCTTCGGGAAGGAAGTGCACAGCATTCCCATGTCAGCCCTCCTATGGCTGGCTATTGAGGAAACTGAGGGGCTTGAAGCCGTAGTGGGGCTAGAACGGGAAAGGGGCTATCTCGCCGCGCAAGAGCAAGTCACCACGTACTTGTCCGACCGCGATTGGCAACCGCTGGCTGACCTAGTGGCGGAGCGACTTGCAGCATACGATCCGGCCAAAAGCATTGTGTTCCTGACGAGGGTCGCGGCGATGGCGCCTGGGCTCTACCATATGTCGAAGCTGCTCGACCAGCTACAGGGGAAGACCCAAGTCACCACTATCCTGTTCTACCCCGGTTCTATCGAAGGCACGACCGGACTGCGATTCATGGACCTCAAGGATCGGGAAGCGTTGGGCAACTATCGCGTCAAGATTTACGGCTGAGGGTGAGCTCATGAATACTATTGGAGAGCTACTGGCACGGGATCTCGATCGCAAGATCGAGGAGATTATCCAGGTCGATCAGGCCGACGAGCAGTCCGTGTACGAGGAAATTACAGAATACATTGCCACAGACAGTATTCGCGATCAGTACGCTCAGCTGCTCGAAGCGATTGCCGAAGCCCCTGCCGAGCCACACGAGGGCATTGGCGTGTGGATTTCGGGCTTCTTTGGCTCGGGGAAAAGTTCGTTTGCCAAGAATTTGGGGTACGCCCTGAAAAACGGCAAGATACGCGGGAAGGGATTTGCCGAGTTGTTCAAGCAACAAATCGAAGACGAGCGGATAAATAATTTCCTTGACTCCATCACGGCACGCGTTCCCACCGAAGTCATGCTGTTCGAGGTCGCCAAGGAGCGCGATACCCGTAAGGTGACCGAACGGATTGCGGAATTGATGTACACGGTTCTGCTACGCGAGCTCGATTATGCTGAGGACTTCGACATCGCTGAGCTAGAGATCGAACTGGAGGCCGAGGGCAAGCTAGGCGAGTTCATCGAAACCTGTCGCAAGCTCCACCCGCAAGAGTGGCGAATAGTGCGAAAAGGCGCGCAAAAACTCTCCCGGGCCAGTGCTGTGCTGCACGCCATCGACCCAAGCACTTATCCATCAGCCGATTCATGGTCGCATGCCCAGCGCAATCGAGACACCGCCATCACGGTGAGCAAGGTGGTCGAGCGCACCTTTGAGCTAATTGGTCGACGCCGGCCCGGCAAGGGGCTCGTGTTCATCATCGATGAGGTGGGTCAGCACGTGGCCCGCAGCGGTGACAAGATCGAAGACCTGCGCGCCACGATCGAGGAGTTCGGAAAAGTCGGCAAGAACCTGCTGACAGCCCGCAAGATCCCTGCTCCGTGCTGGATTGTCGTCACCTCGCAGGAAAAGCTCGATGAGGTGGTCGCCGCCCTGGACTCGAAACGGGTCGAATTGGCCAAACTACAAGACCGCTTCCGGTATCGAGTCGACCTGGCCCCCTCGGATATTCGGGAGGTTGCGACAAAGCGCGTGCTTGCCAAGAAGCCCGAGGCGGAGCCGATTTTGAAGAAGCTCTTCACAGATAACCAGGGGGCGCTGAATGCTGCCCTGCGCCTCGAACGCACGAGTCGGCGCACGACGCTGAGCGAAAGTGATTTCATCCAGTTTTATCCCTATCCTCCGCATTACATCGACCTGTGTATTGGCATTATGTCCGGCATTCGGTTGCAACCTGGAGCACCACGCCAATACGGCGGCAGTAACCGGACGATTATCAAGCAAGCCTACGAAATGTTGGTCTCAGACCGCACCGCCATGGCACAGAAGCCCATTGGCACGTTGGTCACGCTGGATATGGTGTTCGAACTGGTCGAAGGCAACCTCTCGAACGAAAGACGCACCGACATTTATGAAATCAGCGAGCAGTGTAAAGGTGACCCGCAGGACCACGGCTGGATGTTGCGGGTGGCGAAGGTGACCTGCCTATTGGAGTTCATACGGGACTTGCCGCGCACCGAAGCCAATATCGCGGCCTTCCTGGTTGAGGCCGTGGGCAAGCCCGCGCCGGTGGCAGAAGTCGAAGAGGCGGTGAAGAAGCTCTACAGCGCCCAGTTCATTCGTAACACGGAAGACGGCTGGAAGCTGCAAACGGCGCAAGAAAAGAGCTGGGAGACGGAACGACGGGGCCACCTGGAACCCAAGCCACGAGATCGCAATGAGATTATCCGGCAGATGCTCCGTGTCATCTTCGGCGAGGCAGCCCTCAGGACCTACCGCTACAGGGACTTTCGGTCGTTTCGAGTGGGACTGAGGGTTGACGGAGCGGACATCGGCGACGAAGGCGACCTGCCTTTGTCGCTTTGCGTTGCCGACGACCCCGAGGAGATGTCGAAGCGGCTGGCGGAGGTGCGCGAGGAGAGCCGTCAGGCATCCCACAAGAATGACGTGTACTGGGTCTTTGCGCTCACTCCCGAGATCGACGACTTGGTCGGGCAATTGTATGCGTCACGGAAGATGGTCGAGAAGTACGATCAATTGCGGGCGCAAAACAAGATCACCACAGAGGAAGCGACCTGTCTGCAGGATGAAAAGAATGCCGTCATCACCTATCAATCGTGTTTGCAAGACAAGCTGGCGCAAGTCATGGAGAAAGGCACGGGGCTTTTTCAGGGCGTCGCACGGGAAGCGGCATCGCTAGGGAAGAATCTGAGTGAGATCCTCAAAACGCTCTTCGGACATATCGTCCCCGATCTCTATCCAAAGCTCGAAATGGGTGCTCGACCACTCAAGGGCGACGAGGCAGAGTCATTGCTCAAAGCTGCGGACTTGAAGGCGCTGCCGCAGGTCTTCTACGCTGGTGACAACGGCCTCGCGCTAGTCGTCCAAGACGGCCCCAAGTTGGTGCTGAATACGGCTGCCGACGTTGCGAAGGAGGTCTTCGATTACCTCGTCAGCGAGCACAGCTACGGCAATAAAGACACCCGGACAGGAAGAACCCTAGAGCGGAGGTTCAGCGGCATTGGTTATGGCTGGGATCGAGACATGCTCCGTCTCGTCCTGGCAGTCCTCTTCCGGGCTGGTTCCATTGAGGTCACGTATCAGGGGAGTCGCTTTCGCAACTACCAGGATCCCCTCTCCCGTGTGCCCTTCACGAACACTGTGGCCTTCCGCACCGCGCTGTTCTCCCCACGTGACACGCTGAATCTCAAGACGCTGACCCTGGCGGTGCAGCAGCTTGAAGAACTCACGGGAGAGGAAATCGACGTGGAAGAAGGGGCAATCGCATCGGCGTTTAAGAAGTTAGCAAGTGAAGAGCTGGAACAACTCTACCCCTTGAAGGCCACGGCCGAAGCCTATCAGCTTCCTGTCGTATCCTTGATCACAGATTTCCAACGTACACTCATGGGGATTCAATCCTCCTCGTCGGACGACTGTGTACGCCTTCTGACCGAAACGGGTGATGTTTTCCGAGAAAATCGAGAGCGGATCAGGAAGATGCGCGCTGTGCTGGATGACACTGCCCTGACGCATATCAGAGAGGCTCGCACCGCCATCCATGACGTGGGGCCGAAGCTGACCTCGCATCCGCTCTTCGCCGAGATTGAAAGCCATCTGAAGGAGTTGGAGACCCTTTTACAGTCGGAACAGCTTCTTGAAGAGTTGGATGCCATCGGTACCCACGCAAGGGCGGTCATGGGTGCTTACCAGTCCGCCTATTGTGACCTTTTCGATCGGCGTCGAGAAGCTTACCTCAAAGCCATAGACGAGCTCAAAGGGCGCGCGGAATGGCAGATGAACTTTCCCTCACATACCGACGAACTCCCGCCTCCTCTGAAGGAGTTAATTGAGACACTCGTCGCACCTTTGCAAGTCCGCCTCGGAGATGAGGCGGATCGCCAACGTGTGGCAGCTGGCACATCGTTGGGAAAGTCCACACTGGCAGAAATGGAATCCGATCTGGCCGTTGTCGAGGCGCTGAAGGCATCAGCACTGACGCAACTCCGGGAGATGATGGTCGAAAAGGAAGCCGACACCATCGTCAGGCGTGTACGGATGGCGGACGTGCTCAATCGGCCAATCCGCTCCCGAGAGGATCTGAGAGCCGCGCTAGATCAGCTCGAAGCTGTGATTCAAAAGCTCCTCGATGAAGGTGCAGCGGTCATTCTGGAGTAAGTCATGCTGAGCCCGCGACAGATTTTCGAGGATAACATTCGACCAGCAGAACTGATGCTCAGAGTATATTGGTTGCTGGAGCATGATACGCCGAAGACGGACGGCGAAATGGTCCAGGCCCTCCGAGTTCTTGTCAAGGCTGAGGCTGATGAAGGACTGATGGTGATTTACAACGAGATCTTTTTGGGATTGATTAGAGAGGGAGCCCAGATCGCCCCGTTATCTATCCGACGGAGTGCACTGCGAAATTTGTTGCGACAAGCAGTTGTGACGGCGTGCACGGTTCTAGACACCTACCTTCCCGCACTGTTGCGCTCAGAATTGCAGGTGGTCATCAGAGCGAAGGGGCGGGATTTTGTACCGCGTGACAAGGAAGTCGTCGAGCAGTTCAAGAATTTGACGTTCAGTTTAACGGACGTCGTACGGATTTTGGCTGATCCCGACCCGCTGTTTATCGCCAATAAGATGATCGGCTTTGTGAATTTCAGCTATCTGAGTGGTGTACGAGGCATCCACGTCACCGGTTCAC
Source organism: bacterium (assembly GCA_046727435.1). Taxonomy (GTDB): domain Bacteria; phylum Tectomicrobia; class Entotheonellia; order J063; family CAVPRW01; genus CAVPRW01. The sequence continues at coordinate 7,675 of JBKPCR010000310.1, read as the reverse complement.
TGCTGGGAATCGAAGCAGCCTGGAGCCAAATTGCCCAGAGGCTTCATCGCAATGAGGATGATCTGAGAACAATTGTGAACGAGACTGTCAATCGCCGCAATGATATTGTCCATCGAGCAGATCGCGAAAAGAAATCTCTGGACGGTCCGCCACAAGAGATCGGCTATGCGTGGGCCAAGCAAGCCGTCGATACGATAAGTCATGTGTGTCTGTGTCTTGATGAGTTGGTGTCAGCTCATATGTCCGAGTTAGGGGCTCAAGCGGAAATATTAGCAGTCACTGGGACGTTATAAAATATGGAACCAGCCATTCGCAACAAGCTCCGCAATACGGTAACCCAGTGCCGTAAACTTTTGGAGGAATCCATTGCCCAGACACTCCAGGGGCATTTCGGCATCTACCGCGGCAACAAGGACGAGGTGCACGTCGAGGACGCCTCGCGCATGACGCACCTCTCCGTACAGGATCAAGCGTATCGAGGGGACATTCTCGACGCTTTGGAGCACATCAAAGCGCTCGGCTGCAAGCCCAAAGAGGCGCTTGACCAGCTCATCCGCGAGATCGCCTTTACGCATTTGAACCGCCTCTGCGCTTATAAGATGATGGAAACCCGGCAAGTCTGGATTGGAGGCCAACGGTTTCGTGAAGCGGTGAGTCGCGGGCAAAGGTCACAAGGCTTCATGTTTTATCTTGCTGACCACCCCGAGGATGAACAGCTCTTTCGGACTGGCCAGCAGGATGTGGCCTACCGGCATTTCCTCGACTGGTTAGGCAGTATGCTCTCCGAAGAGATCGGCGTGCTTTTTAACCCCAACGACCCGGCCAACCGGCTCTACCCGCCACAACGGGTGCTCGATGAGGTCCTGGCCCTGATCAACAGCGAGGAGCTGGTAGGAATCTGGACTGAGGACGAGACCATCGGCTGGGTCTATCAGTATTTCACGCCGAAGGAACTGCGGGACCAAGCCCGGAAGCAAAGCCAAGCTCCTCGAAACTCTTACGAACTGGCCTTCCGCAATCAATTCTTCACCCCTCGCTATGTCGTCGAGTTCCTAACCGACAATACGCTGGGCCGCACCTGCTACGAGATGCGCCAGGGCGAGACAAAGCTTGTGGAGCAGTGCCGGTATATGGTTCGCCGGCCCAATGAGGTCTTTCTGCGGGAGGGGGAATCAGTCCCACAGTCGACTGGCGAAAGCACAGGCGATCTCTCGCAGGAAGAACTCCTCAAGCAACCCGCTTATATTCCGCATCGACCCAAGAAAGACCCTCGTGAGCTAAAGATCCTTGATCCGGCGTGTGGGAGTGGTCACTTCCTGCTGTACTGCTTCGACCTACTCCAGACAATATACGAAGAAGCCTATGACGATCCCGACATCGGCCCGTCTCTCAAGAAGGACTACCCTACGCTGGATGCCATGCGGCGTGATGTCCCCGGCCTGATTCTGAGATGTAATCTGTATGGGATTGACATCGACTCACGAGCCACCCAGATCGCTGCCCTGACGCTCTGGCTGCGTGCCCAACGTGCGTATCAGACAATGGATTTCAAGACCGATCGCCCAAGAATCGCCCAGACGAACATCGTCTGCGCTGAACCTATGCCAGGAGAGAGGGCTCTGCTCGATGAGTTTGTGACAAGGCTCCACCCTCCGGTGCTTGGACAACTGGTACGCGTGGTCTTCGACAAGATGCAGCTCGCAGGTGAAGCGGGGTCGCTTCTCAAGATTGAAGCAGACCTCGCTGATGCTGTCGCCGAGGCCAAGAAGCAATGGCTTACCAGACCGAAGGCGGAGCAGTTAACCTTGTGGCCCAAGGATAAGCGTCCCACGGTCGAACAGCTCGGTCTTTTCGACGTGTCAGGGATCACCGACGAGGAATTCTGGCATCAGGCGGAGGCGCGAGTACTCGACCTCTTACAAACATATGCACGGCATGCTGCCAACGGCACGGGATTGCAGCGGCAACTGTTCGCCGACGATGCCGCGCGGGGTTTCGCATTTGTCGATCTGTGCCGTCAGCAATTCGACGTCGTACTGATGAATCCGCCATTTGGAGAAGCGAGCAAGCCATCAAAGGTATATGTGGAAAAGGCTTACCCACGGACAAAAAACGATGTGTACGCAGCGTTTGTTGAGCGGGGGCTGCAACTGCTCTATGCCGGCGGCATGCTCGGCGCCATTACCTCACGCACGGGATTCTTTCTCTCTTCGTTCCAGAAGTGGCGTGAGGAAATCCTACTGAGAGAAGCCTGGCCGTCCGTGTTCGCGGACCTGGGCTATGGGGTACTGGATACCGCGATGGTCGAGACGGCAGCATACTGTCTCAGCAAAACAGCGCCCGCTGGATGATACCCCAGGTTAAACAGGATGGGTCTTTCGGCAATCGTGTTTTATGAAAAGCTGTAATTGTAAAATAAGACTCTGGGGGCATCGCCCTTATTACATTGCACTTAACTTATGAATCTGTGTGGCGAGGCCGTTTGATGCGCGAGACACTTTTCTTCCGCTTTCCCGTCTCTGACGGCAAAGCGCTGGTGCTGGTTGATGCGGTGTCGGCCGGAATGGAGAAGGATTGTTGCTGACCCGAACCGTCGCGCCCTCGATACCGCTATAGTGGAAACGGCGACCAATATGCTGGAGAGGCTCTAACTCATGCGGAAGCCAGGAACGTTCACATGCCCATTCCGAATCTCAACGAGCAGGGACTCCTGCCTCCCGGCGTCTACGATTGTTCATTGGAGGAAATTGGCGAGCGCTTTGGAACATTTCAATCGACGGATCGCCGCTCCCGCCTCTACGAAAGATTGCAGGAGTACCTCACGCAGGTTCGTTCGGCCAACCTGGCTATTGCCGTCATCGTGAATGGGAGCTTCGTCACCAGCAAAGCCGATCCCAACGATATCGACCTGATCCTCGTGTTGCCGAGCAGCCCTGATCTCAGGGCGGATTTAGCACCGATGGCGTACAATATATTGTCGAGACGGCGGGTGGGCAGGCATTATGGATTTGATATACTTGTCGCCCGAGAGGATACCATCGAGTATACACAATCTGTAGGATTCTTCCAGCAGGTCCGCGGCCAACCGCACCTCTACAAGGGCGTATTAAGGATTGGCCTATGATCACGAATGATGACCAGCTCCAACAGGCTGTCGAGCAGTTGGGCCGGATGTATCGAGCCATGGCTGCGTTGCGGGCCGAGGTGTTACCGGTAAATGCCAGGCAATTTGCCCTCATGGCAGAAGGGCCGGTCGATGAGATTCGGCGGCTTCAGGCGCAGATCGATGCCTATACAGGACGAGAGGCTGCGGAGGAATATGATGCCGATGTGTGGTTGCGCCTTTACGGCCGCGACATCGAGTGGCCTGAGGTTCCAACCAGCGTGCTCACGGCGGCTCTTGATGGCTTCCGCAAAGGCGTTCAGATGGTCGCACAGCTCATCTCTACAGGTCAGGTTACGACACGACCACGTCTTGAGCTACGGCGGGCTTGCGACATGCGTGTGGTGGCGTTTCGGCCAGGTAGCCTGCGTGTCGGGCTTCGGCTACCCGATGAATCGGAGGTCGAATTCACTGCCAGCCGAGAAAAGTCCCTAGGACATCAAGCTTTGGTGACATACTTCAATGTCGCCGCATGGGTGTGTTCGGAGGGGGACTTGCCAGATTCTACGCAACAAATCGAACATGCTCAAAAACGCCGATTGCTCTTAAACGCGCTGAAGCCACTGGTGCCACGACCACGTGGCGATATCGAAGGTGTGGAAATCTCCAGTCGGTTGATTCCAGATGGACGAACAATCCGCCTCACACGGGACGTTTACCACCGCCTTGTCCAAGCCCTTGACCGGCCGGCGGAGAAGGAGGTTGAGACGTATATGGGCCATCTGCGCGAAATTGATCTCGATCACCGGACTTTCACGCTGCGCGATGTCGATGAAGTGAGCACCATCCGTTGCACCTTCCAGGATGACCTGCTAGAGACCGCCAGAGGCGCGCTTGGTCGGTGGGTACGAGTTTCTGGAAGTCGTACTCACAAAGGAAAACACAGTGTTAATGCAGCGCTCCTCATTTCGCAGTTGGAAGTTATCGAGAACCCGGGTCTTGGCCCAGCTAACGAGGGACACTCCGCGTGAGCACAGCCACCTTTCTCCGTCTCTTACACGATGAGGACAAAGCCCAGGCGTTGGCTGAGCAAATTGCTGCACTGCGCGAGGGTCGTAGGTTAGAGTCAATGACGTATCCTGTGACGTATCCTGTGCTTCCCGCCTCATTTCGCCAAGTGCCCGGCTCACCATTCGCCTATTGGGTGAGTGAGCGTATCCGGCGGCTATTCACCGAGCTACCGGCGTTCGAGGGTGATGGTCGCACGGTCAAGCAGGGTCTTGCGACAGCCGATGACTTCCGCTTTGTGCGGGCTTGGTGGGAAGTGGCGTCGGAGCAAATTTTGGATGGGGCAAATGAACCAAACTGGCAGCAGGACCTGGCGGCATTCCAGGCATGGTGCCATCAACGCACCTTTGAGGATAAGCGCTGGGTGCCTCTTGCTAAAGGGGGCGCCTATTCTCCCTATTATGCCGATTTGCACCTGGTAGTGAATTGGGAACGGAATGGAGAGGAGATGAAGGCATGGGCTGGTTCACTTTATGGCGGATCGCACTGGTCAAGGATACTCAAGAACACTGACTTCTATTTTCTCCCGGGATTGACTTGGAGTGAGCGCACTGCATGGTTTTCACTACTACCATTCCCTGCGGGAAGTATTTTCAGCGTGTCTGGCAAGGGGCTATTTACGAGAGAATCATTCTATGTAGTTCAGGCTATTCTTGGTTCCTCTGCGGCCAATTATTTTCTACGGATGTACATGGCTCGCTCGGGTTTAGAACCAAAATACCAGTCTGGTGACATCCAGCGTTTGCCCTGCCCAGCCTTCTCCAACAGTTCGTATACAGATATAGAGAGATTGGCCAAGAACTGTGTTGCTCTGAGACGTAGCATTGACCGAGGTAACGAAACCAGCCATGTCTTTCATCTGCCTGCGGTGCTCCAAGCACCGGGAGAAACATTTGCCATCCGAATTGCTGTATGGGAGTCCATGCTGGCTGAGGCAGATCGACAGCTTTCAGAGTGGCAGCGCGAAATCGACGACATTGCTTTCTGCCTCTATGGAATTGATGGCCAGGATCGGCAGGCCATCGAAGAGAGCCTCAACGAACCCCGATCAGAGACTGCTAACGAATCGCCAGCTGCTAACTCTGCGGACGAAGAGACGGAAGCCGAACCCAGAGGGGACTCAAGACAACTTGTTACTGATGTGCTCTCCTATGCCGTCGGTTGTGTCTTCGGTCGCTGGGACGTGCGCTTCGCCACAGGGGAACGTCAACCGCCCGAGCCGCTGGACCCTTTTGCTCCGCTTCCCGTCAGCTCCACAGGTATGCTCATCGGAGAGGACGGGCTTCCTTTACGTGAGGCCCCACCAGGATATCCGCTTCGCAGCGACCAGGACAGCATCCTGGTAGATGACCCAGATAACCCGGATGACATCGTCCGCCGCGTGCGGGAGGTGCTGGAGGTGCTCTGGCACGACCGCGCTGATACCATTGAACGGGAAGCCTGCAAGATTCTAAGTGTCAGAGAACTTCGCGATTGCTTCCGCAGGCCCGGCAAAGGCGGCTTCTGGGATGACCACGTATCCCGCTACTCTAAGAGCCGCCGAAAAGCTCCTATCTACTGGCTGCTGCAATCGTCGAAGAAAAACTACGCCTTGTGTATCTACTACCATCGGTTCGACAAAGATATGCTCTTCAAAGCTTTGCTGAACTATGTTGAGCCGAAAATTCGCCTAGAGGAAAGCCGCCTCGAACCGCTGCGGGCACAGCGGACAGCGGCAGGCACCTCAGGGAAGGGCGTCAAGGAGCTCGAGAAAGAGATCGACCGACAAGAGGAATTCATCTCCGAGCTGCGGGACTTCGAGGACAAGCTGCGCCGTGTCGCTAACCTACACCTTGCCCCCGACCTGAACGACGGCGTGGTCTTAAATATCGCCCCGCTCTGCGAACTCGTCCCATGGAAGGAAGCTAAAAAATATTGGGATGAATTGCGCGACGGCAGGTATGAGTGGTCGTCCATTGGCAAGCAACTGCGGCAGAAGGGAATCGCCCATAGTCCTTAATCCAGAATCTATTATCGCCTGAATATGGATGGCCAACGACAATCGATCGAGGAGATAATTATGCCAACCGTTACCATCGAAGAAGCGCAGACCAAATTGCCTGAACTGATCCATGGCCTGCTCCATGGCGAGGAACTGGTCATCACCGAGAAGAATCAACCCATCGCCAAGCTGACGCGCAGTCCTCTGACCTCATGGCCGTGTCAATCTGGAAGCGCCAAAGGTAAGAACCACTGGATGGCGGAAGATTTTGACGCGCCACTGGAGGACTTCAAAGAGTATATAGAATGAAACTGTGGGTAACCGCCCAATAGCAACAAGGGATAAAATCATGAGCATCGTCACCATTGAGGAAGCGCAAGCGAAGTTGGCGGAATTGATCGACCGGCTGGCCCCTGGCGAGGAAGTGATCATCACGCGTAACCAACAGCCTGTGGCCAAGTTGGTGGGTCAGGAGCGGCCTGTGCGCAAACCACGTCGGCCGGGGAGTGCGAAGGGGAAGCTGATCATCCTTGCCGAAGACGACGAGCATCTGGAGGACTTCAAGGATTATATGCCGTGAGGCTGTTGCTCGATACCCAAACCTTCCTGTGGTTTCTCCTGGAGGATTCGCACCTCAGTACAACGGCCAGAGATTTGATCGCTGACCCAAACAACGACATTGAGGTCAGCCCGGCGACATACTGGGAGATCGCCATTAAAATCAGCCTCAGAAAGTATTCATTGCCCGAACCGTATGAAGTGTTTATCGAGCGGGAGATTGGGACCAACGACTTCCACATTCTGCCCATCGAGCCGAGGCACACAGCCGCACTGACGACGTTGCCCTTTCATCACCGCGACCCTTTCGACAGGCTGCTCATTGCGCAGGCAATGGTCGAGCAGATTCCAATTATCAGCAATGACCCTGCGTTTGATGCATACCCAATCACGCGACTGTGGTGAGGATCACCATGAGTAAAGGCGTTGTCACGAACTATCTGTTCCAGCTGATCGCCAGGCAGGTCGAAGACCATCGACTGGTGGTCTGGTATGATCCGGAAGGGGCCTATACTGCAGCGGCTGCAGCATTCGAGCTCCCCAACACGACGGTGGCGCGCTACGACGGCAGCTTCTTCCAGCTCCGACACGACATAGACTCATTACTGAACGATGCACAACCGCCTCGACTGGTTGTCTATGCGCCCGAGGATCAAGAAAAGACTGACCATGCCCTCATCGAATTGGAGGTAGCGGGCGTGGTCATGCAGCCTGGCCAACAACCCCCTACCCGGAATACCCGACTGGCCATTGTCGCCCGCAACGCTCTCAAATCGATCCTTGGCGACGAAACGGCTGCCGAGATCGAGAAACAGGTCGACGCCGGGAAGTTGTCGCTCGCCGACCTCAATGCCCTGGCGGACAAAGGTAAGGACATTTCGACGGGTGTGCTATCCCTGATCTTTGGCACGTCTCACCCTCAAGAAGTCGCTTTGGCCTTTCTCAACAGCGACACGTTCGACCAC
>JBKPCR010000309.1:0-9213 GCA_046727435.1 bacterium | reverse complement strand
GATGCCACGGTCAATGGCGAGTCCCGCTTGTTCCGCCAGCGAGATCGCCGGTCGTACGCCGATGCCGACGACCACGAGATCGGCCGGGAGGTTTTCTCCGTTCTTCAACGTGACGCTGCGCGCGTCTATCGAGGTGGCTGTTGTGCTGAGATGGAATGTCACCCCGTGTTCCTCATGGAGCTTACGGATGAAATCCCCAACCTCCGTTCCCAGGATTTTCTCCATAGGAGAGGTCTCCGGCGCGACTACATCCACTTCGATATTGCGGCGCCGGAGCGATACGGCCACTTCGAGACCGATGAAGCTCGCGCCGATCACAACCGCCCGTCGCGAGGCTAAGGCCTTATCAATAATGGCACGGCTGTCAGCCAGCGTGCGCAGATAGTGCACATGTGGGAGATCGCCGCCAGGCACCTCGAGCCGCACCGGCTCGGCGCCCGTGGCGAGCAGCAGCGCATCATAGGCATACCGGCCGCCATTCATGAGCTGCACATTCCGGCTCGCGGTGTCGATCGCTACGACGTGCACGCCCAGCTTCAAGTCGATGCCATGCTCTCGGTAGAACTCCGCCGACCGGAGGGGATTCGACTCCGCGGGCGCAGTGCCCGCCAGATAGCCCTTCGAAAGATTGGGCCGGTCACAGGGCACCGACTCATCGGCGCTCAGCATCGTGATACGACCAACGTAGCCCTCCCTACGCAGCATTTCTGCGGCGGCGTTGCCCGCCGCACCACCCCCCACGATAACCACCGATCCCGGCATACCGGCCGCTACCAGAGGCGCTTGCTGCCCTACACCCTCGAGCTTTTCTCGAACATACACGGTCCCGTCCCGCTGCTCGACGCGCCAACAGGAGACCGAGTTCAGCGCCGGCGCGCAGAGGGCCTCACCGGTGCGCAGGCTGAAACAGGCGTGATGCCACGGGCAACGAACCGTATCGTCCACAAGCAGCCCTTCGTTCAGCGGGCCGCCATAGTGCGTGCAGACGTTACCGATCGCGAACAGCTCGTCGCCCCGCCGCGTGAGGAGCACCGCTTCGCCGTGCGTGTGTCCGAGCAGCATGACGCCGTCGGCGACTGTCGAAAGTGCGACTCCCTTGGCGAGATCAGGTCCGTTAAGGTTCGTCTTGGGCTCGCTCATATATTCCCCCCTTGACGCGCTAGCACTGAGACACCTGTTCTGGCGGCTTTACCTGCCCCAACGCCGCAGCGATAACGATAATGTCTCTAGAGAATTAGCGTACCGTAGCGATAGAGTTGCCGCAATCCTTGTACGAGTGTAACCGTTCACCTAGCGTGAAGTGCCGTCGTGATTGCGAGCGAACCGAAGCAATCTCGCCTGTGCGCTACATGAGATGGCTTCGTCGCTCCGCTCCTCGCTATGACAACGCGGGTTTCCAGAAGGTGAACGCTTGCGTACGCGTTAGTGCGCTTGCCAGGGCACCAGCGATCCCCATGTACCTTTCGTTCCGATCTCTCTTCATGAGCTGACGTCGCGACAGGAGAGCAAGGATCTGCTCTCATCGACGATGCGACACAGCTCGTTGGCGTGAGAACGTTACCCGTCGATTCGGCGGCTGGCTCTGCTGGTCCTCTTCTACGCCTCGATCTTGGTTCGTTCAAGGTCCACCGCTAAGCTATGTGTGGTATACTTTTCCGCAAGAATCGGGCGCAGCCAAACTAGGTGATACCAAAGCCCCGCGGAGGTCCTGACTGGTAGCAATTGTTCAGGGGGTAGCCCGCTAATATGACCAAGGCCGCACCCCAAGCCCGGGCAGCGAAACCAGGGCGCTGGCCGCCATAATGGCAGGCTGTCCAGGTCAAGCGGATCGGTTCGTCTACATCGTCTCTCTGCTCGAGTTCTCGCCGGAGGCGGTACGACAGCTGTTCCCTTCCGGGCCGCGTCAGCCCTTACCCCTCTCTCGGCAGCCACAACTAGGCGCACGCCAGTACTGAGCCGTGCCCTGAAATACCATTGCCGTATGGCCGCTGTGAGACCTTCAGTGCAGATGTGCCTCGCCTCCTCCTGCCAAGCTATATCCAAATGTGCGCATCGACGTAGTGGGACCAGCACTACAATGTAGCAATCGACTCGCGGACAAAGCTAAAGCTGATGCCGGCGTTGTGACCATAATGTGCTCTTGCTCGGTCCCCCAGGGGCGGGCCAGTCGATGCTGGCCCGGCGGCTGACCACCAACCTGCCAGCCATGACCCTGGCGGAAGCCATCGACAACACGCGTATCCACCGCGTCGCGGGCCTCACCGGCGCCCGCACCGCCGTGGTCACCACCCGCCCGTGTCGCGTCCCCACCACACCCTCTCGGATGCGGGGCTGATCGGCGGCCACGTGCCGAGGCCGGGCGAGGTGTCGCTGGCCCACCATGGCGTGCGCTGCCTGGATGAACTCCCTGAGTTTTGCCGCCATGCCCTGGCGGTCTTGCGACAACCGCTCGAAAATGGCGTAGTGTCGATCGCTCACGTCTGGGGATTGGTGAGGGGATACAGCCTCATATGAAGACCAGACCAGAGCGTCTCAGCATGCCTGCACCGATTCTACCCGCCCCGCCAACGCGACCAACTGGCTCAAATCAACAATCTACCCCACATAGTCCTTTCATGATCCATCCCAAACCGGTTGCCGTATGGCCACCATCGCTGGTGTCGACCTCTCACGGCGAGCACGGCAGGGCACATTTGTGTTGACACGGCGGCTCACTCCGCATACAGTGGCGCACACACCATGCCCTGGGCGACGTAAGTGCGCCGTGTTTCGCAGCGGCACCATCAGGGAGCGCGTCGATGCCGCGAGCGCTGACCGATCCGTTCTTCATGCCTCACGCCAGCGTGCGTTGTCTGGTACGCTCCCGATTCATGCTGCGGCCTCAACTCCTGACCCGCCTGTCGGCCCTCCCCATGGGGAGGGACGTCCCATCGTCTGCTCCTTCCGCCGCTCTGCGTTAGCAGTCGGTGAGGCGGACCATGCAATGCAGGCTCCTGGTCAAGCCGATCGGCCCGCCCCACCTACTCCCGACACAAGGGGAACCGCCATGCCCACAGTCTATGTGCGACGGGTGCATTTGAAAGACGCCTTAAGCGATGCCGAGGTAGCCGCCTACTGGCAGTGGACGCTGGAGGAAGTGGTGCCCGCGTTGCAGAAAGTGCCAGGCATTCGTTCGGTCAAGCTCTATTCGGGCGCCGGGGGGCTCCGGGCCGATCTGCGCTATGTGTTCGAGATGGACGATGCGGGGGCCTATGAACGTCTGCTGGCTGATCCGTAGCTCCGCCCCCTCATTGCCAAGACCTATGGCGCTTGGGACATGACGACGGCAAGCCAGACCTTTCTGCGCGAAGTCACCCCAGAATTGCTCCGCGCGCTCAGCGGCAGCGCGTGAGCGAGGGCTCGTGCACGATCAAAGCGGGATGAACGCAGGGGCGCACCTGTGAAGGCGTCCTCCCTGGTCACAGGCTTCGATGACGCGGTGGCCACCGGTCACGCGCGACCAGGAGATGATCCAGGCGCTGGAGGCCATGGCGGGGAGGCACAAAAAGATGGCAAGAGAGGCCGCGATCACTGAGACACCAGAGAGGCCCCAAGCATGGGGCGCCTCGCAGAGATTGGTAGGCAGAGGGCTTTGTTCCACAGCCCCTTGAGAGAGGCTGTGCCGCAGAGGACCTCCCAGCGTGCGCCAGCAGTGTGCGCAGGAGAGAGTGCCATGGACTCGTTACTCGCACCCATCGAGGGCGCCGACCACCACGAGGTCGGTGGCGTAACCGTCGATGTCATCCGGGCCGCCAACGGCCGCGTCAAGCGGCTGGTGTATCCGCCGGGATTTCGTTGGTCCACGCACCTGAAGCCGCTCGTCGGTACGATGTTCTGCATGCATGCGCACGTCGGCTTCTTGGCCCGGGGCCACGTGCGGGGCGCATATGCCGACGGGTGCGCCTTCGAGTTCGTTGCGCCCCAAGTGGTAGTCGTGGAGCCCGGGCACGATGCCTGGGTCGTCGGCCAGGAGGCGGCGGTGCTGATCCAGTTCGATGCTGAGGCCGCGACGGCGGGCCACTTCGGGCTGCCCGAGGAGCACCGCCACCGGTAACCGTGCCCCCCGCGTGGAGGCGTGCGGCTCATGGATCGTAAGCGGTCACGGGGCAAAAAGGGGGAGAATCCCTGTCCCATCCAAGCGAGAGTCGGTTTGAGCTTTTGAACAGACGCTCAATCGCCTTGGCTCATCCTTTGGAAGTGGTCAGATAGGCGCGACCTCTCGCCGTATCGCGTCGTCTTTGCGGCGTGGCCGCCGCACTTTCCGCTTTCCTTTGCCAGCCAGCTATGGTACACATGCGCCCCGACGGCATCTCCCATCCCCACACGGTCCCCTGCGAAGCGTAGCGCACACGGAGGGTCGGCGATGAGCTTTGAGGAGATCCTTGACCAGGCGATTGCCATGCTCCAGCGCCGGAGACGTGTGGCCTATAGCACCCTCAAGCTCCAGTTCAAGCTGGATGACGAGCAGTTTGCAGCGCTGAAGGAAGAACTCCTGTACTCGCAACCCCACGTGGTCGACGACGCGGGGCGCGGCTTGATCTGGACCGGCGACACGGACACGACCCCAAACCGCTCCCCCTCTCCTCAGCCACCCGTGCCGGCTGAGATCCAGCCCGGCCAACCAGCACGGGTCGCACCACCCCCAGCCGCACCCCAGACCACTGATGCCGAACGGCGCCAGCTCACCGTGCTGTTCTGTGACTTGGTAGACTCGACGGTGCTCGCCAGCCAGCTCGACCCCGAGGAGTGGCGCGAGGTGGTGCGGGCCTATCAAGACACCTGTGCCAAGGTGATCGCCCGCTATGAGGGCCATATCGCCCAGTACCTCGGCGATGGCCTACTGATCTACTTTGGCTATCCCCTGGCACACGAAGATGACGCCCCGCGGGCGGTGCGGGTCGGGCTGGGCATCGTGGAGGCGATGGGACCACTCAACGCCCGCCTGTCGCAGGAGCACGGGGTGCAGCTGGCGGTGCGTCTGGGCATTCATACGGGTCAGGTGGTTGTGGGCGAGATCGGAGGAGGGGAGAAGCATGAACAGTTGGCCCTCGGCGAGACGCCCAATGTCGCCGCCCGCCTACAAGGGCTGGCGGCACCGAATACCGTGGTGATCAGTGCCGCGACCTTGCAGCTTCTCAGTGGCTTCTTTGCCTGCCAGCCGCTAGGCACACCGCTCCTGAAAGGCTTCGCCCAGCCGCTGGAGGTGTATCAGGTGCGGTACGAGAGTACCGCCCGCAGTCGCCTGGAAGCGGCCGGCAGTGCTGGTCTGACTCCTCTGGTGGGCCGGGAGCAGGAAGTCGGGCTGCTATTGGAGCGCTGGGCCCAGGTGAAAGAGGGCATGGGGCAGGTCGTGCTGCTCAGCGGCGAGGCGGGCATCGGCAAATCGCGCCTCGTCCAGGTGCTGACCGAACACGTGGCGGCCGAGCCCCAAGCCTGGCTGACGCCGTGTCAGTGTTCGCCTTATTACCAACATACCGCTCTGTATCCGCTGACTGATCTGCTGGAATGGGTGGTGCTGCGGTTCGAGCGGGGGGAGTCTCCCGAGCAAAAGCGGCGCACACTGGAAGCGTTCCTGGTCCAGCACGGCCTGCCACTGGCGGAAACCGTCCCCCTGCTGGCTGCCCTCCTCTCGCTGCCACTGCCAACCAATGACGCCCCTTTCACCATGTCACCCGAGCAGCAGAAGCAGCAGACCCTCCACGTCCTGTTAACAATCTTGCAGCGTATCGCCGTGCAGCAGCCCGTGTTCTTGGTCATGGAAGATCTCCATTGGGTGGACCCCTCGACGCTGGAGTTCCTCACCCTCCTGGTCGATCAAGGCCCCACCGCCCGTATCCTGGCGCTCTTCACCTGTCGGCCTGACTTCACCCCGCCCTGGAGGGGGCGCGCGCACCTCACCCAGGTGACGCTCAACCGGCTGCCGCGGCGCCAGACGGCAGAGATGGTCAGCCGGGTGGCGCACCGCAAGACGCTCCCGGCGGAGGTCATCGAGCAGGTGGTGGCCAAGACCGACGGGGTGCCGCTGTTCATAGAGGAGCTGACCAAAATGATCCTGGAGTCGGGCCTGCTCGAGGAGCGGGCGGAGCGTTATGAGCTCGCCGGGCCGCTGCTGCCGCTGGCCATTCCCGCCACGCTGCACGACTCGCTCATGGCGCGGCTGGACCGCCTGGCCACCGTGAAGAGCCTGGCGCAACTCGGGGCGACGCTGGGGCGTGAGTTTGCCTATGCCCTGCTACAGGCCGTCTCCCCCTGGGACGAAAAGACATTGCGGGGGGGATTGCAGCAGTTGGTCGCAGCGGAGTTCCTGTACCAGCAGGGGCTGCCTCCCCAGGCCAGCTACCGCTTCAAGCATGCCCTGATCCAGGATGCCGCCTATCAGTCGCTGCTGAAGAGCACCCGGCAGCAGTATCATCAGTACATTGCGCAGGTGTTGGAGGCCCAGTTCCCGGAGACCGCCGAGAGCCAACCCGAGTGGCTGGCGCGGCATTACACGGAAGCGGGCTTGATCACGCAGGCGATCCCGTATTGGCAGCGGGCGGGCCAGCGCGCCATCGAGCGCTCCGCCAATCTGGAAGCGGTAGCGCACCTGACGAAAGGGCTGGAGGTGCTCGCCACCCTCCCGGATACGCCCGCGCGCGCCCAGCAGGAGCTGGACTTCCAGATCACCCTGGGGCCCGCGTTGATGGTCACCAAGGGGTTTACGGACCCCGAGGTGGAACGGCTCTATACCCGCGCGCGCACGCTCTGCCAGCAGCTGGGCGAGCATCCGCAGCTCTTCCTCGCCCTCTGGGGGCTGTGGCGGTTTTATGTGGGGCGCGGGGAGCTGCAGACCGCACGCGAGCTGGGGGAGCAACTCCTGGCGCTGGCCGAGTGTGGACAAGACCCCATGCTGCTCGTGCAGGCCTGCCACGCGCTGGGGCCCACGTTGTTCTGGCTCGGCGAGTTAGTCCCGGCCCAGGCGCGGTTTGCCCAAGCCATCGCGCACTATACCCCCCAGCTGCATCTTGCGAGTCTGCGCTATGGTGGGCACGACCCAGGGACGTGCTGCCAGAGCTATGCGGCCTGGACCCTCTGTGTGCGGGGCTATCCGGACCAGGCCGTGCACCAGCAGCAGGAGGCACTGCGGCTGGCCCAGGAACTGGGGCATCCGTATACCCTGATTTGCGCCCTGGACTGGGGGGCCTGGCTGCATCAGTTTCGCCGGGAGGGGCAGGCCACGCAAGCGCAAGCCGAGACGGCCATGCCCCTGTCGCGCGAGCATGGCTTTGTGGAATGGTTGGCGCACGAGGAAATCCTCCGGGGCTGGGCGCTGGTCGTGCAGGGCCAGGGGGAGGCAGGGATCGCGCAGATGCACGCCGGCCTAGCCACCTGGGAGGCCATGGGGAACAAGTTATACCGGCCGTATCAGTTGCTACAGCTCGCCTGGGTCTATGGCACCATGGGGCAGGCGGAAGCAGGGCTGCGCCTGCTGGCCGAGGCTCGGGCGGCCGTCCCGCATGGGGAAGGGCGGTTCTACGACGCCGAACGATGGCGGCTCGAAGGTGAGTTACGGCTGGCGCTCTCGCCGGAGCATCATCTTGAGGCCGCAACCTGCTTCCAGCAGGCCCTCGCCATCGCCCGCCGCCAGCAGGCCAAGTCGCTGGAGCTGCGCGCCGCCGTGAGCCTCGCTCGCCTGTGGCAGCAGCAGGGCAAGCGCGCCGAGGCCTACGAGCTCCTCGCGTCGATCTACGGCTGGTTCACCGAGGGCTTTGACACCGCGGACCTCCAGGAGGCCAAGGCGCTGTTGGGGGAGCTGTCATAAGGTACCGCGATGACCCATTTCATAGCCATCCAGATCCTCACCGCCTTGACCCTCGTGATGGCGAGTACTCCCATCGGTTCTGCCGAGCTTCAACGCTATGTCACGGCTGATGACCCGGTCTACCGCTGGGAACACGTCGCCCAGACGAGCCCACAGGAGGGCCTCGTCGTCCATGAATTACGGCTGATCTCGCACGTGTGGCAAGGCATCACCTGGCAGCACCGCCTCCGGATCATCCTCCCGCAGGTGCCCCCTGACCTACCCTCGCTGGCCCTCTTGCTCGTCACCGGCACGGGCGCCGCGGAGCAGGAATGGCGTGAGGCCCTGTTCATGGCCCGTGCGCTGCGCGCGCCGGTGGCCCTCCTCTCGGACATCCCCAATCAGCCACTGTTCGGGGGGCTCAGGGAGGATGATCTGCTCGCCCATACCTTCGTGCAGTTCCTCACCACCCAGGACACTACCTGGCCTCTCGTACTGCCGATGGTCAAAGGAGTCGTCAGGGCGATGGACGCGATCCAGGACTTCCTCCAACGCCAGCAGCACATCTCGACCGCTGGCTTCGTCGTGAGTGGTGCCTCGAAACGGGGATGGACCGCCTGGCTGACCCCCGTGGTGGATGCCCGGGTCAAGGCGATCGCCCCGTGGGTCTACGACAATCTCAATCTGGCGCAACAGTTGCGCCACCAGCGTGACACCTGGGGACAGTTCAGCGGTCAGATCGCCGAGTATACGGAGCGTGGGCTGCCGCAGCGCCTCCTGGCCGGCGAGCCAGGTGCGGTCACCCTCGCCGCCCTCGTTGACCCCTTCAGCTATCGCCAGCACCTCACCGTTCCGAAACTCATCGTCCTCGCGACGAACGACCGGTACTGGCCGCTCGATGCGTTGAACGTGTACTACGACGCCCTCCCCGGTGAGCGCTACCTCCTCTATGTGGCCAATACCGGTCATACCCTCCAGCCCGGTCGGGAGCGTGCCATCGCCGGACTCATGGCCCTCTTCCAACACACGGCTGGACGGCTCCGCTTGCCGACGCTGCGCTGGGAGGCCAGCGCCGAGCGGGAGATCCTCACCCTCGCCCTCACCTCCGATCGGCCGCCCCGATCCGTCCGGGCCTGGGTGGCCACGGCGCCGACGCGCGATTTTCGAGACGCCCGCTGGGAAGCATACGAGATGCCGGCGGAACACGACCGCTATGTGCACCGTCGCCCCAAGCGTCGGGGGCACATCACGGCGATCTTCGCCGAGGTTGAATACACCGCTGAGCCACGGCCGTTCTTCCTCTCCACAACGGTCCGCCTGTTCCCATAGCGGGGTGGGATGGCAGCCCCCCCAATCGACCTGCGGCGCTAAACCACGCCACCTGCTGAGCACGT
>JBKPCR010000308.1:0-28767 GCA_046727435.1 bacterium | reverse complement strand
CAAAGGCGCCGCCTGCCAGTCCGCCGGCATGGCGAACGTGTCGAGCTGGACGATCTTGCAGGTGGAGGCAATGGCGAGCCCTTGCTCACTGATCGTCACCGGCTCCCAGCCAAATCCTTCCAGATCTATCAGTCGGCGCAGACCTGGCTGTGGTTCAGAAAAGAGCCATGTGCCGCCAGCCAGCCAGGCATCTCCCTCGCGCCAATCGAGTGTTCCCTCCCTGCGATGAGGGCGCGCAATTTCCGAAATGGTATGCAGGTCCATAGAGAATTACCCGATAGAGGTGTTGTCCACTCAGAGAAGCGGTGCTCCAGATGAGTCCAGATGAGCCTACCGAACGTCAGATTCCCGGCGAGCATGCGTTAAGCTGCCAATGCCTTATCCGCGCCGACGCAATGCTAGAGGGTGTCTGGCTAAAGTCAAACTCTTGCAACCGAAAAAACTTATGTGGCTCGATGCCGGGTAGTACTGTCCAGGTAATACTGGGTACTTGTCGTAAAAATCGTCTGATACTTGGGCCCACGGTGCTGAAGTGGAACACAGCTGCATTGTCAGACAGGCGAATACGTGCAATCTAGGCCCTGTGGGCTCCCTGATGAGCTAAAAAGTGCAGCCAATGAATAGCTATCCTATCCTAGTTTTCAGATATATATTTGTCAAGGCATACTATCATTAATCACGGCCTCGGCCACTTCAGATAGATAACGACCCAGCACATGCATGACTCGGCACCCATAAGTGTTGCAACGAGGGAGATCCCCCGCCATCCTGAGCCATCAATCGCACAAATAACGGCGGCTTTGGGAGGAGGGACCGGTGGGTACTGTTATCGATTGCAAACAACGGGGCAATGTGAATCGTCACCAACGCTGGGCTCGCCTCCGACGCGACGAACTCCTTGAGCAGTACTGCGGCCTGCAAGTCCAAGGACTGTCTCAGCGGCAGGCCGCTCAAAGGCTTGATATGCCCCTGGCCACGCTGCAAGCGTGGCGCGCTTGGCAGGATCGGCTCGGTGCGTGTCCTCCTGTGGTCGAATTTTTTGAGAGCGTTCCCGGTCTTGCCTTCCTGCATCGTCTGGTGCTCGCGCTACATGTGGTGTTGGTCGAAATCGGTGCCTGTGGCATTCGGTTGGTTTGCCTCTTTTTAGAGATGACCGGGCTCAACCGGTTTGTCGGGACCTCCTTTGGAAGCCAACAGCGGATCAATCGGGGTGTTGAAGAAGCGTTGGTAGATTACCGCCGTGAGGAGGCCGAGCGCTTAGGTCGGGACATGACGCCGATAGATATCACGATGACGTCAGATGAAACCTGGATGGGCGGCCTTTGCCTGGTCGCCATTGAGCCTGTGAGTAACTATATCCTGCTGGAGCAGACGGCCGAGGCACGTGATCACGACACCTGGAGCGAGTTGATGTCGTCTGCCCTAGCCCCTCTCAAGTGCAACGTTATCCAATCGACAAGCGACTAGGTGCCAGGGCTTCTGGCGTATGTCGAACATCATCTCGGGGTGCATCACTCGCCCGACTTATTCCATGTGCAGCATGAACGCATCAAGGCTGTCGCGGCTCCAATGGCTGTCAAACAATGGGCCGCCGAAAAGGCCCTGACGACGGCTGAAGAGACGCTCGCCCGTGGGCAAGAACACACCCAGAGCGACAACATCCAAGCGGGGCGGAGCTGCCCTGGTCGCCCTCCAAAAGCGACACCAAGTCTTGCGCGGACCGAGCACACGGTCGAAGCTGCTCGGCGAGGGCACCAACGCCTAACGCAATCGCGAGAGCAGGTCGGCCAGAGCATTCAGGCCATTGGCCACACCTATCACTTCGTCGACCTAGACCGAGGTGTACGTCGAAACGGCATGCTGATTGCCAGTGACATCCACAAGCAGATCGATACAATCCGCCAGGTTGCCCAGCAGGAAGGGCTCAGTGAGAGCTCTATGGAGCGCATCGATAAAGCGGAGCGCATAGTCCCCAAAATGCAAGCGACCATCGAGTTCGTGTCGAGTTATGTCCGTCAGCAGGTGCATCACCTAGACCTGATACAATCAGAGTCCTACGCCATGCAT
The DNA here is from genome assembly GCA_046727435.1 of bacterium. Classification (GTDB taxonomy): domain Bacteria; phylum Tectomicrobia; class Entotheonellia; order J063; family CAVPRW01; genus CAVPRW01. The sequence continues at coordinate 26,700 of JBKPCR010000308.1, read as the reverse complement.
GCGCATCTGCTTCGATCGTACGATCTTGAGCGTGTCGTCTCCACCAAGACTCTCCTCGAAGGCCAGCCGCTTCGTGACCTTGCTGATCGCATCCGATTGCCGCTGTTTGAGCCCGGTGGGCGTTGAGTGAGCTGCCCTCTGCTCAGCAAGAGCGGCTCAAGCACGAGGCGGCAAGGCTCGCGGAGGTGTTCCACCGCTCCAGCGCCAATGGAGAAGGGCGAAACGGTTACCTGTCGTTTCGCAACCACGAGCTGCGGGGCCTCGACAACCCCCACAAGCGTGAAGGCCTGACGGCCGTTCACAACTTCCTGCTCAAGCGCTCTGACGGGACCACAGCCGCAGAGCGGTTTTTCGGGCAAAAGCCCCGGTCCATGTTTGCCGCGATACTGGAATCCGTTGAGATCCCCCCGGCGCCTCTCAGTCCGTCACAACGAGTAGCGAGTTAGCCTGAAGGACATCGGGTGGTCGACGCGGTGATCGAGGCCGCCGCCTCCATCCACATGCACCGCTTCACCCGTCATGTCATCATTGGCCATGAGCATGAGGATCACCTGCGCGACCTCGTCTGCAGTGCCCACCCGTCTCCCGGGTAAAACGGCGGCCCGGTTCTTGATGGTCGTATCCCACTCCGCTCCGTCGGCGGTGTGGAGCAGCGAGGTGTCAATCAGGCCCGGGGTGACAGCATTGACGCGCACCGGGGACAGTTCCAAAGCCAGGGCGGGGGCGCGACGAGAGACTCCCGGACGCGAGGCTGCAAGTTCCGCGACTCGCCCTTCGCGGATGCAGGCATCGACCGGATCGACAAACAGCATTTGCCGATCCGTGGCCACGGCGTGGTCGACGAGGGGCACGGCGCGACGCGGCGCCTCAAGCCGTCTCATCCCCCCGCACAACCACGGCTGGTACGCCTTGAAAAGTTATCTGAGCGGTCTGACCCCCACGGAATTTTGTGCAAGCTTTCGGTCACTATCTTGATGTAAGGCCGGTGGCATATGCTCACGGCGGATCCCTTCGACCGCCTGCGTGTCACCCCCAGCCGGGCGCGTCGGAGGCTGCTGGGTCCTGGCGATCGCCGCATCTGCCCCACTCGCCGGTTGATCGCCACCGGGTCCATGCACTCCGTGACACGTCCGGATGCTGCGGGCCGTCGAGTTACCTGACCTCGACCAGCTCCAGTGCTTCGCGGCTCGGGCCCTCGATCATTACGGCGCGCGTATCGCCGAGCGCATAAGGCTCTTCGAGGAACCTGACGCCCTCAGCGCGCAGCTTCGCGATCCAGGCGTCGAGGTCGGTGACGCTGAGCGCCACGTGATCGGATACATGCCCGCGCGAGCTGGCGAGCGGCTGGTCCCCCTGGCGCATGTACCAGAGGAACGCCACGTCGTCGAATTCGATGGCGGCCGCCGGTGTGCGGAACATCCCTTCCCGTTCGAGCGCCGGCCAGGTGCGATCGGGCCCGCGCGCCACCTGGCAGGTGGCCTCGGTCAGGGGCGTGCGGCTGGTGCGCCCATCGTAGATCGGCGCGTGTAGGTGCTTCTGATACCAGAGCTGGGCACAGAATGGGTCCTCCTGGTACAGGTGCACGTGGTTGAAGCGCTCGGCCGGATGGTTACCGGCATATTCCACGATGGCGTCGTCGGGTCCCCGCATGTACCCGAAGCCGCCGCGACGGGTCGGCTGCAGGCCTGTGGCCTTGGCGTCGGCGATCTGCGCCTGCGTCAGGCCAAGCACCCCGTCCCTGCCGGGCCAGGTGTCGCTGCTGATGAAGACCTCACCGTCGTTGTCACCGGTGTAGAGTGGTAACAACTCGACGTCTGGCCGCTCGCGGTACACATCGCGGCGGGCGGGTGTGTCGGGGACGTGCCAGCCGAAGTGCCAGATCGCGGTCTGCGGCGACGTCGCGGGCGGGGTCGCGACCTTGGTGAACAGCATCAGAACGTTGGTCCGCGCCTTGACCGCCGGCAGACCGCCCCAGCGCGTCTTCACCGAGGTTGGGAACTGCTTGGTGTAGAAGTCGATCGCGGCGTCAGGATCGACGGCGTTGAGATGTAGATGATGGAAGCCCGGCGTGGGAAGCATGGCAGTCTCCTTATAGGCGTCACGCGATGGGGTCGTCGATACCCACCACGAGGTCGCCCCTGAGAGGGTTCGGATTGCGGTGGAACTCAACACGCCCTTCGACGGTCCAGTAGTCTCAACCGCTCGGGCGGATCCGTCTCCACGTCCCTCAGAGGGCGGCAGCCCGAGGGCGTGACGGCGCGCCGCTCGCGATCCCTGCTGGCGCAGCGGCGTCGGCTGGGGATCGGGCGCTGCCAGACGGCGAGAGGGCCTCGCGCGTGGATCGGCTTCACGAGTACCCCCTGCCTTGGGCGCATCGCGAGGATGCCGCGCCAAGGCGTCTCGATGCGTTGCCGTGCGGGCCAGTCTCCTCAGGCTCCACAGGCGATCATAGCACACCAACGCAGTCCCCGCGTCTCCTGACGACCCGTTGCCGAGAGGTCCCCATGATGGGCTGGACATGCCCCGTGGCACATCATGGCGGTGGGAGCGGTGGTCGAGGCCATCGTCGCGACCTCCCTTTGGCATCTGACGTATTTGCACAGATCATCATCCTACGCCTGGCCATGGCCTTCATGCCTGCGCAGATCCAATTGTCGGCACGCAGTATAGACCTTGGATGGCGAGGACGCAATCGGCACCCAAAAGGGTCCAGAGCCGCCGTGGTGCATAATCGCACCGTTGAGCTTGACCCCGGCCGAGATTTACCCTGGGTCGACGCGGCTGAAGGCCGCGACGTGCTTTTCTACGGCGCCCTCGTGACCAATATCCATCACGACCGTGTGCACCGGCTCCAGCTCCGACTGAACCTGGATCAGTTTTTCCTAGGAGCGGCCGGCGATCGTGACCTCCGCGCCTTCAAGGAGAGTCTCGTCGACAGATACCCCTAGGCCTTCTCCAGCGGCATGATTGCGCGGCTGGATGTCCTTTGTGCTGGGCATTCTCCCACTCCCCAGGGTCATAGCACAGCAATAGACTGATCATTGGCTAGACACGTGGGGCTTCTCAAACGCTCATGTTTCGCCTACAATCAACGGACACATCATCCACACGGCAGCACGAGCGCACGACACACGACATTCCGCTCACGCGAAGGAAGGGACAGCGATGTATCTGCCAGAACGATTTCGGGAAGACGATCTCCCGACCCTGCACGCGCTGATGCGCGACGACAGCTTTGCCGCCCTGGTGACCCAGCACGAGGGCGTACCGTTTGCGTCGCATCTGCCGCTCATGCTGGCAGCTGACGAGGGACCTTATGGGACGCTGTATGGCCATATGGCCCGGGCCAATGCGCAATGGCGGGACTTCGACGCGTCGCAGGACGTGCTGGTGATCTTCCAGGGGCCCCACACGTATGTCTCCCCATCGTGGTATGAGGCAGATCCCACCAATGTCCCGACATGGAACTATGCGGTCGTGCATGCCTACGGGAGCCCGCGCCTGATCACCGACGATGACGCCTGTCAGGCACTCCTCGAGACGCTGGTGCGGACGCATGAGGCGCCGTTCGCCACCCCCTGGCGCTTCCAGGGGCCCAAGGCCGAGCTCCGTAAGAAGATGCAGGGCATCGTGACGTTTGCGATCCGGATCACGCGTCTGGAAGGGAAGCTCAAGTTGAGTCAAAACCGCTCGCGGGCGGATCAACAGCAGGTCGCGGAGACCCTGCAGCAGAGCGCCGATCCCGGGAGCCGGGACGTGGGCACCTTGATGCAGCAGAGGCAACATGCCAGGAGGACGTGATGCTGATCGGACCTGTGATCCTGGACGGGCACCATGCGCGTCTGGAGCCTGTGAGCCTGGCCCACGTCCCGGCCTTATGGCGTGCCGGCGAGCCCAACGAGATCTGGCGGTATCTCTCCTCTACGGTGCGCTCCGAGGAGGAGATGCGGTGCTACGTCGCGTCCGAACTGGCCAAACAAGAGGCCGGTCTGGTAGTTCGGTTCACCACGGTGGCCAAGGCCACCGACCAACCCGTCGGGTCGACCAGTGATCTCAATATCGATCGCCACCACCGGCGCGCGGGGACCGGGTGGAGTTCAAGACCGACACGCTCAACACGAAGTCGCGGCAGGCACTGGCGCGCATCGGCGCCACCGAGGAGGGCACCTTCCGCAACCACATGCTCATGCCCGATGGGCGGATTCGTCACAGCGTCTATTTCAGCGTCACCGACGACGAATGGCCCCGCGTCAAGGCGCATCTCGAAGGGCTCATGTCATCGTACCCGCCCTCGTCCGCCGGACTTCCCCCTTCTTTGGGAGGACGGGGTGAGACGTGAGGGGCCGAGGGGGTTCCTACCCATCCATGCCCCCCGGACGGACGACGCCAGGCGTGTGGTCGCGGATGACCGCATCACGAGACCCGCTCACATCATCATGACAGCATCGTCAGACAACTCACGGAGGACGACGCCATGACTGCGCAGTCCGGTGCATATGAGAAGCCGTTTCGTCTGGAAGAGGCGACGATCGAGGCGCTGCACGCGGCGATCACGTCGGGGCAGACCAGCTGCGTCGCCATCGTGCAGTACTATCTCGACCGCGCCCGCGCCTATAATGGGGTCGCCAGCAGGCTCGTCACCACCGACGGTGCCCCGGTCCCTGAAGTGACGGGCGCCGTGCGCGCGCAGGCGCCGCTCCGCTTCCCGACGCACACCATCAAGGCGTCCACCATCCTGCCCAATCTCGACAAATACACGGGGCCGCCACTCGAATTCGGGCGCATGGAGGCAACAGCCTCCGATCCGACTGTGTCGCAGCAGTTCGGGATGATCGCCGGCATCCCGAATGCCGGGCAGCTGAACGCGCTGGCCACCCTCAACATCCGCGGCGAGCGCTCAGTCACCTGCCGGGGAGATTTTGACCGGCACCCGTCCGCGGGGCCGCTGCCCCCCGGCGCGCCCCCCGTGTGCGATGAGTTTCGCCGGTTTCCGGACGCACTGGAGCGCGCGGCCGAGCTCGACGCCACCTACGGGCACCATCCCGACCTCGAGACGATGCCGATGTACGGCGTCGTCTTCTCGTTCAAGGACCCGTTCGACACGAAGGACATGCGCACGACGGCCGGCGGCGACGCGCGCTACGACATCGACTTCCCCGCGCGCGATCACGTATTGGTCGCACAGCTGCGCAAGAAGGGCGCGATCATCTTCGCCAAGGCGGTCAACACGGAATACAACGGTCGGGCTGGCGACCCGGGCGGACGCCACACACACGAGCGAGTGCTGCCCTCGACGCTGGGCTACCAGCGCAGCACCTGGGCTGGCAACCCCGCCAACCCCTATGACACGACGCGCGCGGCTTCGCTGGGATCGAGCTCGGGGTCGGGGGTGTCGGTCAGCGCCAATCTGGTGATGGCCAGCCTCGGCGAGGAAACACGGGCGTCCTGCCGCGGCCCGGCCAATCACAATGCCGTGGCGCTGATCCTGCCGCACAAGTCGCTGCTCGGTTTCAACGGCGGCGCCATCGGCGCGGACATCTACTGCGACCGTAGCGGCATCCTCTGCCGCACGATCGGCGACTGCGCCAAAGTTCTCGACGCCTTGAAGGATCCTGTCGAGGGCTACTACGACGCGCGCGACCCCTTCACGACCGTGCCGCGTTCGTCAATCTTGAGCACACCGTACGCGAGCCACGCGACGATGTCCGGGGCACTGGGCGCGCTGAAGGGCATGCGCCTGGGGATCATCCGGGAGTCCATGGTGTATCCGCGAGGCTCGAAGACCGAAGAGCCGATTGTTACCGCGGCCGCACAGGAAATCAAGACCATCCTCGGCGGCCGGCTGGGGGCGACACTCGTGGAATCGACCGATCCCCTGTGGGAGCCAGATCCCGACCTCGAAACCATGCAGACGGATTTCAGGCGCGCCCTCGCCAGGCTGGTGCCTGTATTCATGCCCGAGCTACTGTTTAGGCTCGGGCCTGACGGACATCCCCTCTTCAAGGAGTTCGCGGCAGCGATCGTGCCGACCGAGTTCATGCCCGGCAAGTTCTTCGGCACAGGGACCATGCCGCCGATCGACTATGGCGTCGCGCTGGCGGAAGGACGGATCGCGCCGCCCTCGAACCTCGATCTCGCCACCATCCAGCACCAGGAACTGGCGATGACCTTCAGGTTCCATATCCCGCAATACCTGAGCCGGCGCGCCACGGACTGGCAGGCGCGGGGATACGCCGAAACGCTCGTCGATTTTCCGACGCTCAACGCACGTTCCAAATTCTGGGGCGACGATCAGCGCGCCGCTTTCAAGAATTGGGAGGAGGTGTCCGACCCGCGCAATCCGCTGGCCCAGCGCCAGGGCGTCAACGAGCGCCTCATGCTGCGCGAACTGTTGCGCCGGGTCGACATGATGGTGATGCTGGAGAACCAGCTCGACGCGCTGGTCCGCCTGCATACGCCCTGGCCGCCGGCCCTGATCGGTGGCGCACCCCAGTACGGCATCCAGAGCAACCTGCGCCTGGAAACGTTCACCGGTCCGAACGCAGGCGTGACGGAGGTGCTCATCCCGGCGGGCTATGTCACGACCGTCTACGACCCGATCTTCGCGCTCAGTCCGGATGGGACCCGCTACGTGTCCGTCCCATCCGACACGCCGACCACCATTCCGGCGCCTGGATTGCCCTTTTCCCTCGTGTTTCGGGCCGAGCCGGGCCAGGAGGATGTCCTGCTGACGATCGCCTCGGCCTATGAAGCCGCCTCGAAACGCCGTGTGCCTCCACCAGCGTTCGGCCCATTGTCGGTGCCGTGGCAGGCGACCGCGCCGTAGAAGGCGCAAAAGCACAGGAGCGGCAATGAGACGCCAGCAGGCGTCTGGCCTCTCCCCTAAGCCGTCCTCGTATGGGCGGTCTACCACGGCCGGAACGGCCGCAGGTGTGTGGTCGGGGTGTCCCACGTGTGCGCCAGGGCTTGCAAGATGCCGTCCAACTCCTCCATCTCGGCGGCCGAGAGGTGCCAGTCTGCCGCTTTAGCGTTCGCGGTGATTTGCTCCGGGGTGGTGGCGCCGGCAATGACGCTGCTCACCTGGGGATGGGCCAATAACCAGGCGAAGGCCAGTTCCACCAGCGGGCGGGATCGCGCCGCCGCAAAGGCCTCCAGCTTGTCCAAGACGTCGAAATTCTCCGGCGTGAGGATGGTGGCGGCGCGTTGGGTCTGGACGGCGAACCGTGTGCCGGTTCCCGGCTGCTGGCCCCGCCGGTATTTGCCGGTCAGAAACCCGCTGGCCAGCGGGAAGTAGGGGAGAATCCCCACATTATAGCGCGTACAACACGGCAAGAGCTCTTTCTCAACGGCGCGTTTGAGCATACTGTACTCGGGCTCCACGCTGACCAGCGGTGCGATCCCCAGGGCCCTGGCGGTCCCCATGGCTTCCGCTACCTGCCAGGCGGCAAAATTGGAACAGCCGACGTAGCGAACCTTCCCTTGTTGCACCAGATGGTCCATGGTGCGAAGGGTTTCTTCCAAGGGGGTGAAGGGGTCGTAGTAGTGGATCTGGTAGAGGTCGAGGTAATCCGTCTGGAGTTTCCGGAGACTGCGGTCCATGTGTTCTAGGATGTGCTTGCGTGAGCCCCCGTGCATGTTGGGCCCCTCGCCCATGTTGGACCCCACTTTGGTGGCCAGCAGAACCTGGTCACGGTGGCCGCGCAATGCCTGGCCGATGAACGCTTCCGCCTGCCCCTCCCCGTACGTGTTGGAGGTCTCGATGACGTTGATACCAACCTCAACCGCTTGGCGTAAGACACGTTCGGCGGCCGCATAATCCAGGCGTGGGCCGAAATTATTCGTGCCCAGTCCAATGACGGAGACCTGGAGACCTGAATGTCCCAACCGGCGATATTCCATTCCTGACTCCTCGTGGATGCACGTGCACGACTGTGGATTGGAGCGCATACCGACCGCCTCAGGCTGCAGGGTGTCAGGCGGAGACTGGTGTAGTAGCCGTCTGGCCAACCAGCGCGTCGCTGGGCAGGCGCTGACCAGCCCGCGTGCCTGTCTATACGTGCCCGATGGTGCCAGCGGTCCGGCTCGAGGGGACCCGGGGCGAACGCACTCGCTGATCGCCACACCGTCGTGTACAGGAAGCAGGTACCGCCAGAGCCTAGTCACCACCCTCGTCCACGGGTGCTGCAGCAATGGCCGCCCGCAGCCGCGGGACGATTTCCTGGTGCACGCGGAGGCACTCTTCCACGTGGGGGAACCCGGACAGGATGAATTCATCGATGCCGAGACGCCAGGAGGCGAGGAGTTCGTCGGTCACCTCTTGCGGCGTGCCGACCATGGCAGTCCCGCAGTTGACCCGGACCGTGGACAGGCCATTCCAGAGATGGGTGCCGATCCGATGCTCGGCCACCCGTCTCGCCTGGGCCTGCGATCCCACCATCGGCGTGCCGGCCATCACGGCCTGACGCTGCTGTACCACGTGCGGATCGGCATGCGCGATCAGGCTCTCCGCCGCGGCCCAGGCGGCGTCCGGGTCGTCGCGGACCACCAGGTGGGTCCGCAAACCAACAGTGTCCGTGCGACCACCGGCCTGGGCCTGCGCCGTGACCCGCGCCATCCGCGCGGCGAGCGGCTCCAGTGGCTCAATCTACCTCAAGGACACCTCCGCAAGCCGTGCCGCGAGCGCCTCGGCCCGCGGCGAGGCTCCCCCCTGATAGAACCGCAGGGTACCCGCAGGTGGCGGAGAGCAACGGGCGCCGCGCAGGGTGATGTAAGTACCGTTAAAATCGGTCAGCGCTCCCGTCCACAGGGCCCGACAGGCCTGCATGAGCTCCTCGGCCTGTGCATAGCGCCCCGCGTGGTCGAGTTCCACCCCCAGACGTGCGAAGTCGCCCGGAATCCCACCCGGCACAAGGTTCAGATCCACCCGGCCAGGGCTGATCTGATCCAGCGTCGCCACCCTCTGGGCCAGCAGTCCAGCGGCGATGAACCCCGGCCGGATGGCAATGAGCAAGCGAATCCGGCTCGTGACCGCGGCGAGGGCCGTGGCCATGGTCCAGGTCTCCGCCAGCGGCGCACTTTCATCCAAGAGCCCGTTGACAACGCGGGTGGGGATCAGCCATGACGAGAATCCCAGCCGCTCGGCCGTCTGCACGACCTCGTGCAAATAGTCAAAGGTCGGGGGTCACTCAGCCTGCCTGGTGCCTAAGCGAACGCCGTCCCCATCGATGGGAATAAACCAATCGAACCGCGGTGCTGGACGTGCGGCATTCATAGGGTTGGCTCCTCGTGCCGACGATCACCCGCGTCAGGCGCCGGTATGTCACTTTCTGATATCACCGTATAGAGGACAGGCGTAAGTCACCTATCGTATCACAAACCGTCGGATACTGTTGGTGAAGGCGCAAGGAGCGATCTTCCACGCCCTCGCCGTGCATGTCACCAGAGCCAGGTCTTCAAGGTCTCTGGTCTTCACACGTCGGAGGCAAGACCGCTGTTCCGGCAGTTTTTGACGCCACCAACAGCGTGCATGTTGGCGCGGTGTGCCGGCGACTACAGGTGATTCAGCAACATCAACTCATGAGGATGAGGCCTGAGATAGACTTGGTCCAGCAGATAGGTCACGTGAAACTTCCGAACATAGTGGCGGATCAACGTCACCGGCATGATGAGCGGCAAGAGGCCACGGCGGTACTGATCAATCATCTCGGTGAGCTCTTCCCGCTCGTCGCCGTCCAGGTGAGCGGAGACATAGCCCGCCAGATGCTGTAAGACATTGGTGTGCCCGCGTCGGGTGGGGGTCCGCCGCATCACCTCGGTGAACCCATCCAGATAGGACGCGGCCCATGCCTGCTCATCCATGAACGGCTCGGGGTGGGCCAGGAGGCGGCCTACTCGCCGAGTGCCAACTTGGCTATGGGCGACCAACACAAACTTGTGCTGGGCATGAAACCGCAGCAGCCCGTCTCGGGTGATCTTCTGCTCCGTCATCTGCCTCCAGCGCTGGTAGGCGAATACCCGCGTCACAAAGTTCTCCCGCAGTTGGGGATCCTGCAACCGCCCCTCTTCCTCGACTGGCAGATGCGGGAAGCGCTGCATCAGCGCCGCCGCAAAGAGACCCTGCCCGGAGCGGTTCGGAACCCCAGTGCTGGGATAAAGCCGCACCCGTTCCATGCCGCAACTGGGGGAATCCTTCTTGAGGATATACCCGCATAAGCGTTCTTGCCCCAGGGACGTCAGCCATTGTGCTGCAAAGGTCCTCAGGCGTTCGGTGTGATCGGCTCCCGTCTTGGGCGTCACCAAGCGGATCTCGTGCCCATGCTGTTCCAGCCGCATCGTCTCACGGGGCACCCCGAGCCCCATGTCGACCTCGGGGCACACCGGCACCCAGGTCACGTGGCGGCCGAACACCTCGACCAGATAGGCGTCGCGCTTGTGATTCCCGTCGAATCGCACTCGTTCTCCGAGCAAACAGGCCGAAATGCCGATGCGGACAGGAGGTGTCGTGGATACGTCACCGTTCATGAGACGCGACTCCCATCGAGGAACACCATGGCCAGGTGTTCCTCATTGAATCATGGTCATGCGGCTGCCTGCTCACTCCCGTTCTTCCCGCCGTGACGGCTCGTGGACCTGCCCTCGCCAGCTCAACCAGGGAGGATTCGCCCGCCGCCTGCTGCAGTGATGACGGCGGCTCACCAGGCTCGCCGCTGCGCTTCGGACGATGCCACACGTCAAACGGATGCGTCGGTTCATGGTTGTACGAATGCCGGCGAGTGTGGTACGATGTGCGCCGAGGTATCGAAGACACGACGCCGCAGCTGACACGCGATCGGCGATACCGCGTCTTAGCCCGGCAGCATAGTTCATGGTGGTGGCCTTGGGGCAAGGCGCCTAACGACCGGAATGGATAGAGAGGAGAAGGAGACGAACCTCATGACCTGACGAATCCTCACGAACACCGAGCTCAGTGCTTCTATGAGTCCCGTAGTTCCCACCTACTTTCTGCATCTTGGGAGATATTCTCTCCGATCAAACAACTTGTCTTCGAGCGGTGGCTTGAGCCACGTCGGTTCAGACTGTCTCGGAGTCGATTGCTCTCAGTCTCATCGCTCTTGCATCACGTCATGACGACAAGTCGCTCGCAAGCGCTCATTTTTGGCTCATGCCGAAGGCCTGTCCGGCTTCCGCCTGAACGGTTCTGGCACGAGCTCGGAGTTCTGCAGAACCATCGCCGAGCTTCTCCACGGTGAAGCATGGCCGGTACTAGCCTGTCCATGCCGTCTTGCGCTTCGTGGTGTGTCTGCGTTCTGGCGATGCGTCTGCATCCCTCTGAGCAATAACCGCTGATAGGCTTAGAACGTCCTTCGGTGGTTTCGCTGAAGGACTGACCGGCGCGAGAGTCTATCTCGGTGCAATGGTTCCGAGTCACGCCCGTCATGATGCGAGGTCCGAGACCACTCGGATATTGGCAAGCGAGGCAGATCTGCCGCGAGTCGGACACGGCATCAAAGCGATGTGGCAGGTATGGCGCGAGGTGAGAGCTGTGGCGGCCAGGAGAGTGGCGCAATATCCGACCCTGATCGATCTCCTTCATAATCTCACGAAGGTGGAACAACTACCAGTCGAGGTCATCCCACCCTTGCTGTCTCAACTTAGTGCCCTTCAGGGAGCGCTGGCTGCCCGCCTTGCCGAACTCGTGTCCGCGACGAGTGCAGCAGCGCTGTCGGATGAGGATCGACTGCTCACCATTGATGAGGCCGCCGAACGCTTGGCCGTCACCAAGGACTGGCTCTACCATCACGCCAAATCGCTCCCCTTTACCGTTCGGCCTGCTCGCCGACAACTCCGCTTTTCGGCTCGAGGCATAGAGCGCTACATTCGTCAGCGCCAAGGTCGCTAAAAATCGTGGTGATGCAGCCATGCCATGGTATAGATAGTCCGTCGGCTGGTCAGGCTATCCAGTCCAAAAAATCTTCAGGATAGCCCAGACAGGAGTATCGATGATGGGGGTCTTCCGTGCCATCAGAGATCTCGTGAGCGTGAATGTGTTGCTCAGAGTTCAGGCCCGTGGACTACCGACCCTGACTACAGGTACGGTGCCCCAGTGTCAGCTCAACGAGAATTGACTATGAAAGGAGGAGCAGCATGCGAGGCGATGGGCGTATGTTCAAATGGGGGAAGCGGTGGTGGATCGCCTACTATGTGCGAAAAGGCGGCCGGAGTGTCGAGATGCGTGAATCTGCCGGAGACACCGAAGCGGAAGCACGTCGCTTGCTCCGGCAGCGGCTACGGGAAGTTGCAGCCCATGAGCTGGGCCTTCGGCCGTTTCAAGGACCCCAGCAGGAGCGGGTGACCGTGGAAGAACTGCTGCAAGGCGTGGAGCGAGATTATCACATTCAGAAGCGCAAATGGCAGCCACAGCTTCGGTCACATCTCCGGCATATTCGTGCCTTCTTCGGGATGGATCGTGCGTTAGAGGTGACCTCAGATCGTCTGCGGGACTATATCGCGCATCGTCAGGGCGAGGGAGCCGCTGACGCGACGATCAATCGCGAGTTGGAAGGGCTGCAGCGCGCATTTAGCTTGGCGGTCGAACCCGGCACGCTGACGCAGGCACCGAAATTCCTCAGCCTCTCGGAGGATAACGCCCGCCGATGTGCGGGATTTTTGCGAATGGTTCTATTGGACGGGGATGCGCCCTGATGAGATGCGGGCGCTCACCTGGGCCGCGTTTGATCGCGAAACGTGGACGCTGCGGCTGCACGCCAGGGATGCCAAGACCCGTCATGGTCGCGCCTTAGCGTTGGAGCAGGACCTGCGGAAGATCATCGAGCGGCGACTGCGAGCGCGACGGCTGAACTGCCCGTTGATCTTTCATCGGGGCGGACAGCGGGTCGGGGAATTCCGCAAGACGTGGAAGCGGGCGTGCCGCGAGGCGGGGGTCGAAGGCAAACTGGTCTATGATCTGCGTCGTACCGCGGTGCGCAATATGGTCAGAGCTGGTGTCGATCCGGCTGTAGCCATGAAGATCAGTGGCCATCGGACGCGGAGTATTTTTGACCGCTACAATATTATTTCCGACCTCGACCTCCGGGAGGTGATCACCAAAACGACGCTCTACGTTAAGAGTCTACCCACCACGCCACCGGTGAAGCCGCGTCGGAAGGCCGCCAATGAAGGCTTGCAGGAAAACACGGACAAAACACGGACAAAAAAGTAAAAGGGCTAGCTAACGAATCAGCTAACCCTTTGATTTTATGGTAGCGGGGGCTGGATTTGAACCAGCGACCTTTGGGTTATGAGCCAAAAACCGGCCGCGTGACGTGCGGTACAGCGAAGTATACTACAGGACATTAATCCAGATAGCACGCGGGCATCAGGGATTCCGATCGGTCGTGGCACTCTCCCCGAACATACCGAAAGCTCCCTGATGTTACGCCACGGTGTCGTAAAGGTGTCGCAGCGCCGAGACCGGCGGCCTTTTGAGCATCGATGGCCTAGAGCTTGACGGATGCTCCAGACCCCAGCTTAAGGCTGACACCACGGCACTGCAATGCATCACTGAAACGACCACCCCACGTGACAGGCTCAGCCCGCGGGGCCTGTGAGCACACCCCTCGTCATCAGCCTTAGGCCAGCGATCAGACACCTGCTCACTCGGCCGTCACATATCTGATCACGCATCGACCGGCTTCTAGCTGAGGCGGCCCCGCTGACACCCGTTCGCAGCAGCACTGTTGGCAGCACCTGTCTTCTAGCCAAACAGAGTGGGAAGGGTATTGTCAACCTATTGCATGTCAACCTGAAGCCGCCAGATCAAGCATCTCAACAGTAGAGTGACTCGTCCCATGCTGGGGTTCAAATCGCTCTGGCCGCGCAGCGCACTTTTCTCCGGCTACCCGCAACCTTTTAGCAGTGCCTGCGCGGCCTTCAGATCAGCCGTATCGAAGCCCTCGGTGAACCGCTCGTACACCGGCGCCAGGATTCCCCGCGCTTCGGCGGTCCGCTCCTGTTGTTGCCGCAGCCGGGCGAGGCTCGTGGCGGCACGCAGTTCCCAGGACAAGGCACCTTGCAGGTGCGCCAAGTCGACGGCGTGCAGGAAGTGCTCCTCGGCCGCCACGATGGCCCTCGCCGCGCCCTCCAACAGGAGAAGCTCGCCCTTGATGCGTAGCAACTCGGCCAAGCACCAGCGCTCCTCGTGGCGTTCGGTTCGCGCCAGCGCCTCGTCGATCATCACCAGGGCCTGGGCGACTTGCCCAGCACCGATCAGGCCTTCCACCAACGCGCCGAGAAATGCCGTGTAGCGCAGGACGAACCTGGTCTCACCAAGCTCGTCGACCATGGTGCGGAGAAGCCGCAATCCGGTCACGGCGTCGCCGCGCTTGATGCGCAGCACGCCCTCCAAATAGCGGCCGCAGGCGTGCGCGAGGCTCAGCGCATGCTTGGCCGAACGGTCGAGCAGCATCGCCACGAGGTAGTCGGCTGTCGCCAGGTCACCGACGAACAGTGCCACCGGGCACGCCGCCTCGGCCAGCGCGTAACACAGCGACAGCGCATGATCGCTGGCTCGCGCCTCTTCGACATTGCTTGTCGCGGTGTGCATGGCCCGATCGGGAAATCCCTGCAGCCACAGGATCCACGCCAGCGTGGCGCGCGCCATCACGCGCTGGTCATACTGAAAGCGGATGGCATGCGGCCGGTACATGGGGGCGACATAGTGGCTGAGCATGCGCTCCAGGTGACGCCTGGCATCGGTTTGCTCGCCCAGATAATGCAGCGATACGCCGACTAATCGAGCGCCGATCAGCCGGTCGGCCGGGTCGGCGGTGTGCGCGGCCAGGCGGGAGAACCGTTGCGCAAGCGCCTGCGCGGCGCGATGCTCGCCACGGCTGAGGCGATAAGACCACAGGCCCCAGAGCGCCCGCAACTGATACTCGGTCTCCTCGAGGCGCTCCGCACATTGGAGCGCGTTGGCCCAGGCCGCGCCGGTTTCAGGGACGTGGCCCTTGATCTGTATCAAGGACGCCCCGAGGGCCGCATAGAGTTGCATCTCGCAGCGTGCGTCTAGGCTCGATCCGGGTTCGAGGCCGGCGAGCGCGCGTTCGACGCGCCCGCGACACTCGACCATCAGCGAGAGCTGGAACCACAGGGGCACCGATGCGGCGGTCAGCGCTATGCCGATCGATGCGTCGCCGTTCGGCGAAAAGGCCCAGTCCAGCGCCGTCCTGACGTTATCGATCCAGTGGCGATACTCCTCCAGCCACTCGGCCGTGGGCCGCGTCTCACATTCGACTTCGGCCTGCTCGAAGAGGTCTCGGTAATATGCCGCGTGGCGGCGGGCGACCTGTTCGAACTCGCCGCCTGCGGTGAGTTTCTCGAGGGCGTAGGCCCGCGTCGTCTCGAGCAGGCGATAGCGCACCGTCGCGGTCTCGGCATGCACCCCCACCAGCGATTTCGCGACGAGGTTTGCCACACCGTCGATAACATCCGGCACGGCGATGTCAGGGCTCTCGCCGCTCGCCCCGATCGCGGCCGCCGCCTCCAATGTAAACCCCCCTGCGAAGATCGCCAGGCGTCGCAGCACCACGCGCTCGGGCTCGGGGAGCAACTCGTAACTCCAGTCGAGCGTGGCCCGCAGCGTCTGGTGCCGCGGCAGCGCCGTGCGGTGGCCGCCCGTGAGTAGCCTGAACCGATCGTCGAGACGGGCGGCGACCCCTTCCACCCCCAGCGTCGCGGTACGCGCTGCCGCGAGCTCGATCGCCAGCGGAATGCCGTCAAGGTGCCGGCAGATGGCGCCGATGATCGCTGCGGTTCGCGCCTCCGGCACGAAATGGGATGCCGCCGCGCGCGCCCGCGCAACGAACAGCTGGACCGCACCATGGCGCAACACGTCCTCCGGATCTTGTGCCTCCTCTGCCGGCACATCGAGCGGCGGCACCCGGTAGAGATACTCACCCTCGGCCCTCAGCGGCTCGCGGCTCGTGGCCATGATGCGCAAGTTGGGATTGGCGCGCACCAACCCTTCAGCCACGCGTGCCGCCCGGTCGATCACATGCTCGCAATTGTCGAGCACGAGTAGGAGCTGCTTCGGGCCGAGGGCCCGTGCCACTCCATCGGGCGATGCTACGCCTCCGGCCAGCTCGAGTCCAAGGGCTGCAGCGACGGCGTCGGCAACCAGGTCCGCATCGGACAGGGACGCCAATTCCGCCAGCCAGACGCCATCGGGAAATTCTGGCAGCAGTTGCCGCGCGACCTCGAGGCCGAGGCGCGTCTTGCCGATCCCGCCGGCCCCGGTCAGCGTGACGATTCGCTGCGCCGCCAGGAGCTCGGCCACCTCGGCAAGCGCAGCGGCCCGGCCGATCAGATCCGAGGCCGGCGCCGGCAGGTTCGTGAGGAGCAGGTCACTGCGGCGCGGCTCCGCGGTGGAATCTGGTGCGCCGCCTTCGCCGACCGCGGCGATAAACTGGTAGCCACGCCGGGCCAGGGTCTCAATAAAGCGCGGTTGCTTCGCACGGTCCCCGAGGGCGCGTCTGACGTCGAAGATGTGGCTCTTCAGCACCTCTGCTTGGACGTACGTTTCGGGCCACACGGCCTCGAGCAGCTCAGCGTGCGTCACCAGCCGTCCCGCGTGCTCAACCAGATGGTGCAGGACGGCAAACGCCTTGGGGGTTAACCGAATGCGCTCGTCATCGCCCGCCCCCGTGCGGCGCCACAGACACTGGTTGCCGGGGTCCAGCCGGAATGGGGGAAACTCCTTCATGCGCACCTCCTTTGCTGCTGGCATCGCGTGCCCGCGGCCGATGGCCCGGAATGCGTCTTCACCCCCTTCGTGCGTGCCTGACACGCCCAAGGACCTGCGACTTGTCCCGACTCTCCAGGATACCACAAACGGAACGGCAACGGTTTTTCCACCAAAACATGACGGCAAGATCACAACTGCCACCTCCAATTCTGTTACGCTCACGTCATGACCTCACATCGGGGTACCGAAGAGGGAGCCAGGATACGAGGAGGGAGCAATGATCAATAACCAACGGAACAGACGAACAGATTTCAAATTATGTTATAGGCTTGGGGCACCGACCGCGAAACTGATAGGCATACGCTTGCCCAAACCTTCGACACCAAGAGCGCACGGCTTCGTATGTCAGTAGGACGCCGCCTACCGCCGTTGTTGGAGATCCTCGACGGGTGCCTCAAGTGAGCACATGTCATACGTACCGAGTGATGAACCAATTCGATGTATCTCCTGTGTTAAAAACATATCGATGTGATCAGAGGTTTGCTATGAATCTGCATGGTAACACCACGACGGCGTTTGTCAGGGAGTGGCAGGCCGGCGAAAGTCCTCTGTACCGCTCCATGGCCAACCAATCCAGGTGGGATGGCGCTGATCCGGCGCTGGGTCAGGAGCAGGCGACATTTGAAGCCATGTTCAATGCGTTACCGGCCGCCATGGTGTTGACAGATCTCCACGGGGAGATTCGGCTGATCAACCCTGCGTTTACGACCCTCTTTGGGTCTCCTCCACAAGACGTGATCGGCAAGCCCCTTGATCTTCTCTACGTGTGCATGGCAGATGATCAAGCGGCGGGGCGTTTCCAGCCGCATGGCCACAGCGGCGACATCGCCACGCCAGTCGACGTGGGGTATCGCACCAACGATGGCGGTACGTTCATCGGCGAAACGGTCGTCACCGCCGTCAAGAATGGCCAAGGTCGCGTGCTCGGCTGGTTGCGCCTGATTCGCGATATCACCAACCGGAAGCACGCGGACGCGCTTGTCGAGGCGGACCTCGCGCGCCTGGCCAAGAAGCATCGCTACGAGTTCATCGTCAGTGCCGTAGCGCACAGTGTCCACCAGTCCACCACCTTGCAAGGCGTGCTGGAGAACGCCGTTGAGGCTATGCGCACGCATATTGAGCGGATTGATGCCATTGAAATCTTCCTACGCGAGGGCGAGGAGGCGGTGCTGAAGGCCCATACCGGTCTCCCGGATTGGGTGATCGAACAGATCCACCGGCTGCCCGCTCCGCAAGGGTATACATGGAAGGTAATTGGCGACGGCCAGCCGAGATACTGCCCCGATATCGACCAGGACGCGTTTATCCATCCCGCCGGCAGAGCCTTTGGCGTGAAGAGCTATGTCTCGATGCCAATTTGCGCCGAAGGGAAGACGGTCGGGGCGATCAACATCAATTCGTTGCAGAAACACGCCTTTGATGAGGATGAGTTACGGCTCCTCGAGATCCTCTCCGCACATCTGGAGACCGCTATCAACAATGCCCAGCAGGCGGAGGCGCTGCGCGAAGCGCTCGCCGAGGTGGAACGGCTGAAAAATCGGCTCCAGGCTGAGAACGTGTACCTGCAGGAAGAGATCACCACAACGCATCACCGTGGCGAAATCATCGGCCAGAGCCGCACCCTCCAGGAGGTCCTGCGTTGGGTGGCACAGGTGGCGCCGACCGATGCCACCGTCCTGATCCAGGGCGAGACCGGGACCGGTAAGGAGCTCATCGCCCGCGCCATCCACCAGCGCAGCCGATATCGGGATCGGCCGCTGGTGAAGGTGAACTGCGCCACTCTGCCTGCCGGGCTCGTCGAAAGCGAGCTGTTCGGGCATGAAAAAGGCGCCTTTACGGGCGCCGTCACCCGCAAGATCGGACGCTTCGAACTGGCTGATGGCGGGACCATTTTCCTCGACGAGATCAGCGAGCTGCCGCTGGAATTGCAAGCCAAGCTCCTCCGCGTTCTCCAGGAGGGAGAGTTCGAGCGGGTAGGAAGCTCCCATACTATCACGGTCAACGTTCGCGTCATTGCCGCCACAAATCGCGATCTTGCCATGGCGGTCCAGACCGGCAGTTTTCGGGCGGACCTGTTCTACCGCCTGAACGTCTTTCCACTGACCCTGCCGCCACTGCGTGAACGCAAGGACGACATTCCGCTGCTGGTGGAGTGTTTCCTGGCCAGGATGACCAAGAAACTGGGCAAGGCGCTCACAGGCCTCTCCGACGACTCGATGACCCGCGTCATGCGCTACTCCTGGCCGGGCAACGTGCGGGAATTGCAGAACGTGATCGAGCGTGCCGCGATTCTCGCCCGTGGCCCCATCGTCGAGATCGATGAGGCCCTCGAGCAACGGGTACCCCCCAGCGACCACCCGCTCCCAGCCGCGAGCCTCCAGGACGTAGAGCGGGCTCACATCCTGCGCGTCCTGGCAGAAACGAACGGCATCATCGAGGGGCCGCGGGGGGCAGCTCGGATCTTAGGCCTGCATCCCAACACCCTGCGGTTTCGCCTGCAGAAGCTCGGGATCACACATTCACGGCGCCGGCTCTAGGCCCTTAGCGGGAAGTTTCGGGGAGAGCTGTTTTCGACACCTCCCACCTGGCACCCCCCACCATATGCCGTAGAACCACAACATATGGTGGGGGTTGTCTATGCGATCATCGGCCAAGTCACCCCACATGATTGCCGAAATCCCTGCCCTGCAAGCCTTTCCCCATGCCTCCGGGGGTGGTCCGAGACTGGCATTGGCCTTGCTTAGTCGTGAGGTATGCTAAATCTTAGCCTGACCAAGACGAGATCGACATATCGTCCGAATCAAAAAAACACCCACCGACTTGGAGGTGAGCCATGACGATTCGCTTAGACCACACCATCGTGCCGGCGACAGACAAGGTCGCCGCAGCCGAGTTCTTCGCCGAGATCTTTGGCCTGACCGTCAAGCCGGGTCCAGGCCACTTCGCGCAAGTGCAAGTCAACGAGGGCCTGACTTTTGACTTCGCCGACGAGGCGGAAGCATGGGGTGGACCGGGATTCGATCCCAGAACGGGCCAGAGCCATCACTACGCCTTCCATGTCAGTGAGGCGGAGTTCGAGGCGATCTTCGGCCGGGTGAAGGCCAAGGGGCTCCCCTACGGCAGCGGGCCATACGGCCACACCGACGGCCAGTTATACACTCGCCGGGGCGGGCGCGGCTTCTACTTCGAGGACCCTTACGGCCACCTGCTGGAAGTCATGACCGTGCCCGAGACGGGGAGCTAAGACGAGACCGACCTGCGTCGTCACACGGCCCGCTCGGCCGGCATACAGTGGAGGCGCGAAGAGGCGGGACGGGTCATACGGCCTCTAGTCATCCAAGAGGGTGATCGCGATGGGCGTCGACGGCCGAGGCGAAGTTGTTGCCATGCCCGGCATGTCTGGAGCTGACCTCCGAGGGTGACGACCGTCTGGGCATGCAATGATCAGACAGGCGCTGTGGGGCGGCGGTGGCAAGGCGGATGCGCAGTGTCGCGGCATGAGCGATGCGTGGACCATATCTCCAGGAGATTTCACCATGGGGCACGAGATCTCGTGTGGACCGTATCCGTCTCCCCTAGGAGAGTTCACGGGAGGGAGGGTATCGATGGACGTTGCGAGGGGAGTCTTTGGCGTGGCGCTAATTTTTGGCGCGGTCGTGATCCTGCTCGCCCTGCTGAACCGGCGCGATCGTCGCGCTTCACATCTGCGTCGCACCGTGCTTGGCCAACTGGCCCTGCCAGAGCTTCGTGGCCACGTCGGGGTGCGCATTCAGTGTGCTGTCTTCTCACGGCGACGTGCGGTCATCGTGGACTTGCTGGCCGGTACGCCCCACGAGGTCTGGAACGTCTTCACACGCCTGGCCTCTCGACTGCCGCCGCGCGTCCGCCTCGTGGTCCACAGCGTGCCCAATTCCGGGTTCACGCGGCCATTCGCGCTCGAGACCAGCACCGGACGTCCGTCCTCTCACGCGCTCCGCACG
Source organism: bacterium (assembly GCA_046727435.1). Classification (GTDB taxonomy): domain Bacteria; phylum Tectomicrobia; class Entotheonellia; order J063; family CAVPRW01; genus CAVPRW01. The sequence goes on along the minus strand of JBKPCR010000308.1, from coordinate 5,919 downwards.
TCGCTCGTCTCCAATTGATGTGGCTCTAGTATCTCAAGATGACGGCTCCAGTGCAGCTAGGAGGTGCATCCGCACAAGCAGGACGGATGGCCGCATGTCTGGCGTACTGGGATCCTGGTGCAGACACGGCTAGTCGGGGCGATGGATGTACGCCCGGCGTCCATGGCAGGTGAGTGGGATGGGGCCTGCGCGGCTCATAGTTTCGCGATGCTCCGCCTATCGAGGCCATCAAGACATGGGAGGGAAGGTAATGACCCGCATTCTGGTGCCCACAGATTTCTCCAAACCGTCGCTAGCAGCGGTCCGATCTGGCATTGAGTTGGCCACTGCGGTGGGAGGTGTCGTCCTCCTCCTCCACGTGGTCGAGGGGGCGTCTGTCCGCTGTTATGCCGTCGGCGGGCTCCCCCTCTTTCTCAGCGACATGATCGATCCGGGCGGAGAGTACTTCCGTTCTTGGTTCAATCACCAGCTCATTCGCCGCGACTTCTGTGAGGAAGCGCGCTGGAAGCTTGACGCCTTGGTTCCACCAAGATGGCAGGCCCGCATACACACGGTGGTGAGCGCGGGCCGAGCGGTTGACGAAATCGTGAGGGTCGCCAAGGAACAGCACGCTGACCTCATTCTGGTTGGGGCTCGCGGACGGCGAGGGTGGCGGCACGTGTTCCGCGGAACGATGGCCGACCGGGTCAGACGGAAGGCCCTGATCCCCGTCGTCACGCTCGACGCCAATGATCTCCGCGTGGGACGAGACCTCAGACGCCGGAGTGTTCCAGACCAACGTATGGGGAGCGGTCGAGTGCTCTCCCACAGCGCTGAGCTGGTAGGCGTGGTGAAGGATATGGATGCTTCGCACCGTTTTCCATGCCTGGAGTCCACATCCCAGCCGTACGAAGAAGCATATGGTGGTCCTGAACCTCCCGCGCTGCCACACTCCGCCAGTCGAGACGAGCGAGGCGGACGCCGTGCCAACAAGCGATCGCGGGCGATCAATGTCTAGCGGCAGAGTCGATGGGAGGAGCCCATGAACGCGTTCTGTGAGCTGAGCCTCCTGATCTCCACCTGAGGGATCGTCGTGAACGGTGTGGCGTGCCCGCGAGGCTACCCATGCCGAGCAGTACCGGCGCGCCGCCGGGCGCACCGATGGGCCACGGATTCAGGAAGGGAGGTGTGGTATGGATATCATCACCCAGGTCCGGCTGCTGTGGCTTGGTGGTTTAGGTGTCCTGTACGGGGTCGCCTTGGGCACTGTCTGGCTGCTCGGTGGATGGCAGCATCGCCAAGAGCAGCGTCGCTCGCGACTGCTGGAAAGCGTGCGGCGGCAGTGCCCCGTCGAGCTTCGAGACCAGATCGCCCTACAAGTCCGCGGCACGATGTTCGGGCGGAGAGCAGTCATCATGGTCGACATGGGAAACCATGCACCTCAGGCATGGTGGTCGCTCGTGACTGGCTTGTCCCGGAACCTTTCGCCTGACGTTCGGCTGCTGGTGTGAGGTCAGCCGTCCTGCCGCCTCACCGCGACGACCTCATGGTCATCAGGGCCGTGGCCATCGCGTATACATTCCGCCCGCCCCATTCGCTACCGTCCGCGCTGCCGAGTCCGAGCGTGGCCCATTGAGTGGGGAAATAGGGAGCCCAGCGCCTTCACTGGATATCCAACGGGCTGGTGATCCGCGGGTGCGGTCCGCGGATCGTCAACGCCCCGCGTGGCAATCAAGGAGGACACCAATGGGAGCAAGAAGCGAAGCACTCGCGAAGCAGTTCGAGGCGAAGGTTCAGGAGGCCGTGGCCGTGCTCGAGCGGCTGAGCGCCGCGGACTGGAACAAGGTGACTGAGGCGGAGCAGTGGACGGTCGGCGTGACGGCGCACCACTTGGCGAGCGGCCTCGAGCCGGTCGCCGGCATCGTCAGCACGATTGTGTCCGGGCAGTCGCGGGGCACCTTCACGAGGGCCATGCTGGACGAGCTGAACGCCAGGCACGCGCAGGAGCACGCCCACTGCACCAAGGCGGAGACGATTGCACTCCTCAAGAGAGGCGCGGCAGCGGCCGCCGCGGTGGTCCGTGGCCTGCATGACGAGCAGCTGGCGAAGAGCGGGACCGTCTTCACGGACGCGCCGCCGATGACCGCCGAGCAGCTCATCACCGCCGGCCTGATCGGCCATATCGACGCGCACTTCGGCAGCATCCGGAAGGCGGTCGGCAATTGACGCGAGCCCCGAACGGAGTCAGGGCGCCAGATGGGCCCATTGCCGCTCTCGAGCAGCCTGCCAACCGTCCGGCGCCAAAATGGAGGGACACACATGCAATACATGTGGATGATATACATTGACGAGCAGGTCCTGAGCGAGGCCAAGGGGGAGGAGTGTTACGCGGAGTCCGTGCAGCTCAGACATCAGCTCAAGTCGAGTGGGCAGTATCTTGCCGCCAACCCGCTGCACCCGGCATCAACGGCAACCAGCGTCCGGGTGCGCGACGGCAAACCGTTCGTCACTGACGGGCCGTTCGCGGAGACGCGCGAACAGCTCGGCGGCTAGTTCCTGATCGACGCCAAGGATCCCAACGAGGTGATCGGCCGCCACATGGATTCCAGGGGCACGCCTGGGCTCCGTCGAACTCTGGCCGGTTATGGGGGTCGCGGGCCTGCCGACCGATACGTGTCCGCGACGGGCGGAGTGACCGCGCCCGTCGTGAGGATGCGCCGGGCGATGAGCGGAGCCCGGGCGACCGAGCGGACAACCCACACCCGCACACTTGAAAACGTCGATCGAAAGGAGACGACGCGATGAAGACCGAACCGCAGCAGGAACATCAGTGGCTCCAGCAACTCATCGGCGAGTGGACGTACGAAGCTGAGGCGACGATGGCGCCGGGCCAGCCGCCGTCAAAGTTCGAGGGAGCCGAACGCGTGCGGTCGCTCGGCGGCCTCTGGATTCTGGCCGAGGGACAGGGCGAGATGCCCGGCTGCGGTCCCGCGACGACGGTGCTGACGCTCGGCTATGACCCGCAGCAGCAGCGGTACGTGGGCACGTGGATCGGCTCGATGATGACCCATCTCTGGGTATATGACGGCACGCTAGACGAAGCCGGACGGGTGCTGACGCTCAACGCCGAGGGGCCCCACATGGCCGCCGAGGGGAAGATGGCGAGGTACAAGGATGTGATCGAGTTCAAGAGCGACGATCACCGGGTGCTAACGTCGCACATGCTGAGCGAGGACGGGGAGTGGCACGGGTTCATGACGGCGCACTATCGACGGGTGAAGTCGCAATGATGACCATGGCTCTCAGTCGCTGTTTTCACAGGAGAAGGGACGGCAAGCCAGTCGGTCATCACGCCTCGCCGGACCTTGTCCGCTGAATGTTCCTGGAACCCCAATGACCCTGACACGCGTGAGTGGGTGGTGCACAACACAACTGTCCCGCTCGAAGTTCTCCCAATACTTGCCCACGACAATGACCGTCGTGTACACCCGCGAGACGGGCACGCGGTGTGCAGTGAGCATCCCAACCCCAAGGAGGAGACGCCATGCAAGTCCAACCCTACCTGTTCTTCGAGGGCCGCTGCGAGGAGGCGGTCGAGTTCTACCGTAGCGCGCTCGGCGCCGAGGTCACGATGCTCATGCGCTTCAAGGATAGCCCTGAGCCCCATGAACCCGGCATGGTCCCGCCCGGTGCCGGGGACAAGGTGATGCATCTGAGCTTCCGCATCGGCGAGACTACGGTGTTGGCTTCCGACGGTCGGTGCGAAGGGCGGCCGAGCTTCCAGGGCTTTTCGCTGTCGCTCACGGTGCCAAATGATGCCGAGGCCGAGCGGCTGTTCGCGGCTCTGGCCGACGGTGGGCAGGTGCAGATGTCGTTGACCAAGACCTTCTTTGCCTCGCGCTTCGGTATGGTCGCGGACCGCTTCGGCGTGTCATGGATGATCTACGTGGCGCCTTGAGGGCCGGTTCCCGCTCCCGCTGAGGCCCAACACAGCAATCCAGCGAACGCCGTGCCGATCTCGCGGCCCCTCGCTCGGCGTGTTAGGAGAGCCTGGGTTCAGCCAGTCGAGACCGTCCGGCCGCCCGGCTCCAAACCCGAAACTCGAAGGAGAGATGACGATGCGATTCATGCTATTGGTCAAAGCCGACAAGAACACAGAGGCGGGCGTTCTCCCAAGCAAGGAGCTCGTGGCCGCGATGGGCCAGTTCAACGAAGAGATGGTGAAAGCCGGCGTGCTGCTCGCGGCCGAGGGGCTCCACCCGAGTTCGAAGGGCGCGCGCCTCACGTTCTCTGGAGGGAAGCGCACCGTGATCGACGGGCCCTTCGCCGAGACGAAAGAGCTGGTCGGCGGCTTCTGGATCATCCAGGTGAAGTCAAAGGCAGAGGCGATCGAATGGGCCTCGCGCGTCCCCTTCGCGGACGACGAGGTGATCGAGGTTCGCCAGGTGTTCGAGGCCTCGGACTTCCCGCCCGAGATCTTGCCTCCCGAGGCCGCCGCGCGCGACCAAGCGTGGCGCGACGAGCAGCAGAGGAGGGCCGCGAAGCGGTAGTCGTGGCGTGCCTCGGCTTGCACTGGCGAATTGAACATGCTCTGATCGGTCACCGCAGCGGCGACCGATACACCTCTTGCCGAGCGTGCGCGGCGCCCTCCTCGCCAGGCTTGGCCGCCGCGCATTAACCAACAGAGTCACGACATCCTTTACCTCAGTAAGGGGAATGAAGCCGACCTTATTTAGAGGCGCGAACCCCTGGCCGTGCTACGATATAATGGTCTCCGGTCGTGAACCGTTGAGCGCTGGTGAGGTTGCCCGAACAGTGGCCCAATATCAAGGTATCAGGGAAAATTTGCCTGATACTCAATGGTTAGGTCGCTCTGATTCGCGTACCTACTGGTGTATGGAAGGCCTACAAAACAGCATGCAGAGCATGAGAACCCCATGCGCGAGACACAACTGATCTTCGTTGAGGGGCTCCCAGGGTCAGGCAAAACGACAACGGCTTCATGGCTGGCGTCGCGATTGCCATCCGAGCGTCTGATGGTCAACCTGTTTCTGGAGCACCAGCCGGAGCACCCCCTCAATGTCGGTGGCCATCGCCATCCGTCGGGCTATACCACCGGTGAGGCGTTCTTCCTACGCTACACGTCTGCGAGCTTCGTCCAAGAGAGTCTACAGCGGTGGCAAGCGTTTGTTCGCGGGGCATTGCAGACGGAAGCGATTAGCGTGCTCGACAGCTATCCGTTCCAGAATACCGTCCGCGTGCTGATGTATTTCAATCACCGGGACCTCATCCACGCGTTCCACAACCTCAGCCACATCAGCGCGCAACGCGGTAAGACATGGACAGACTATGTGGTAGAGCTGGTCACGCACTGCCCGTACGCCATGGCCCGACACCTGGAAGGGTTCAGCGGTGCGTTGGCAGTCTTCAGGGACTACAAGCAGTTGACAGATTCGCTGTTGCGCCAATCTCGCTGCCCTCGGCTAGTCCTGGAGGACTGTGCCGGGGGCTGGGAGGGGTGCTATCAGCAGATCGAAGCATGTTTAGGGCTGGCTTAGCACGCGACTTCCGATTCTTGGACTGTCAAAGCTGCAAGAGAAAGAGAGCAGAGGAGGCCACCTCACTCGGCGCTGAGCCGCCGCTATTTCGCTCCGCGCCATAGCGGCGGCTCAGCGCTGGCGTTGCTATGACTTCCAATGTCAAGAGTTGGCAGCAGATTTTTTCAGGTTTGCATGATGTTTTTTCCCCTTCGTGTATCGGAAGAGCCGGAGCCAGTAATATGCGACGGTTGATCCTGCGGCTATCCGTGGGTTTCATACCACCTTACTTGCATCCGTCGGGTGCCTGCCTCACTCTAGGCTCGAGTGTCCTGTACTAGCCTCTTCACGCCGCCGAGGGTGACACCACACCGGGGCTGCGCCTCTTCCGATGCATGTTGGG
>JBKPCR010000307.1:0-11237 GCA_046727435.1 bacterium | reverse complement strand
GCGCCCGCCCACGAAACCCGCAGTAATGCCTAGCGTTGACCCGACGAGCAGGGCGACGAGCACTGGTGTGACCCCGGCGACGAGAGACATCCGCCCACCGTACAGCAGCCGAGTGAGCATATCGCGCCCCTGTTCATCGGTGCCGAGCATATGGCCGGGCGTGCCAACCATGGCCAGCCGTTTACGAATACTGCCCTGGAAGGGGTCGTGGGGCGCGAGGGAGGAAGCCAGGACAGCGGACAGGATGATGAGCAGGATCACTGCGGCTGCTGCGAGCGTCACCTTGTCCCGGCGCAGCCGCCACCAGACCAGCTGCCAGTACGACATCGGTTTGCCAGATGGCCCCTCAAGCAACTCTTGCGTTGTCCTGGGTGGTTCAAGCACCGTCGGGTTCACATCGATCTCCAAATACCACAACCACAGATAGACACAGATCCACGCCGATCATCTGCGTTCATGTGTGTGCATCTGTGGTTCCGATCCGTGGTTGTTCTCTAGGTTCGCCGAATGCGTGGATCGACGAGGCTTTGCACGATATCGACCAGAAGGTTGAGCAGGACAAAAAACGACGCCAGCACGAGAATCGTCCCCTGTAGAACGGGAAAATCTCGTTGAAAAATCGCCAAGTTTAAAAGATACCCCGACCCAGGCCAGCTAAAGACCGTCTCCACCAGCACTGAGCCTCCCAATAAGTAGCCGAATTGCAGGCCCATCAGCGTCAACACGGGTGGCGCGGCGTTCTTGACGACATGCCGCGTGATGGTGCGCGACCATAACCCTTTGGCGCGCAGGGTCATGACGAATTCCTGGCTCAGGATCTCCAGTACGCTGGCCCGCGCCATGCGAGTGATGACACCCATAGGAATGAGTGCCAGAGCGATAGTAGGGAGGATCATATGGCGGGCAACTTCTCCCCACCCTGACGACTCGGAACCGGTGCTTTGCATGCCCATAGCTGGTAACCAGTTCAATTCCACAGAGAAAATGATGATGAGCAGAATAGCCACCCAATAGTGCGGTAGGCTCACCCCGGTAATGGCGGCGGCGCTGAACATTTTATCCGCCCATCGCCCACGGGAGAAGGCTGCGAAGCTGCCGAGCGTCCCTCCTAGCGTAAAGCCCAGGCAGGCGGCAGCCAAGGCCAAAATAAAGGTATTCCCCAAAGCGCTACGGATGTCCTGGATGACCGGCCGCCGCGTGGCGATCGAGCGGCCCAGGTCGCCCTGAACCACCCGCGTCAGCCACAACCAGTACTGCACCGGCAATGGTCGGTCTAAGCCCATCTGCTGCCGGATCATCTGCACCACTTCCTGTGGGGCATCGGGTGGCAGCATGGCGCTGATGGGATCACCCGGGGCCAGGTGCATCAGCGAGAAGACGATGAGGGTCACGCCCAGGAGAGTCGGGATGCCGAGGAGCAACCGTCTGACGATGTAACCCCACATAAGTTAGCCTCTTATTTCTCCACCCATGGCAGCGTTAGGTCGACGAACCACGACTGTGGCTGCACAAAACCTTTCACTTTGGGGCTCAGGGCACGTGGGTTTAGATCGTGGACGATGAACACCCACGGCGCATCGTCGACGATGATTTCGTGCGCCTTGGCCAGAATCTGGTTTTGCTTATCGAGGTCGAACTCGCTCTCAGCCGCCTCTATTAGCCGGTCCATCTCGGGGTTGAGATACGGCATGCGGTTGGCGCCGACCGGCGGGACAGAGGTGCTATGGAAGAAGCGCACGAAGGCGCTTTGAGGCTCCTGGAAATTATAGGAGATGTTCATCCCCCCCAACTGCGCATTGTCGGGGTGCTGAAGCCCCTGGCGGCCCCGCTGTGTGAGGGCATTCCACTCGATGGTGACGAGATCGAGATCGATACCGACTTCGCGTAGGTTCTCCTGTACAGACTCGTTCATCGGCAGGGGTAGCATTTGGCCGGAGCCGGATGTGGAGATGAGCATGCTGGTCTTCACCCGTTTGCCTTTGCCGTCGTATCCTGCCTGCTGCAACAGCTCTTTGGCCTTTGCCGGATTGTACTCATAGCGCTGTTTGGGGGTGCCAAACCAGGGATGGCCGGAATAGACCTCCCCGATGGCCGGGATGCAGGTGCCGTTCAGCAGCGATTTGCAGATGCCCTCGCGATCAATGGCATAGTTGGCGGCCTGTCGCACCAGCTTATTATCCCAGGGGGGGCGAGCCAGAGCCAAGGTATAGGTCCAGTTATGCGGGTAGGGCCGCAGCATGACCTGAAAACCTGCCTGTCGTAACCCAGCAATAGCATCGGGTGGTGGCACCTCGATCCAATCTACCTGACCGCTGCGCAGCGCCGCCAGTCGCGTGGTAGCCTCTGGCATGGGTAACAGCACCACCTTATCGGCCATTGGCACCCGTTTTTTGTCCCAATAGTCGCGGTTCGGCTCCAGTTCAGCGCGCTCCCGCGGCACTAACCGGGTGAGCTTGAAGGGACCGGTGCCGGCCGGGCGATTGGCTAGTGCCCGCCAATCGCGCCCGACCTTTTCCCACTGGGTCGGGCTCACATAGAAGACATAGACAACTTGGTATGGGACGAAGCTGGAGGGGCGAGTCGTGGTGAACTCGACGGTATACTCGTCGAGCTTCCTCCAGCTCTTAATTACTGTGGCGCGTGCGGAGATGAGCCCCGCCTGCGTCGGATCGTACTGGGGTGCATCCTTGTTTTTGAGGGCGTCCCAATTCCACAGCACGGCATCGGCATTGAAATCGGTGCCATCGTGGAATTTTACCCCACGGCGCAGGTGAAAAATCCACTTCGTATTGTCGTCTTTGCTGACCTCCCAGGACTCTGACAGGCCTGGCACGATGGCCGGAAGCCGTTCCCCCTGCGCTAGGTCCCAGCGTACCAGCGGGTCATAGAGCTGGTACCCGATGAAGCGAAACCCTTCGAAGCCCTGATCGGGTTGACCACCCGTATAGGGAATATCCGCCGCCGTCATCCCGATGCGTAGGGTTCCTCCCCTCTCAGTCGCTCCCATAGCTGCAGTCCAGCACAGGATGAGGACAAGTAGCCCTAGAAACAGGCCGACGAGCACTTCATGCGTGACAGCCTTACTCCGGTTGAACATCCCATCCATTGCGCCCTCCTTTGCCTGTCTCGCTTCAGGTTCGACAGATGATCATCAGAGACTCCCTTGCAAATTCTCGCGTATGCATGGGCGCAGTGTAGCTCATTTTTCGACCCAGGGTAACGTCAAATCTTGGTACCATGATTGCGCCTGCACAAAACCCTTGACTTTGGGACTCAAGGCCCGTGGATTCAGATCGTGAACGATGAAGATCCAGGGTGCATCATCCACGACGATTTCATTCACCTTCGCCAGTAGACGGTCGCGCTCGGCCGGGTCGAACGTGACTTCTGACTGATCGAGGAGCCGGTCGACCTCGGGGTTGACATACGGGGAAAGGTTGGTGGATTTGGGCGGTGCGAAGTCGCTATGGAAGAAACGGGTGAAGGCACTGAAGGGTTCTGCGAAGCCAAACGACACATTGACCATGCCGATGTTCGCGTTCTCAGGGTCACGGAAGCCCTTGCGATAGCGCGTCCGCAATGTGTTCCATTCCAGGGGAATGATTTCGAGGTCAATGCCGACCTCGCGCCAGGTCTCCTGGATGAACTCGTTCATAGGCAGGGGCATCATCTGCCCAGACCCCGATGTGGACGTGAGTACGCTAGTCTTGAGGCGTTTCCCGGCATACCCCGCCTGTTTCAAGAGCTCTTTAGCCTTTTGCGGGTTGTAACTGTACTCCTGCTTCGGCTGGCCGAACCAGGGATGGCCAGGATAAACTGCACCTGTCGCCGGCATACACGTATCATTGAGGAGAGCCTTGCACAGTCCCTCGCGGTCGATGGCGTAATTGGCGGCCTGGCGGACGAGCTTGTTGTTCCAGGGCTCGATGTTGAGGTTGAGCGAGTAAGGCCAGTTATGGGGGTATGGACGCACGACAATTTGGAAGCCGTCGCGCTTGAGCCCGGAGATGGCGTCCGGAGGGGGTACCTCGATGAAGTCCACCTGTCCTGTGCGCAGTGCCGCCATGCGCGTCGTGGATTCGGGCATGGGGAAGAGCATCAGCTTGTCGACCTTAGGCACGCGTCGCTTATCCCAGTACTCGGCGAAAGGCTCCAGCTCCAGTCGCTCCCGGGGCAGCAGGCGGGCAAGCTTGAAGGGGCCGGTCCCGGCAGGGTTCAGCGCGACTTTGCTCCAGTCCCGTCCCATCTTGTCCCATTGGGTTGGACTACTGTATAAGATCGTGCAGACCTGGAAGAGAACCGTGCTGGAGGGACGAGTCGTGGTGATCTCGACCGTATAGTCATCGAGCTTGCGCCAGCTTTTCACCAGAGGCGCCCTCCAGATCACCTCGGCGGCCTGTTTCGGGTCATACTGTGGGGCCTCTTTATTCTTGACTTTATCGAGATTCCAGATGACTGCATCAGCATTGAAATCCGTGCCATCGTGGAACTTCACGCCCTGGCGCAGGTAGAAAATCCACGTGGTCGGGTCGTCAGGGCGGATCTCCCAGCGCTCGGCTAGACCGGGCATCAACTCTGCCGGCCGATCGCCCTGGCGCAGGTCCCAATTGATTAAGGCGTCATACATCTGATAGCCGACGAAGCGTAAACCTTCGCCCCCTTGATCGGGTTGCCCCGCTGTATTCGGGATGTCCGAGGCCGTCATGCCGATGCGCAGCACGCCGCCGCGGCCTTGCGCAGTCACGGTTGGTAGCCACAGCAGAAGGCTGGCTAATATGAACAGGCTGACGCTCAATAGTATTTTCAGACAGGGATGAGATTGCGCCTGCGCGCGCGCCATTCTTGCTTCCCTCCAAAAGCCACGGGGGCCATGGTGTGAGCATGTCATCATGATGACGGTCGCTGGGGACCGATTGACGACCTTCTCTACTAAACAAGAATGATGCCAGGTCAGGCGTGCCCTGGGAAACGGCCCAAGGCCCGGTCATAATGCGGTGCAGAGCGATGGTGAGTCTCTGGGAGGGGGCGGGATCATGCCATGATCTTACGCATGCCTTGGGAAACCAGGGACATACATGCCTGCGAAATATGCAGGAGGATGGTGGGCGCCAGAGCTAGCGCTGTGCAGTCTCCAGCAAGAAACAGCGTGCCATATGTGCCGGCGACAAATGGTAAGTCTCGGGGAAGGCCTCGCGGCAATGCTCGTGCACCGCTGGACAACGTGCCGCAAAACTACAGCCGGCGGGCAGACGCGTCAGGTCGGGGGGCTGGCCGGGAATGGGGATGAGATCCCGTCCTCTCATGCCGCGATGCACCGTGGCGTTCATCAGACCTTGCGTGTATGGATGCGCGGGGGCTTTCAGCACCTGACGCACGGGACCGTATTCGACAATGCGCCCGGCATACATCACCGCTACCTCGTCGGCGATCTCAGCCGCCACGCCCAGATCGTGCGTCACGAAAATCACCGCCATGCCCATGCGCTCCTGCAATTCCCGCAACAGATAGAGGATCTGCGCCTGCACCGTGACATCGAGCGCCGTCGTCGGTTCATCCGCTAACAGCAACTCGGGATTGCAGGCTAGAGCGATGGCGATCATGGCGCGCTGCCGCATACCACCGCTCATCTCGTGAGGATAGGAGTTGAGCCGACGGGCGGGCGAGGGGATCTGCACGATTTCCAGGAGCTCTAAAGCGCGGCGTCGCGCCTGTTGGTGGGACATCTGCTGGTGCCGGACCAGGGTCTCGACGATCTGCTCGCCCACGGTATAGACCGGATCCAGAGCAGTCATCGGTTCCTGGAAGATCATCGCCACCAGACCGCCACGGATATCCTGCACCTCATGTTCAGGCAGCTCGTAGAGGTCCATACCCTTGAGCACGACCTCGCCGCTGATGCGTGTCCGTACCTTGGGCAGCAGCCTGACCAACGAGCGTAACGTGACGCTCTTCCCTGAGCCCGACTCGCCCAGGATGGTCAGCACCCGGCCGGCTTCCAGGCTAAAGGTAATGCCGTTGACGGCCTTGACGATGCCGTCCCGTGTCATAAACTCGACATGTAGATCCTTGACGTCAATGAGTGGTGCCATGGGCCAGGGTTCCATGTATGGGTGAAGACCAATAGATGGAGACCAATAGTGGATGGCCGACTATATCACATCATCACGCAATCCTATGCAACGTTATTGGTTATCGTGCCATTGAAACCACTGGAAGAAACAAAAACAGTGCCAGTACGACGCGGGAATGCAGCACGGTTGGAGAACAGCCCCAATAGGGGGTTGTAGGAGAGCAGACGGCTCGATCCTCACAGCAGTGACGCCATATGCTTGCCGAGGCATCGCGCAGGCGTGCGTGAAGATGCCTGATAAATGGGCACACTTATACCCATGTGGTGTCTTGGCCCGCCGGTGGGTCGTCCCTGGGCTCTAATGTCGCCTCGCTGGTGAGCCAGAACTCATCCCACGTGAGCTTGGCCGACAGCAGAGACGTCTTGATGTCATCCTCGCTGCTCTGTAGCAGGTCGCGAAACTGTAAATTCGCACGAGCACGCAACCCTTGTGCCTGCCGTTGCAGGGCCTGTAACCGATCCACATCCGGCGTATAGCGAGCTTCGGTTAAGAGGGTGAGGATTTCAGCGAGTGTGAGTCTGAGTAAGGAAAGGATTTGCATGTTCTCTGCATGCCTTAGCACATGGTGGAAAAGGGGGATAGCGACTCGGACTTCGGAGATCTCCTCGAGAGCTGTATAGAACAAGCACCCGAAACCGATCACCACAAGTCCCACCAGCAGGGCTAACTTATGTCTGACTTTCATGTCGGTCAGGAACTTGGTCAGGAACATCGCTTTCTTCTCCTTACCGGCAGTGGCCTCCTGGCATAGGGGAGGGTCGGCAATGTCACCGAACCGGCACGAATTTGCGGGCGACGATCTCCTGCCCCTCGGAGCTGCGCATGAACGTTTTCATGCCACGGGCCTATGACACTTCATCGACGCGAGGTGAGCATCGAACTGTATGAAACTAAAAGTAAGTGGCAATCTGGCTCTGGGTGTGAGTCGCCCTGTGAAGACGTGGCGCCATGATTCAATCGCTTGCCTGGAAGAAGCGGCGTTCGAAAGTTGCCCCGGGGAAGGGTCGCAATACTATGGCGTCTTCCATTGGGCTTTAGCTGCGTTGACAAGGAGTGCAGTGGCGTGTTAAGAGTGTCCGCGATCGGCTATTTGGAGGGCACATGATCGCGCACACTGATCGGTTTCTGAAAGCTTGCCGGCGCCAGCCAGTTGATTGCACCCCCGTGTGGTTCATGCGGCAGGCGGGGCGCTATATGGCTGCATACCAGGCTTTGCGCCAGCGCTATTCGCTTCTCGACCTGTGTAAAACGCCAGAGCTGGCGGCCGAGGTGACACTGCAACCAATTCAGCGGTTGCCGGTTGACGCCGCTATTATCTTCACTGACCTGCTCATTCCATTAGAACCGATGGGGGCAAAACTGGTTTTCGCACCAAATGAGGGGCCGGTGATCGAGAATCCCATACGCTCCGCCTCGGATGTTGAGGCCCTGCGCATGGTCGATCCCCAAGCGGAACTGGCCTTCACCCTCGAGGCGATCCGGATGGTGTGCCGTGAGCTCGATGGGAAGGTGCCATTGATCGGGTTTGCCGGAGCCCCATTCACTCTGGCCAGCTATCTCATCGAGGGAAGTGGGTCGCGCCATTACATACAGACGAAGCAGTTGATGTACCACCAACCGGAGGCCTGGCACGGGCTTCTGGATAAGCTGGCATCCGTAGCCACGACGTTTTTGCAAGCCCAAGTCGCCGCGGGTGCGCAGGTTGTACAACTCTTCGACAGCTGGGTTGGCTGTCTTTCCCCAGATGACTATCGCCGATATGTGCTGCCCTATACCAAGCAGGTAATCGAGGGACTTCGCAATGCCGGCGTCCCAGTGATTCATTTCGGTACCGACACGGCGATGTTACTCGATGCCATGCGCGAAGCAGGGAGTGACGTGATTGGCGTGGATTGGCGCATCCCTCTCGACGATGCATGGCACCGTATCGGGCCCGACGTGGGCATTCAGGGGAATCTCGATCCGGTAGCGTTGTTCGCCCCATTGCCGGAAATCCAGCGGCGCGTGGATGATATCTTACAGCGGGCTGGGAACCGGCCTGGCCATATCTTTAACCTCGGCCATGGCATCTTACCGGAGACGCCCGTCGACCATGTGCAAGCCGTGGTCGATCTGGTACATGCGCGCAGCGCACGGAAGAAGGATGGTGCTGAAGGATGAGTGGGAGGAGGATGACCGGTGTCCTGTTGATGGCCCATGGCAGCCCGGACAACCTTGATGACATGGGCGCCTACCTCCAGCACGTGCGCGGCGGACGCGCGACACCACAGGTGTTGGTGGACGACATTCGGGGGCGCTACCGGTTGATCGGGGGGCGCTCGCCGCTGCTAGACCTCACACGTGCCCAGGGCAGAGCCCTGGAAGAGCGCTTAAACGCCAACGCCACACGGTTTCGGGTCTATGTTGGCATGCGGCACTGGCATCCATTTATCAAAGACGCTGTGAGGCAGATGGTGGAGGACGGTATCCAACGCCTCGTGGCGGTCAGCATGGCGCCGCAGTACTCGAAGCTCAGCGTGGGGGCGTATCAAAGCGCCCTGGAAATGGCGCAGGCCGAGTTCGGCGCCAGTCTGGAGGTCACCACCGTGACCAGTTGGCATGATCATCCATGGCTCCTCCAGGCGTTTGCCGAATGTGTGCAAGACGTGTACAACCGGCTCAGCGCCGAAGAACGCGCGCAGCTAAGCGTCGTCTTCACCGCCCACAGCCTGCCACAGCGTGTCCTGGCGGAAGGCGATCCCTATCCCCATGAGGTCGAGCGCACCGCTGCAGGAGTGGCTGAGCTGCTGGGACTAACGACCTGGGAGGTCGCCTATCAGAGTCAGGGCGCGACAGCGGAGCCCTGGCTGGGTCCGACGCTCGATGAGGTCTTCGCGCGCGCAGCGACGCAGGGCCGGCGATTGCTCTTAGTCGTACCCGTTGGCTTCGTCTGCGATCATGTGGAAATCCTGTATGACATCGACATCCTGGCGCAAAAGGTCGCTCAAGAGAAGGGCCTACGCCTCATGCGTACCGCCTCGCTAAACACCTCCCCGACCTTCATCGAGGCCCTGGCACAGGTGGTGACATCGCACCTATGAGTGACCGGTTGGGAGAGGACTGAGCGATGAGGATAGAGACATGAGCGGCAGCAACCACAGGCCCGGGACAAGACGAGCTCAGCCCTCGGCCCTCAGCCCTCAGTCCTCTCACCACGTCGTCGTCATCGGCGGCGGTATCGCCGGGTTGTCGACAGCCTATGCGCTCCAAGAACAGGCTCGCTTGGCCAGGATGCCGCTCGCCTGCACGTTAATCGAGGCCCGGGAGCGGTTGGGCGGGGTGATCCTGACGGAGCGTGTCGACGACTTCGTCATCGAGGCGGGTCCCGATTCCCTCCTGACTCAGAAACCCTGGGGGCTGGACTTGTGCCGCACCCTCGGCATCGGCGATCGTTTGATCGGTACCAACGATCGGCAGCGCAAGATCTATATTCTCTGGGGTGGTCGTCTGCATCCGTTGCCGGAAGGGTTGGTGCTGATCACTCCAACACGCTTCGTCCCCGTGCTCCGTAGCCGGTTACTGTCATGGCCGGGGAAAATTCGTATGGGGCTGGAATATTTTCTCCCACCGCGGCCGCCGAATGGCGACGAAAGTCTGGCAGGGTTCGTGCGCCGCCGTCTCGGTCGCGAGGCGCTGGACAAAATCGCCGACCCGTTGCTGGCGGGCATTTATGCCGGATCCTCAGATGACATGAGTTTGTTAGCGACCTTTCCCCGGTTACGTGAGCTTGAGTGTGCACATGGGGGGCTGATCCGCGGCGCGCTGGCGCAGCGTCGAGCCCTTCGGCAGGCGTCATCCACGAACGGCCACCGCCCCACACCGCTGTTCATGGCACCTCAGGGAGGGATGGCGGAAATCGTCGAAGCGCTCAGCAGCCATTTGGATCAGGTTGTCCTGCGGCTGGGGCAAACCGTGCAGCGCGTTACACCGCATGGCAATGGCGTGTCAGGCGCGCAAGGTTATGTCGTGCACCTTGATGGCGCCACGGCCCTGCAGGCCAACGCGGTGGTGTTCGCCACGCCAGCACCTATCACAGCCAGCATGGTCGATGGCTTCCATCCTAAGCTGGCCATGGCTTTACGCACCATCCCCTACGTCTCATCTGCGACCATTTCGTTCGCCTACCGGCGTGGCGATGTCTCGCACCCACTCGACGGTTTCGGCTTTCTGGTCGGAAAGCGCGAAGGCCGCCGCATCATGGCTGCCACCTGGACCTCAACCAAATTCGCGTATCGTGCCCCTGCCGATGCTATGCTCATCCGTAGTTTCGTCGGGGGTATGGGTCGTGAGGCACTGGTGAGGCTTGATGATGCGACCTTGATTCAACTCGTGCGCGAAGAGTTGGGTGCGATGTTGGGAATTACCGCCACGCCGCTTCTGGCTCGGGTCTACCGCTGGGAGCGGGCCAATCCCCAATATGTGGTGGGGCATCTGGAACGCGTCGACGCCATGGAGCAGCTGTTGGCTTCCTACCCTGGCTTGTTTCTTACCGGTAGTGCCTACCGCGGTGTTGGCGTACCCGACTGCATTCATCAAGGGGTCCTAACCGCTGAGCGCATAATGGCAGCGCTCACCCCGGTCGTATGACGACTGCGCTGTTGGCGTCCTTCAGAACCCATACCTGAGCCGTCCCGACCCCGCCATCCCCCTTGCCCAGCCGAGTATACAGCCGCCTCTTGCCCTCCAACCTCATGCATAATTACCGCCTGGTATCGATTTTCGCTTGCATTCCCTGACCTCTTCGTGTTAATCAATAATAATCTTATTTTATCAAAAATACTCTCAACTGCAGCATCGTCATGACATGGGGGAGGAAGCAGCACGACCATGGCTTCCTGGAGCGGCTCTCTGAGTAGGCCTGCCGCGCAATCGGGTGAGGATTTTTGGGGAAGGATGAGGCATGAAAATCATTCTGCTTGCCGATGACGAAGACCATCTGCGGATACTCGTCCGCACCACCCTGGACGACCCTGAATACTGCATTCTCGAGGCGGCCGACGGTACCACTGCTCTTGAGCTGGCGTGCAAGGAGCGCCCAGATCTGCTGCTCTTGGACTGGATGATGCC
>JBKPCR010000306.1:0-6066 GCA_046727435.1 bacterium | reverse complement strand
CCCGATGCGCAGGTTTTCCTCCACGGTGAGACTCTCCAGGACCTTGCGCCCTTCCATGACTTGCAGAATGCCCAGGCGGCAGATGCGGTCGGGATCCATGCCGTCGATGCGCCGCCCCATCAACTCGACGCTGCCGCTGGTCACCTGGCCATTTTCCGTTTTCAGCAAGCCGGAAATCGCCTTCAGGGTGGTCGTCTTCCCGGCTCCGTTGGCCCCCAGCAGGGCAACGATTTGCCCCTTGGGCACCTCGAGCGAAAGCCCCTTCAGCACCAAAATGACATCGCTGTAGATGACTTCGATGTTATTCAATCGTAGCATCGTCTGTTTCTGACCATCCTATTTTATTTCCCCAGCCATGCCGTGTTGCGCGGCACCTCCACATCACGCATGGGGACCAATTTACTCCCCTTGATGGTATAGAGCTTAGCTTTTGTGGTCGGCCGGTGATCCTCGGCTGTGTAGGTGAACGGTTGACTCAAGCCCCAAGTGTCGAAGTCCCGCAGGCTCTCCAGGGCCTTTTTGACTCCCTCACCGCTGAGATTATCTGACGAGCGTTTGAGGGCCTCGACCGCGACCATGACCCATAACCAGCCACGCATATAGGGGGAGTTATGGGTATCGTTCGGATGATGTTCCTTGTGGAAATCCATCAGGACCTTCATGCCTGGCACGTCATCTCCCCAGAAGGCCACATCGGCAATGCCGATCACGCCCTCGGCCGCGTCGCCGGCCAGGCTCGGCGTGCGCTCGTCAAAGCCATAATTATTGACCACATAAGTGGTCTTCAATCCCAGTTTTAACGAGTCTTTGAGGACCACTGGGACCCACTGGGTATTGGTATTGATGTAGGCAAAATCCGGGTCCTTCTTCTTCATATTGAGCAATTGCGAGGTGGCATCTGTGAGAACTGTGGGAATGATCTGCTCGTCCACTAGGTCCACACCGATCTCTTTGGCATACTCACGTCCCGCCTCGATTGGCGCCCGCCCATACGCATTATCTGCAAAAATAAAGGCCACCCGCGGTTTGCGGCTGGTGTCGGTCCAGGTCTCCTTCACGTAGTTCAGGAAAATGCGAATCTGACTCGAATAGTCGATTCCACCAGGGAAATTGTAAGGCGTCTGTTTCGGGTCGGTGAGGTGGCCAGAATAGGACCCTGAGAGATAGGGCACTTTATCCTTCGTGATGTAAGGCCGCAGCGCCTCCGTATCGGGTGTGCCGTAGCCTAGAACCAGTATGACCTTATCTTCCTCGACGAATTTCTTGTACGCCGCCACCGCGCGCGGCGGCTGAAAACCGTACTCGACGCTTACGAGTTCAATTGTCTTGCCGTTGATGCCTCCTTTAGCATTGAAATATTGCACGGCATCGATGCGAGCTTGCGAGATATCCTTCCCCTGATCTGAGGTCGGTCCGGTGAGGTCCACGAGATTGCCGAGCTTAATGGTGCCCTGCGCCTGCGCTTCCGGGTAAAGAACGCCGAACCCTACGAGGATGACAATAACGCAGCAGATCGATGCGAACGATTTACGGCTCATCGTCTTCTCCTCTCAAGAACAGGACTGAGAACTGAGGTTTAGATGAACCAAGAGTCCAGACCTACATGGATCACGGACCACCCCCATTGAGCAGAGGTTAATGCTATCATTTTCAAACTCGCGGTCCTCAGTCCTCACCCCTCAGTACTCTCTTTAATACGAATAGGGCCACAGTTTCCAATAGGTTCGGATACGCAACCAGATGCGGGCCAAGCCCTCGGGTTCAAAGATCAAGAAAGTAATGATCGCCAGGCCGAAAATGACGTCTCGTGCCGACGCAATCAGTCCGAATGACTGTGGGTACACGCCGCTGAGCGAAGTGGCAGTGAGTTTGAGAACCTCGGGGATCAGCGTCATGAACATCGCTCCGAATATCGACCCAAGAATGCTCCCCATGCCGCCAATGATGATCATCGCTAGGTAGTCGATGGCCACCAGCAGGGTGAAGGCGTCTGGGAACAGAATTCGCGAGTGGTGGGCCATCAGCCCACCCGCAATGCCAGCATAAAACGAGCTGATCAAGAACGCCAGCAACTTGTACCGGAAGAGGCTTACCCCGATCACCTGTGCTGCCACGTCCCGGTCGCGAATGGCGATAAACGCTCGTCCCACTTTGGTGCGAAACAGATTTTTGGCGAAGAATGTGGCTGGGATGACACAGGCAAGGATCACGTAAAAAATCCGCGGATCTGAGTCCAGCGGCAGGCCGAAGAGGGTAGGAGTCGGAACCAACAGGCCCAGTACTCCCCCCGTCATGCTCTCCCAATGGATGATGACATACGTCGTGATGAAGTGCGCCGCGAGCGTCGCAATGGCCAAATACAAACCTTTGAGCCGCAGCGAGGGGAGGCCAAAGAGGAGGCCAAAGACGGCGGTCACCGTAGCTGCCGCCGGAATCGCCAGATAAAACGGCACCCCAATTTTCGCCTCAAGTATTGCTGTCGTATAGGCGCCGACCGCCAAGAATGCCGCATGGCCAATAGAGATCTGTCCCGTAAACCCGATTAGAATATTCAGGCCCAACGCGCCAATGATGGCGATACCGATGCGGTTGAGAACGTCGAGCCAATAGGTGGAGGTCCGGAGAGGAACGATGCAGAGAATGCTGAGGAGGACCACGAGCGCGACGATCGGCGCATGCGTATCAAAGATGCGTTCGTCATCCCGATACCGAACCCTGAATCCACCGCACTTCATGCCGGCCCCCCAAGCAGAAGGGTTCAAGAACACGGTACTGAGTGCTGAGTCGTAAGGCAAGGCAACTCTCAGCCCTTAGCACTGTTCTTCTACACGCGTTCGATCTCGACCTTGCCAAAGAGACCATAAGGGCGGAGCATCAGGATCAGGACTAGAACCGCGAACGGCGCGACCTCTTTGACACCGCCGCCAAAGATGGGATCGAGGTAGCCGCCCGAGAGATTTTCGAGGACCCCGATCAACACGCCGCCAACGATGGCACCCATAATGCTATCCAGGCCACCGAGGATGACCACCGGAAACACTTTCAGACCCAAATCTGCCAGGGAAAAATCCACCCCACCTCGGACACTTCCCAGAATAATTCCCCCGAGCGTCGATACCACCGTGGCGATGCACCAGGAGAGGGCGAAGATGCCTTTCACGCTGATCCCCAGGGAGAGCGCCACCTGCTGGTTGTCGGCAGTGGCTCGCATCGCCATCCCGGTCAGACTGTACTTAAAGAACAGAGAGAAGGCTGCCAGTAAGATGACCGCCATCACGAAACTCCACAGGTGCACTGGCGAGACGGGAACCGGCCCAAGGTGGAAGGGGATCGAGGAAAACAGCGCCGGGAATGGACGGGTATCACTGCCCCAGACCATATTGAGGACGCCGCGAATGACACTGGCAAAGCCGAATGTGACCATGATGACGGAGATCAGCGGTTCCCCAATGAGGGGTCGCAGCACCCCCCGCTCGATGATGAGACCCAGGGCAATTGACGTCGCCAGTGTCAGCGGCAAAGCCAGATAGAGGGGTAAGTGCATTTGTAAAATTGTTGCCCACGACACATACGCCCCGAACAGCACGAGTTCCCCCGGCCCGAAGTTGACCACGCTCGAGGCCTTGAAGATGAGTACAAACCCGAGAGCCATCAGTGCATAGACGCTCCCGACTGCAACCCCGGTGATTAGTAACTGCAGCATGAACACCAACTGCTCGATCATGCTACCATCCCCTGGAATCATCCCCCATGTGGAGTGTATAAGGCTTCGATCATTGCCGTATATTTCACGCCGACCGTGGCCCGACGCACCTTTTGTGTGCGCGTGAGTTCTTCATCGTCGGCATGCAGCTCCTTGTCGAAGATCGCGAACCGCCGAATCTGCGCCACCTCGGGCAGGTTCTGGTTGACGCGTGTAATCTCGGTGGCGATTAGTTGATAGATTTCCGGTTTATTCGAGAGGTCTTTGAAAGTGGTGTAGGGAAGGCGATTCGACTTGGCCCAGTTGGCCATGTTGCCCATGTCGATCTGGATCAGGGCGACGATGTACGGTCGATCCTCGCCGACCACCACCGCCTCACGAATATAGGGGCTAAACTTCAACTTGTTCTCGATGAGGGTGGGCGAGAAGTGGGAGCCATCGGCAAGTCTTAAGACATCTGTTAAGCGGTCGATCATGACCAGATGCCCGTGTTCGTCGAGGTATCCCGCATCACCGGTGTGCAGCCAGCCATCCTCCAGCGCCCTGGCAGTCGCCTCGGGATTCTTATAATACCCCAGGAAGACGCACTCCCCGCGAATCAGGATCTCGCCGATGTCGGAGAGGTGGATGGTGGTGCCAGGAGTGGGCTTACCCACGGTCTCCCCCCGCACCTCGCCATCGGGGTGCAGGACACAAATGCCCGCAGTCTCCGTCTGGCCGTAGACTTGTTTGAGGTTGAGCCCGATCGCTCGGAAAAATTTAAAGATCTCCGAGCCCAGCGGCGCGCCGCCGGTGTAGGCATAGCGCAGACGCGACATCCCCAGCTTATCCTGCAGGCTGCGAAAGGTTAGGACATAAGCCAATACAGCAAGCAGTCGCCAGCTTAACCCCACGGGCCGACCATTTAATTGCCGTTCCGCCACGCGCTGTCCGATTGCCAAAGCCGTCCCAGCGGCCAAGCGCTTGAGGAACCCCGCAGCAGCGATCTTCACCTGATACTCCGAGCACATTGCCTCCCAGAGTCGCGGGGGAGCGAGGATCAGCTGTGGACCGATCTCGCGCACATCGTCGCGTATCGTCTCTGGCTTTTCGGGAAAGTTGACCGTCGCCCCGGCAGACAATGCGATGGCGACGCTCATGAGTTGTTCCCCAACCCAGGCAAATGGGAGAAGGGACACCATGTCATCGGCATCGCTGATGGGATCGATGTGCATCACACCCGCGGCCATCGAGAGCAGATTCCGATGGCTAATCATGGCGGCCTTCGGCACCCCGGTGGTGCCAGAGGTATAGGCGAGCAAGGCGACATCGGAGGGCGCACCTTTGGCCATGAGCTCATCGTACAGATGTGGCTCACGAGTTCGCAAGTCACGGCCGAGGGCTTCCACCTCGCCCAAGCTGAGGAGGAGCGGCTCGCGATAATCCTCCAACCCCCGTGTGTCATCCACGATGACGCGCTCCAGACCAGGCAGCTCATCGCGTATGTCTAAGACCTTGTCGACCTGTTCTTGATCTTCAACGATGACGAAGCGCGCCTCAGCGTGATCGAGGATAAATTTCACGTGATGGTGGAGGCTATCGACGAAAATCCCGACGGGGACGGCGCCAGCTGACTGCGCCGCTAGTTCCACATAGAGCCACTCGGGGCGGTTTCCGCAGATCACCGCGACTTTATCGCCGCGCTGCAGACCCAGCTGCACCAGGCCCAGGCAAAGCATGCACACGTGCTCGTAATATTGCTGCCATGTGACCTCTTGCCAGATACCATAGGCCTTCTCGCGCAGCGCCACTCGCGCAGAGCCATATTGACGGGCCTTGGCGACAAACAGTTGCGGAATCGTGCCCTGCTCCATGCCGGTTCCCTTCCCTGTCTACGCCACCTCGAATTCCTCGCCTAGATACGCCTTGATCACCAACGGGTTCTGCTGCACCTCGGCGGGGATCCCTTCGGCGATCTTCTCGCCGAAATCAAGGACCGCCACATGGTCTGAGATGTCCATCACCACACCCATGTCGTGTTCGATCATCACCGCAGTCAGCTGGCGGACGCGCTTGATATACAGGATAAGGCGCACCATGTCCTCGGTTTCCTCGGCGTTCATGCCCGCGGTAGGCTCATCGAGGAGCAGGAGTGAAGGGTCTAAGGCCAGCGCCCGCGCCAACTCTACCCGCTTCTGGGCGCCGTAGGGCAGGGTGCCGACGATCTGATGGCGAATGTCCTGGAGTTCTAAGAGATCGATAATCTCGCGCTCGATGACCTCTCGGTGTGCAAATTCTTCCCGCGCTGCTTTGCCATAGTAGAAGCCGCAGGCGAGCGCCCCCGAGTGGAGGTGCACATGACGCCCGATTTTGACATTCTCCAA
>JBKPCR010000305.1:0-7538 GCA_046727435.1 bacterium | reverse complement strand
CGTGATACCCCAAAGAGTTTTCCTAAAAAGCCGCATGAGGATTTTCCAAGCGAGGACAACATGATCGCTAAGGCCTTCTTGATCTCTGTCTCGTGCGAATGACGCGCATCACCAAGGACAAAGTTCTAACCACATGCATGGCACTTATAGCGTTGCTTACCGCGAACAAATGCATTTTTTACCGTGTGAGTAGTGTGGCAATTTTTACAAGTGATCATATGTCCTCCCTCCTGTCCATGGAGAGAGAGTATACCAGAGCTATCTACTTTTTAACACTCTCCTGCTTTCTACCCCGATTGTCGAGGTCCATGAGACTCGACTTTGGCCAATCAGGCTGCTAACAGGACACCGTGGATCAAGAGGTCAAGAGCCTCCTGAGGAAATTGCATGCACTCTGCCTCGGGCGTAGAGTTCACCAAATAGCGAGCGCGCCAGAGATGCCGACGTACCAAGGCCAAACAGTCCGCGAAGGTTGGCTCAGCTTTGTGATACCAAGCGGTCGCCGCCACCGGGATTTGCCCGCCTGAACTCAACCTCAGGGCCAGGATGGTGACGAGCGAGAACAAGGCCAAGAGGACGGGAGTGGTGCGGGCAATAGCGTTGTCCGACCACTGCCGCTGCGTCTCCAATCCGAGATGGGCTCGGCCCTCTTCACAGGTCACCTCCACCAACCAGCGCATCACGACCCATGGCAAGATCGCTACAGGCGTCGCCTCCAGATCGGTACAAAAGAAAGCCTCCATGCGCAGCTTCCCCTCCGGGTCCGCCACCACGACGGAGCGGATCGCCACAGGAGGCCACTTCGGGGTGTACCACAGGGCAGTATGCGAGAAGACCCAGAGCTGTCTGCGCTTTCCCCCGTACCAGTCCAGCTCCACGGTCTCCCAAGGGGTATCCACGCGTTCCGCCCACTCCTGCAAGCTGCGCTGGCGATTGCCCTTCAAGGGTTTGGGACCGCGTTTGCCCTTGGGCTGCGGCGCTGGGGGGTGATACAGTGCGGCATCCCAGCGCAACCGCGACACCATCGTGACGTGCTGTGTGACGCAAGCCAGCGCCAGCGACACCGCGGCGAAGCCGCCATCGACGACCAAGACCAGCCAGCGGCCTGGCAGCCAGCGGCGCACTTGTTTCATCATCTGCCGTACCCAATCCACGCTGGTTTTGTGCCGTCGGCGTTGGGAGGTCTGCGCGGGCCAACACAATGCCGTCAGAAAAGGCAACGCCCACACCCGTCGGCTCCAGGGCACTGGGACCAAGAGCATCATCGACACCCACTTCAAGCCAAAGCAGCGGATGACGTGCTTCTTGGTCGAGCGCACGGCATCGCGATAGCACCCTTTGGCTGTGATCTTGCGCCCGGTGCGGCGTTCCACGGTGTCGTCGGCTCCGAGCACGATGGTTGCGCCCGGGGGCACCAGCAGCGTGATCAGCAAGCCGAGCAGAATCCGACTGCCCTGGCGGGCCGACCACGTGGTGCGGTTCAAGACGCGATGGTCGTTCGTGAAGCGGCGTTCCGCCGCCAACCCCATCGCCTCCAAGGCCGCAGTCACGGTGCGAGTCTCGGGGGTGAGCATCGCCCCCAGCAGTAGGACCTGAGCATGCCGCCAGACACGCTCCGAAAAGAGTGGTGCAAATGGCGCCAAGACCAGTATGATCGCTTCGGGCAGGGGTGGCATGGGATGTCCTCCCTCGATAGCATGAACTTTGCCAGAGCTCATCTATCGTAAGGGACATCGCACCCTCGTGCCTACTCAAAATGGCCAAAGTCCAGGCAAAGATGTCCTTTTAAATACATTTCGATAGCATGATGAAATAATTTACCACAAACGGGAGTAAGCCCCTCAACGGCGGCAAACCGGGCTGCAACATAATACTGAGTCGCCCAGTCAAAAAACCAGCACTTTAGATCCTTGATACCTCTCACGTCTGTCAGTCGTACCTTCAGTGCAGTGCGCTGACCATTTGATTCTTTCACCTCTACCTAAATCACGCCAGGCGAAACCTCGTGCCTATAAGTCACGTAGAGCCATCCTGGTATCTTCTCCAAGCCAAGGCTTTCCTCGAGGGAGACAATTAGACGGCTTTTTACCCATACCACAGCGGGATAGGTGGAACCATCAGCACAGGGTATGGTAATACTTCGACTGCGTTCTCCAAGTGCGGGTTTGATGCTACAGCGAATTATCTGCCTTTTCTCCATCAACGGTACTCCAGGTTAATCGTGCTACAAGGCTCCATTGAAGCAACTGATAAAAAGTCCAACGTTCTTGGAATACTGCTCACGCTTAAAGTGCCTTTCGATAACTCTCCTTGAGAATCTCCGTCGTGGACTCAAGAATTTTCACTAGTACGCCACCGCAAACGTCGGTGAGTCCTCCGGCCGTTGTTTTTGTTACGTCAAAATAATTCGTTCTACTTCATCAAGCGTGATCTCGTCTTTCCTTCGGTCATAGAGCCCCGTGGTGCGGGACGACTCATGCGCCGCCATGTGTTGTGCATGCTCGAGCTTGCCGCCGTGTAACAAATACTGCGTGATTCCTGTGGCCCGAAACGTATGGCAGCCGATGGGGGAGAGAATGCCGGCGTCGCGGGCCCGGCGCTTGATCATGCGGAACCCGTCTACGCGGTGCAGGCGTTTATCCGTTAACCGTCCGGTTCGCACGATCGCCGATCGAAACAGCGGTGTGCCTTTCTCCTGACCAATCCCAATTGCGTCCCGGTAGGCCTCCAAAATGCCTTCAAGCTCGTGGTGACAGGGGAGCGTATGCTCCTTGCCGCCTTTTTCGTGTAGCCGCACCCACAGGCGCTTGCCCTGAGTATAGACGTCCTCGCCATTCATCTGCACCGCGGCCGACACCCGCGCAAAGGTGTAGACCAGGAGGGAAATGAAGGCGCGATCCCGTAGTCGCACCAGCGTGTCGGTCTTGATGCTGTCGAGCAGTGCGCGGGCTTCTTCGCCCAAGAGCACCGGCGTCTTGACTTTCTTGACCACATAGGTGGGCCCCCGCACCGCGCTGGCGGGATTCTTCGGCACGATCTGCCCGATGACCAGCCAATCAAAGAACATCCGGATCGCGGCCAAATGTTGCTTGACCGAGGGGGGCGCGTGGGTGTTGCCCAATCGCTCGATGTATCCCGCTACATGATGTGAGCGGATCGCCGACAACCCCCGAATCTTGCGCCGTTCGCACCACAGGAAAAACGCGCACGCGTCCCGAAAGTAGGCGGCGCGGGTGTTGGGATTTCTGAGGTGGGCCGCAAAAAACTCTAAGAACCGATAGGCACCGTGCTCGCCGGCTGACATGACAAGCGCCGGCACCCGCCGACCCCCAGTGCGGCCGGCAATTGTTCCTCTTCAGGACCCGTAAAAAGTTGGAGTTCGTTGACTATACCGCTAGTGTAACATAAAGGCCATTATATTATACTACTTAGCTTGTCCACAGGGGAGAAAAAAGCCGATTTTTGGAGACGGCTCTATAAGGCCAAAGCCTAACAAGCGTCTCACCAAGGGCAACACGGAATCATGAGGCTCTAAGACCTCACGGATGAAAGCGTTCTCCGATTATACCTTTCATCTGTTGTGGTTCCATGGGTGTCGGAGGAAACTCTTTGCGGTCTGTGCACAAGGCTATGATGCTCAAAGATGAAAGAGAATTACCCATTTCCTTTCATCCTTGAAAATTTCGCCTTTCTTGAGGTATTTCTTCCCTTGTATAAAGCATGTCCCAATATCCATTGTGCCAGTGAGGAGTTAAGCCGATTTACTGAGGAGTACCTCATGAGCCTTGCCGTCGCCCGTCAAATAAACGGTATCATTACGATTCTGAGCGATACCCACCTTACGAACCCCGTCCGCAAGCCTCGCCAGCGACTCGTACAAGGTGTGATTAAATCCAGGATACTGAATGATTCTCTCTGTGTGTCCTTTGCTGGTATTAAGCATTGGGCAAAAGTCGGCTTATCCGCCGTCGAAAAACAGCCGCTCGCGGCCGCGGACGAAGTCGCGGCAACACTTCTGCGTATTCACGAACAATCATCCCAATCCACTGATTTTCTCATTGCTGCAGCCGACCCCCAGCCACGCTTAATTGAAATTACGAATGGTCAAGCCAAAACGGTCGTGACCTCCTGGCTGGGATCAGCGTTCTCACACTTTCAAGGCTACGCAACTGGTGCACTGACACCTCCCGATATCCCGCTGAACACGTTCGAGATCCAAGCCTTACAGACCCCGGAGGGACCAAGGGGCGAAACCGACCCTGACTACGAGAAACGCATGACCGCATTACGCTATGTAATAGAAGACAGCAGCGTCCCCGAAGTCGGAGGATTTGCCGTTCCTGTCGGCTTGCATCAAGGGCGCTTCCAATATATGGAATATACGATGGTGCTGACGCATCCAATTCGATTCGATCTCATGCCTCAAGAATTTGTGGTTCCTTTCGGCACGGCGGCAGAAGGGGGATATGGCTTCAATCTCATGCCTGATCCAACGTCAGGCAGTAATGGGCTTGCAGTCTACTTTCTTCAAGGCCGATACGGAGTCGCATTTACACCCAAAGGGGGATTGCTACGTCCAATTGGCTTTAGGAACGTGTCACCGCTTGAGTTTGAGGAAGAAATTTCAGGAAAGCTTGGATTACATGTCCTGTCAATGTTTACAAAACCAGAAGAGCACTGTTCCTGCGCGATGTCTTTCCTGGACTCTAACGACTGGGATCGTGCGTTGGCCGAGGCTGACCGAGCGGTTGCTCGCGGCGACAAAATTGCCGCGAGTTGGCGCTGCCGAGGAGCTGTTCATGGCAGGCGAGGGGAACTCGATTCTGCTGTTGCTGACTTCTCTCAGGCAATAAGCCTTGAGCCGGGGCACGCTCCTACCTGGTACAATCGAGGAATTGCTCTTAGAGAGCTTGGACGATTCCAGAAGGCTTTCGACGACTTTTCCAGAGCCATTGACATTGCGCCTGAATACGCCCGTGCATACCAATACCGCGCTATGGCCGCACGAAATTTGGGCGATTTAGATCGGGCGGTCGCCGACGAGAAATCATACAGAGTGTTGACTCAAGAGGGTGGTGCCAACTAGCGAGGGTTAAGATACGGACCAAGCGCCAGATTGGCGTCTTGGCACTGCTGTTCCTGAAATACTATCGCTCATTTCATTGCATCCGACGGGTTCAGCTGTGTTTATTGCTCTTGGTGACACGTTTATTTGGTTTGGGCCTATTACTGATAACATATTTTATCAAGAGTACTGATGGACCTCAAAAAGGACCTCTTCCTGTAACTTTCAAAATTATCTGACGCGGTTTGGGATGGCCAACATGCGATTAAGCAGCGTGAAAGAGATGGTTAGACGAAGAGAGGCATCCTATCAGGAATTTTTCAGCATTCTTTGCTGACGATCAATAAGAAGGCCGCCCACGACAGCACAAACCAGCCATAAACCCATCATTAGCATTACAAAGGTAAATATGCTCACCCTTCCGATCATTAATGATCCGAATGTATATCCTGCCCACAAGACTAGCACCTCAAGTTGATAGAGCCAGAAGCTATGTGGACGTCGACGATGATGCCGGGCTAACAATAGGGAAACTATCATAAGCAGAACGAAACTAAAGATAGTAAAACCCCAGATAATGTCAAACAGGGGTCCAGTCATAAATCCTAGAAAAATGCCTGCAAAGAATAGGATAGGGGGAATTGCGACCCCCCACGGGCTACTGCTAGAAGCTGCTTCTTCAAGACGGCGTTCAGGCGCGGTGGGCAGCGGGCTTCCTCGGCGACGGGCCAGGTAATCTGTCAACAAAACCCCCCAAGTGTTCCAGCGAACCCAAATATCCCTGTGATGATTGCGGCGAGTATGTGCGATTCCATGAGCATTCTCCCGACATGCTTGAATGTGTTCCTCCACATTCCTGCTACGTGCCCGACGTCACAGTCCAGGCAGCGGTAGTACCGTTCAGTCAGTCCTGATGGATCGCCAAAGATCTCTATCGTAGGTTCAGTCCTATGGGTCCTCTTAGAGGAAATGGTTAAGCAAGCCGCACAATCCTCGGATGCTGCTCGAGCTCGCGGAAGACCTGCTCGCGCAGGGGATTGGTGATCTGCGCGTAGATACAGGTGTTCTGAATGTTCTTGTGGCCGAGGTGGTCGGCGACATACTCAATCCCACGGCCAGCTTCCAGGAGGTGCACGGCCATCGAATGGCGCAGAGCATGGATCGATCGCTCTTGGATGCCGGCTGCCTTGGCGTAATTGTTAAAGAGCTGCTGCACCTGTCGCTTCTGCAGGGGTCCCTTGCGGCCGGTGAAGAGGTAGGGGCCGACGTCTCGGCGCTCCCGTAAATATGCCCGGACAAGTTTGGCCGTGTGCCGCCACAGCGGCTTTTCTCCACCTAGTCCGTTCTTCAATCGCCGGATGGTGATCCGATGGTTTTTGAAGTTCACATCGTCGACAGTGAGCATGAGCGCCTCGCCCACGCGCAGGCCGTAATGATAAATCAGGCCGAAGTGCGCCTTGTCAGGAGGGGACTCAATCCCGGCAAAGAAGCGCTTCAGCTCGTCTTGGGTAAGATATTTGGGTAAGGTCGCCATGGTTTTTGAATCGCATCTTTTACCTAGTAAGGTGTGATTGGAGGCTAGCATACCCACGGAAGTATGCCAAAAACCAGCCCCTCGGAGAGGGCTGGTTTGTCCTGAAAGGTGCGATTCAGTGAGGACAAGGGGGTGATAGGCGGGCGCGAGGAGGCTAGCAACGCTCGCCTTGTCGGCGTATATTCTTGGTAGACGCACGACCTGCTGCGGTCTCGGACAGAGAAGAGGCCCGTTCCTGAACGGGCTTGGGGAGGACATGTCATGCCGATCTGGAAGCTCGAACCTCAGAACGTCGACTCGCCGCATTGGCAAGCGAGCACCTACCAGGGGCCCGTGATAGTCCGGGCCGCGAGTGAAATCGAAGCGCGCCACTTGGCCGCGCAGCGGTTTGAGAGCGCCACGGCTGCTCGCGCAGGCGAAGATACGCTCTTGAATCCCTGGAGCCAAGAGCCGCTGGTTCTCTGCACGCGTGTGCTCCATACGGGCTATGACGACGCGGGAACGGAGGAAGTGCTCGAGCCCAGGGAAGAGCGATGAGGCCAGCGGCGGTGAGCCGTTCGGGGTAGACCTCACCGCTATTGATCACGTGGCGCAAGAGCTGGCCGTCTGTGTCGCGATGGGTGCTGATGGTGTGGGCCACGATGTCGGTCATGAGAGGCCACGTCGCGGGGTGGTGGGAGAGGTGAGGGCATCCGCGTCGTTGATGCTATCGGATGACGACGGGATAGCGCAATCCTTGACATCCGCAGCTCGGCAAGATGCGGAGTTACCAACGAGCGACAGAGAAGGATGTCGCACGAATCTATCCCACTAATAGCCTATGCACCCACAGATGAATAATTGCCAGGGCCAAAAATGCCGCAAAGCAAGCTGCAAGGCGTTCCCAGCGCACCACCAGGCGGCGATACTTCTTCTGGAACCAGGCAAAGGTCCGCTCCG
>JBKPCR010000304.1:0-14859 GCA_046727435.1 bacterium | reverse complement strand
CTCTGTTGGGTAAATCGCGGTGGCCAGTCTCCAAAGCCATGGGAGTATGTGTCACCAAAGACATGGAATTGGTCTCTCTGGCTCTCGAACGTTGTTTATCAGCCCGGTTCTCCACACGTTTTGGAGTTAACCAACAGAGTCAAGACCTCCTTTACCTCAGTGGGGAGTTACGCCAACTCGCGGAGCCCTGGGCACTGCACGGCGATTGACACCCGCATCCTATCCTATTACACTCGCGCCGATGCCGGCCCTCACCGGTGCATCACTGGCAGACCTCGCCCATAACCCCTGACCCACGATTCACGAAGTCGAGGAGGAGCCTTCATGCACCAGCGATAGACCCACCTCGAAGCCGTAGAACAGCGTACCCATCCCGTCGCACGACAGCCCCGCTGGCGGCGGAGTCTCGGTGGTCCGATGACGCACGTCGCCGCGGGCCTTCTCGCCGTGGTTGTGTTCCTGGCCGGGCTGCTCTTGGCCGCCCCCGCCGGCGCGCAGCCCCCCCCGCCCGTCCCGATCTCGCAAGACCCAGTCTTCCTCCCAGCCCCGGACTTCTGCGCGGACTTCGACGTCTTGATCACGTTCCCGGTGTTCGACCAGTCCTACGTGCAAATTACGGTCGAGCCGGACGGCACGACGACGTACATGATCACAGGGCACGCCACAGCCACTGTGACGAACCAGACCACCGGCAAGTCCGTCACGTACAACATCAGCGGACCGGGAACCCTGGTGGTCTATCCGGAAGGCTCTGAGCTCCTCTTCAGCGCCGACCTCGCGGGCCCCAACCTGCTGTATACCCCGCGGGAGAGCTTGCCGGAGGACGAGGACGTCCCGACGATCAGCTATACGACAGGACACGTGACCTTCACGGTCGACGCCTCCCTTCAGACGACCGAGTATGACCTCGCGGGGGGCGCACGCCAGACCGATGTGTGCGCGGTGCTGGCGGACCCCTGATCGCGCGTCGATGCGGATAGCGCTCACCGACGAGGAGGCGCCTGGGCGCTGTGGTGAACCCTGCGCGCCAGTGGGGTGGCTGGGCGAGTCGGCTTCACTCCCCACCGGCGTAAAGGAGGTGTTGGCCATGTTTGCAACGCTGGCAGGGGGGCGACCCGCTGCCCCTGGCGGCCAAGCTGCGGCTCGATCACGGGGCCCTCGCCGCCCTGCTGGTGCCCACCCCGACGCCGGCGATCATCGCGGCCATTCGCACCGTGCTTACGGCCCACAACGCGCTTGAGGAAGGACCCGGGGGCGTCTACGAGCGCTGCGAGCAGCTGGCCGGGGCGGAGGCGGACGCGCTGCTGTCCCAGTTGCACGCTGCCTCCGAGGTGCCGGTAGCCCCATACTCTGATGGTCCGCAGGTCATGAGCATGGTGCGCCGAGCGCTGGAGAGAGCTGGCTATGATATCGAGCTAGGTGAGTAGCCGCGTGAGGCGAGTGGCTCAGTAGAGTGTCGTCTTTTGCCTTATTTGGCGACATCGGCATGGCTCTCGGCTGCTCTGACATGTGTTGCTTTGTGGCGCTTGGGTACAATCCAGCCTCTCTCTGAACTCTCGCCCTCGGGAGAGGGCGGGGTGTGAGGTGTGTTTCGTCCACGAACGCTTGTGAAGCCTATTCCAGCCCGTAGAGCCGCATACGCGCGCGCAGTTGGGTGCGGCTCAGCCCTAGCAATTTGGCGGCGTGCGACTTGTGCTGGTGCGCCTGCTCAAGGGCCTGGCGAATGAGATCCTTCTCCAGCTCGCGCAGCTCGATCCCTCCGGGTGGCAGCCGGAAGGTACCGCCGTTCGACCCTGGCGCGCGGGAGCGCTCCCGTAGCGCCTGGGGCAAGTCCTGCACCGTGACCGTCGGGCCCTGCCCCCGGGCGACCGCCCCCTCAATGACCTCCTCCAGCTCCCGGACATTACCGGGCCAGGGGTAGCGCTCGAGCCACCCCATCGCCTCCTCGGACATGCCCAGAACCTCCTTGCGCCCCTCGTGGCTGGAGCGCTTGAGGAAGTGGAGGGCCAGCGCGCGGAGATCCTCCTGGCGCTCGCGCAATGGCGGCAAGGCGATGGGGTAGACGTTGAGGCGGTAGTACAGGTCGCGGCGGAATTTCCCCTCGTCCACGAGCTGCTCCAGGTCCTGATGGGTCGCGGCAACGATGCGGGCATCAGTCGCCAGAGTCTCCGCCCCCCCGACGCGCTCGAACTGCTTCTCTTGCAGCACCCGCAGGAACTTGGCTTGCAGCGCCGGGCTTAGGGCGTCGAGCTCCTCCAGAAAGAGCGTGCCACCGGCCGCCAGCTCCAAGCACCCTGGTTTCCGTTGAGTTGCTCCGGTGAACGCCCCGCTCTCGTCGCCGAACAGCTCGGCCTCTAGCCGTGTCTCTGGGAGCGCCGCGCAGTTGACGGCGATGAACGGCCCCCAGGCCCGCGGCCCATGATCGTGGAGGAGGCGCGCGAGACGGTCCTGGCCGGTGCCGCGCTCGCCCGTGAGCAGGACCGGGGCCGTGGTAGGCAGGACCCGTTCCACCAGGCGGGCGACCTCCTGCATCCTGGGGCTTTCACCGATCAGCGTGTCGAACGGCACCGCCCGGCTGGCCGGGCGCTCGGCCTCGGCCATGAGCTGCTGCAGGTCGAGGTGGGACCGCTCCTGGATCGCACGGGCCTGTTCCAGCGCGGGCGCGAGTTCATCGGCGAACGCCTCCAACCGCCGCACATCGTCCGCCGTGAAGGGCCCCTGGCGCTTGTTGATGCCTTGCAGGACGCCGATGATCCGCCCCGTGGTGCGCAACGGCACGCAGAGAATGGAACGCGTCTTCGTTCCGGCATGGACACCGAACCCGCGAAAGACACGCGGGTCATGGTCGACATCCGGCACGATCAGCGGGTGGCCTTCGCGAACCACCCATCCGGCGACGCCGTGCGTGGCGGGAAAGCGGACCCCGGTCAGCCGCCGCTCGTGGCCGCCGCGGTTTTCGTCGGCGACTTGGGCAAAGTACAGTTCATCGCGCGCTTCATCAAGCAGGATGATAGAGGCGTTCTCGATGTCGAGTAGCATCATCACGCGCTCGATGGCGCGCGTCAGCAGATGGTCGCGATCGTGGCTGGAGGCGAGCGCCTCGACATTGGTCCGCTCCTGGAGGCGCGGCACCGGCTCGACGGCGTCCTCCGGCGGGGGGGTAGTCGCACCGGCCTGTGCCGTCTGCGCGAAGGCCCGCAGCGCCAGGAGCACCGCCGGGCGTAGCTGCGGGTGGGCAAGGGCCGTCTGCAGATCGCGGTGGGCCGCGCGCACCTCGGGATCCGCCGCCAGTCTCCACCATTCGAGGCCTTGGAGGTGGAGCCAGGCCATGGCCTCGTGGTCGCGGTGCTGCTGGACCTCCTGGACCTCCGGCGGGATCCCGGAGGTCTCCTCGCGGTTGCGCTGCTGGGGGGGCTCCGCCTGCTGACGACGGGCGTGCGCTTCAAGGGCCTGGCGCACCCGCTGTTCTTCGTCGGGGGAGAGTCGTGACGCCCCCGCCGTGGAGCCGTGTGGCTGGCGGCGATGGGCCGGGGGCAGCTGCAGCTCGCGCCGATACTGCGTCACCGTCCGGCGGGCGATCTTGACATTCTCCGTGGCCAGCATCTCGACGAGTTGCTGATCGGTGAGGGGTGTTCCCGGATCCTCCGCCGCCACCAATGTCTTGATGCGGTCCTTCACGGTCAGCGACGACATGGTCTCGCCGCCGGAGGACTCGAGGCCGCTCTGGAAGCATGACGTCAGCGCGACGATCCCGTGCGCCGTCGCCAGATATTTGCTGATGACCACGCGGCGCACCGTCGACGCGTGCAGGCCGAGGGCCGCGGCCACCTCCGCCAGCGCCAGCGGCTGCAGGTGGGCGGGGCCGTGATCCAGGAACGCCCGCTGCCGTGTCACCAGGCTCTGGGCGACGGCGAACAGCGTCCGGCGTCGGTACTCGAGGCTGCGGATGAGCCAGACGGCGGCGCGGAGTTTGTCGTCCAGGTCATGCGTCGCCTCGGGCTCGCCCAATGGGCCCTCGCGTACCAGACGCCGGCAGGTAGCACTGAGGCGCAGCCGCGGGATGTCCTTTTCGTTGAGGACGACTTGATACGCCTCCCCTACCCTCGTGACGATGACATCCGGCACAATAGTTTCGGGGGGGCCGCTGGGACGTTCGGACGCACCTGGCGCCTCGGACGCCTGTGAGGGGAGGTCCGTGGCATCCCAGCCGTCAGGGATGCAGGCCTGCCAGACACTGTCATACCGCTCCACACCGTCCGTCAGGTCATTGATGGATGCCGTGAGACGCGGGGCGTGCGCCTCGCCGGCCAGCGCGTGCTCGTCCTCCGCGGGCGCCACCTCTTCCAGCAGGGGGTTGTCCGTCAGGGCCTGTCGGATCACCCGAATGAGTTCCTGGTGGGCTATGGCCAGCAGCGTGCTCAGCTGCCGCCGCACTTGCGCCTGCCAGATCGCCGCCCGGATGGTGAGATCCACCGGCGGGGGGACCTGCACCTCGCGCGCGGGTGGCCGCAAGGCGCGCAGGAGCCGGGTGAGGTCCTGGGCCTCGGTCGCCTCGTAGT
Source organism: bacterium (assembly GCA_046727435.1). GTDB lineage: Bacteria > Tectomicrobia > Entotheonellia > J063 > CAVPRW01 > CAVPRW01. The sequence continues at coordinate 10,300 of JBKPCR010000304.1, read as the reverse complement.
GCTCGAGTTCATCCCATGGGGCCATCGTCCATCATCTCCTTCAGGCGCCGCAGGGCGCGCTGGAGGCGTTTGCGCACGGCCGCCTCGGACATGCCGAGGGCCTCCGCACTCTCGGCCACTGACAGCCCGCGATGGAAGCGCCAGTGCAGCGCAATCCGCTCGAGTTCGGGCAGCTGAGTGAGGCTCGTGTCCAAGCGGGTCGCCTGCTCCCGCGCCTCCAGCCCCGCACTGGGCGGGCTGGAGGGCTCGGCATGGAGCTGCTGCGCGATGTCCTTCCCAAAGGCATTGGCGATGTCCTGCCGGCGCGTGCGATTGCGGAGTGTTTGTTGACATTTCTGCTTGGCCATGCCAAAGAGCCAGCTCTCGACCGGCGGTCCTGGTCGATAGGTGCGCAAGGCCGTCACCATGGTGACGAACACCTCCTGCATCACCTCTGCCCCAAGGGCGTCGCCGAGTCGAGTGACGCAGTACCGCAGAATGCCCCGCTGGCAGGTCTCATACACCCTAGTGCACACGTCGGCGTAGTAGTCGTCGTCCGCTAATCGCTGCCAATCGATCGCCATCGGCCTCTCCCGTGGCCTGGGTGGGACCCGCCTGCTCCGGCTCCGACGATCACTCACATCAGATATATCCCCAAGTCGCGCGTTTGGGACAGGCTTGCGCCTCACAAAAAAATCAGTCCCATCATAACTACTAATGTTTCCAGAGAAAAGTGGCATCCAAAAAAATTTTTGCGATCGGTTGAGCGAGGGAAGGACCGCGGGTCGGGGATGAGGGGAGTAGCGGACGACGGGACACACGGGCGCCTGAACCACCAGGCACCGCCGCGGTCCCGTGATGGCCGTGTCACCGTTGTGGCACTAGAGGAGAAGACGACGATGGAGTCTTGCTACCACTGGCTCACCGAACTGGGCGAGGTCTATGCGCGCCATGCGGATCGCCACGGCCCCAACCGGCTGCTCCCCGCGGAGGTGCTCCCCGCGCACGGGCGCGTGCCAGAGCCCGCCGATCCCTCCCCGCAGGGCTCCGGTCCCGACGGGCGCACCGCGGAGCCCTCCACGCCGAGCGTGTGCACACACATCTAGCTCGACATGGTGCACGCGGCTCTCGTGCCGGAATGATGCCCGATATGAAAGGAGGTGCCGCATGCCGCGAGACTAAAGGCTTCCGCCGAAGCACGACGCGAAGCATCTTTTCCGAGTGGCTGATGGGACAATGGATCACGGTGATCGAAGTACAGCCTGAAGGAGACCACACATGGCCGAATTCACGAGAGAGGAAAAGCAACGACTCCAGGAGACCGTCGCGGGGATACTCGATGGCAAGAAAATGAAGGAGCACCGGGTCGTGAAGCACCGCTGGAACTTCGAGCCCCCGAAAACGCTCGAGGTGACAAGACAAGGCAGCACGCTCACGGCCAAAGGCCGGTTTACGCATTACCTGCGATTCGTGCGCGATGACGTCGTCACCTATGCGTTCACGATCGACCGTGGGCAGGTCAAGGATGTCGAGGTCAAGTATGAAGACAGGGGGTGGAGCGAGGCTGTCAATACGGTCATGAAGGTTGCGGGAGCCTATTACGGAGTGAACACCGCCTCGCTGGAAGAGCTGAACAATGCACTCGGCAAACACTTTGGTGGCGGTGTAGACGAAGAAGCGCAGGTTCTCGTCGCCAATATTGCCATGGCCCTTAAGCTCAAGGAGCAACGCCGGTAAGGCGCTGACGACCACGGCTCGGCGGCCGCAGCGCGCTGGTGAAGCACCGCTCGGGTCGGCAAGCGTGGATACGAGGCCGCCGAGTGCTCAACGGTTCCTGCGCCCAGGGTCATCTCAGAAGGCTGCGCGAGGACGAGGACAGGAACAACCGCACGACCCAGAAATCATGATGCCTAGGTGGCTTTTGAATAAGGAGGCTTGATCATGGCAAAAGTCATTCTGTTTGAACATCCCAACTTTCGAGGCAACACTCTTGTTCTCAAGGAGGAAGATAGTCAAGACCTCAGACGCAAAGGGTTTAATGATCGTATTTCATCGTTAATTGTTATCAACGGGCAATGGACGCTGTACCGCCACACCGAGTTCGGGGGTACTCGCTGGCATGTACAGCAACAAGGTGGTCCAGAAGGGGATGGCACCTATCCGCATTTTAACGACTGGAATGGTGACAACGATCAGATTTCATCCGTGAGGCGTGGTCATCAGAACTAGCTCGTTTTTGTACCTGTGAGCCTGGCTCGTCCATTTTCGCTCCGAGGTCACCCGGATGCGGCAGAGCCAGGCTGGACTCATGAAAGTGCTTGAGATCACACAAAAGTGGAGCGGGCTATACAGGAACCAGGAGCAACCGCGCCACCCGGGTATGTTGGTGGAAGGGGAAGGAAGGGTACCATGCCTCCGTACAACTTCGAGCTGCGGTTCAGCGCGTGCGAGTCTCTCAGCTAAGGACAGGTGAAGACATCCATCACGCCGATGATGCTGCGTTTCATTCGACTGATGACCGTGAGCGACGAGCCATGATGTGACGAACGTCACCGGCGAGCCCCTCCCCGAGTTCGGGGACTGTTAGAGACCTGCAGACCCGAATGTCCATCCCGGTAGGCGGAGCAGGGTTGACGACAGGAGGTGGGCCATGGCGACGAGAGCGCTTTTCCTCAGCAGCTTCAGTCTCTTCACGTACCTCCTAATGGTCTTTACGTCGCTGTTGGCGATGGGGGCACCGCCGGAGGTCATCATAGAGGAGGAAAGCGGCGCCTTCGCGGTCCACGGCATCGTCCAGGATGAAGTGGGCCGTCCGATCGTCGGCCTGCCCATCCTGTGCTGGTGGGACAAGGAGTCTGGGCTTCGGCATGCGATCTCAGAGGAGCAGGGGAGATTTACCCTTATCGGTATTCCTCGCGAGCTGAAAGTCCTGACCTGCTGGACCCATGATAGAGACATGTACGTGAAGTCCGAGGATCAAGTGCCTGCCGATGCAGGGAGCGACATTATTATCATCCGAGACCTAAAGATCGTCCCGACTCTGAAGGGGGTGATCACCAATTCCAGAGGCAAGCCGATCCCCCATGCCCTGGTGGAGGTGACCGATGCCCTCGGCCTCACCGTCAGGGCCTGGGCGAAGGACAATGGTGAGGTCCTTGTCGAAAACCTCAAGGCTGGCGCGGGACAAATCAGGTACGTCGCCGACGGGTATCAAGAGAGGACAACAGATCTGAAGATCTCGGAGAGGGCGAACCTCTCAATGGTGTTGCTGCCCGCCTCAACTCCCGTCGGCCTGCTGCTCCTCATCCCGGGGATCGTCGTCCTCGCATCGTGGGCTGCCGTCGATCTGATGTTGGGCAAAAGGGCCGAAAGGTCCCTCGGACGAAGTAGCGAGCTGAAGCTCGCCGCGGAGGAGCATCTCGACCCCAATGCCTGGCTGGCCATCGCCAGCGTCGCCAGCTGGGGCGTGATGTTCTTCGTCTTATGGCTGTGGATGCGACAGGAGAAGATCGAGAGCCTGACCTTTTTTGATACGGGCCTGTCGTTCTCCCTTTTCGTTCCGGCGTGCGGCTTCCTGGGGGCCCTCGTGTTCGTGATCGACCTCTTTCAGCGCGGCCGCCAAGAGGTGAACGCGTTCAGGGAGTTCGCGATGCGGCTAGTGCTGGCGCCTTATGTGGCCATTGTCATCGTGATCTTCTTTGGAGGGACCTTTACCTTCATTCAACTGACGAACCTCCAGGCACAGGCCGCCCTGGCGTTCTTCAGCGGGTTTTTGGTGGTGTTATTTCTGCAGGGTCTCACCGAAAGAGGGAATGAGGTCCTTGGCCAGTGGCGGTCCGACAACCGTTACGAACCCTCCGAGATCGCCAGAAGGTTCAATTTGGACAGAGAGGAAGACCTCAAGTTGAGGAAAGCCACCCTCAAGTACCTCGCCCAACTGCAGGCCCTTCCGGAGGGAGACCTCAGGGTGCTAGGTCGGCAAACGGACCTCGGAGAGGGGTTTTTGGTTGCCCTGCACCGGAGGTTAAGCCTCGAGCATCTGCAAGCGTGCCTCGGGCAGGAGACCTGGGCGAAGCTGAACCAGGAAGGGGTCAGGACGGTTTGGGATGTGGCTCTCCTGACGCCTGAGTGTCTTGAGCAGATCTCCAAGAAGCAACACATCGACTACGATGTGTTGACCAGGTTTCATGAAGAGTGCCAGGCCTTCATTCAAGGAGCTCGACCATGATGTCGCTCCTTGGACGATGCATAACGGTTGTGACCCGAGAATATAAAGCGGGCTCTGTGGCAATTTTTCGTGCATAGAGGGTCTGTCGCCCTCCCCGTCCGACATTTTACGCGAAGAAGGAATGTGGGCGTCTACGCAGCCGTAAAGGGTGTATATGCGAGGTTCGCAACATCCACGGTCACTTCATAGAAGGGGGACTGCATATGCCAGTACCACTCATTGCGGCGGCACTCGCGGCCATCGCCCCGGCACTCGCCAAGCACGGGCTCGATCTGCTCAGCGGCGTGTTTCGCGGCGCATTGGACAAGGGGACCGAGGAAATCGCCGGCTTGATCGAGGAAACAACTGGCATCGACATCAACGATGCCGCGGAGGACAAACTCACCAAGGCACAATGGGCACAACTGAAGGAATTCGAGTTCCACTACCAGGCGAAGCTCCTCGACTACCGGCAGCAGGCCGACGCCCATGCGCTCGAGGTCGAGCGGCTGCACCAGGCCGACCGTGCCAGCGCACGCGCTCTGCAGCAGGCGACGCTGGCCAGCGACGACCGCTTTGCCAGGCGCTTCATCTACTACTACGCCACTGGCCTTTCCCTGCTGACCTTCATCTTCATTTTCTGGGCCGCGTTTGTCTATGATTACTCCAATGGTGGCAGTCACCAAGCCTTACGCGTCATTGACACTGTCCTCGGCTTCCTGCTTGGCGTGTCGCTGTCGGCGATCATCCAGTTCTTTTTTGGATCGAGCGTGGGGAGCAAGAGCAAGGAAGAGAAACTCAGTACCCTCAACGAAGCGATACGCGCACAGCAAGGGAGTGCCCCAGGGGAGGGCCGGTGATGAGCCTCGTACGCGAACAAGCGGTGTTCCTGCTGCACGTGTCGGAGCTGATCCAGAAGGCGTCCGAACTCGGGTTCCTCGTCTCCGGTGGCGAGCTCTACCGCACGCCGGAACAGCAAGCCCTGCACGTGAAGCACGGCCGCAGCAAGACCATGAAGAGCCTGCATCTCAAGCGGCTGGCCATCGACCTCAACTTTTTCCGGGAAGCGCCCGACGGCGCGCTGAAGCTCACCTACGAAATTGAAGAGCTGCGCGCCCTCGGGGAATACTGGGAACACCTCGACCCGGCCAACCGATGGGGCGGCCACTGGCCGTCCTTCAAGGATGCACCCCACTTCGAGCGGCGCGACAGTGCGTCGATTCCTGCTCCGACGCCATCACCGGTGCTGCGCGCGGCTGTCAATGCCCAACGAGCCGCGCCCGCCTCTGCTTCCAGGGGCGGTGCCGGCATCATCCTGGCCGCGGTCGGTCCGCAATGTCCGAACCAGCGCGACGATGTCGAAACCGTGCAGCGCCTGCTCAACCTGTGTGCGGCGGCCGGGCGGATGGAGATCGACGACGACGCGCTCAAGACCGATGGCGTGTTCGGCCCGAAGACACTCAAGGCCATCATGGCGTTTCAGCGCAGCGTCTTGGGCGAGCCGGCGCCGGACGGCCGGGTCGACCCAGGAGGGTCGGTGGTGACGAGCTTGTGTGAATCGTTGCCCCCCGACCTCGACGCCGCCCTGCTGGCCCTCATCTACCTGCGGGCGGCCGACCAGGATGTGGCCGACCTCTCGAAGCGCATTACGAGCGTCATGGCCAACCGCCAGATCGACACGCCCCTGCGCCAAGCCCACTTCCTCGCCCAGATCGGCCATGAATCGGGCGAGTTGCGCTTCCGGGCCGAAATCGCCAGCGGCGAGGCGTACGAAGGCCGCCATGACCTGGGTAATACGCAGCCCGGCGATGGCCGCCGCTTCAAGGGGCGCGGGCTCATCCAGCTGACCGGGCGCGCCAACTACCGCGAATACGGACGCGCCATCAGCCGGGAAGCAGAACTCCTCGCCAATCCCGAGTTGCTCGCCACTGATCCCGATCTGTGCGTCGATGTCGCAGGCTGGTTCTGGGCCAAGCGCGACCTCAACACGCTCGCCGATGCCGATGATCTAACCGGCATCACCAAGCGCATCAACGGGGGGCTCAACGGGCTCGAAGACCGCCGACGCCTCCTGAAGCGCGCCAAGTCAGTGATGAGCCTTTAGTGGGTGCTAAGGCAAGGGACCCGCCTCTTTCCCGTGCGGTTTCGAAGAGCCGGAAGGGTTGCGGTCTCGTGGACAACCATTCACCACGTGGTGGGGTTGACCGCTATGGTGATGGGACCCGCAGGCAAGATCGAACGTGGAGACTACGGTCGATAGGTGTAAGAGGCCACGTTCGCCGTGCATGAGGGCAGGAAAAGACAGCAAGAGCTGGAGAGCGTACCAATCTGCGGGCCACCGCATGCTGATCGCCCTCCAGCGTGGCCATGAACTCTTTGGATGTATGCCGCGTATCTACGTGCCCAGAATCCTGCTGTGTCGCCTTGCGGCCTAAAAAACGAATTCTGCGATTGGCCCCGCGCCTAAGTACTGCATTTCCCACCCCTGCATATTCCATGGATTGCGAATACATGTCGCGTTCTTCCCAAATTACGACACGCTGCTGTGGTATATCCGCGCCTCTACTCCATGGATTTGAACAAGTTAATCGGCAAAATCTCAAGAATGTAACCAAAGACGCACGTGTTACCTTGCGGGGTTACTTCTTCGTGAGTCCCGCGAGACCGGCGACAATGAACGAGCCCAACACATACCCGAGTAAGTCATGGACATAGAAGTAGTACCGTGGCCAGCCGTCTATGCCCTCAAGCGAATGACGCTTATCCAGTTCCACGATGGGCAACAACAAATCGAAGCTATAGGCCAACCGCCTGATGAGCGTGAAATCTGGGCCCTGGAGCGTGGTTCCCAAGATAAGGGCGCCGATGAGCGTGATCCCCACTACCCACCACAAGGCATAAAAGTATCGGTAGCCGTAGCCGTAGCCGATGGTCCATTTCAACAGGCTCATGCCCCCCCACTTCCACCATCCCGCGGCGCGGCGCTCCCGCTCCTTGCCTGTGTAGAGTACCGCGTCGGCGGTTTCTATGTGTCCCATGCTCCGCAGCACGTTCGCCAGCTGGTGATAGGGTTGCGGGGAAAAGGTCCGGTCTTTCTCGAGCCATTGGACAAACCAAGCGGGTGGGCGGGTGGCCATCTCCGTTGTGTGGTCCCCAGGTGAGAAGCCACCCAACTGCTTGTAGGTGAACCCGCCTAGTTCAAGGGCGGGCCAAGCATCGAGCCCCGGCGGGCACTGGATTGCGCCGACCGTGGCGTTCCGCAGGATGAGCCGTGCATCCTCTTTCCACCGTGGCATGACTTCGTCCGACTCACCCAGGTGGAACTCACCTTGGATGGAGGCCCCGGTTAGGTTGAACGGGCCGGTGCAGCGGGCACCCCGGAGTACAAACTGTCCCCCGACCCTGGCCCAGGGCAGGTTGACTTCGGCAAACTGCGCCATCTGGTTGCTTTGTGTATGTATGAACAGGTCCCTCTCCACTTTCAGCCCCTCCATGTCGAGCAGGCCGATGCAGCAGGCACCGCGCAGACTGAGTTGCCCCCCAATCTGGGCGCCGCGGAGGACCACCTCAGCAAACTGCGCCGTCTGGCTGCCTTGTGTACGCATGAACAGGTCAGTCTCCACCTTCAGCCCCTCCATGTCGAGTAGACCGGTGCAGCGGGTACCATCGAGTACGAGCTGTCGCCCGATCCGGGCGCTGCGGAGGACCACCTCAGCAAACTGCGCCGTCTGGCTGTCTACCGTATCCATGAGCAGGCTCGCCTCCACCTTGAGCCCGTTCATGTCGAGTGGACCGGTGCAGCGGGCACCGCGGAGTACAAGCTCCCCTCCAATCTGGGCGCTGCGGAGGACCACCTTAGCAAACTGCGCCGTCTGGCTGCCTACCGTATCCATGAACAGGCTCGCCTCCACCTTGAGCCCCTCCATGTCGAGTAGACCGGTGCAGCGGGCACCGCGGAGTACGAGCCGCCCCTCAATCTGGGCGCCGGACAGCTTGAGCGTCCGCGCGAAATAGGACCCTTCGAGCGACAGAGTATTTGTGCTGTTTAACCCCGAAAGCTGCACCTCCTGCTCAAACCGAGTGCAGTCCAGCCACAGCATATGCCCAAGACGGGCATGCTCTAGTGCGAACACCTCCTCGAACCGTGCCCCCACGATGCGCACGCCTTGGCGGGGTAGTGCACTATGATAGGGCTCCTGCAGGAGCACGGTCTCCAGAAAGATGGTGCTCACCGTGCGCGTGTCATCCCATGCTGTGGGATTTGATGGGTCCAGCACCTTCTCATCACGCGCGTTGAAATCAGCGATCGCGCCTTCGCAGAGACGCTGCCATACCCATTGTTCGGAAGGGCGCCACGTTGGATGTGCTGCGGGATGGCGGGGTTGGTGGGGCCGTGTGAGGTCCCCCGGTGCTGATCCGGCCGTGCAGCTCTCTTGCGCAGGTGTCATCCTCTCCCCCTTTCATCGGCGCTCACCAGGCGCAGGCAAGCGGTCGCGCGGCCTCGTGTGCCCTCCGCCGATCCTCGCGCCGGCGTCCCTCCTAATAGCGAGAGCGATTCTTTCCTTCGACAGCCCTGATCCTATACACGGCTTGACCTCCCCCTGCAAGCGTGCCTATTCAGCGGCAGTCCCCGCGAGCCCCCTTTCCACCACATGGCAGGCACCACGTCCACCAAAGGCAACCTTTTAGGTCAACGTGACCTTGAATGGTCCGCTGTGTGGATTAATCCCTCTGATCATTTTGCACAATAAACCGTCCACATCCGTGGAGGAAGTGCGCGGCTAGACCCTGCGGCGACATGGGGATTGAGCCCCGCCTGATCTCCTTCATGGCTCAAAACAGTCCCAACTGTGGGCCATCGACCCCCCCTAACGCCTTGAAATTTGGCATCGCCTACGCGTATGATAGCTCAGAACGGCCCACACGAGCAGTCGGTCTACTACCCCAAACACGCACCCGCTGGACCGCGGCACGCCTGTTCCAGCCCTCAATCTTTCGGAGGGCCAACCCCATCGCGCCTTTCAGTACAAAATGACCCGCTTACTGGGGTGGTCTTTTGGCGTCCTACCGGGCATGTGCTAGTACCTCAACCGAACTCACTTGACAAGTGTTCAGGTCGTCGGTTCTCCTTGTGGTGAGGACCCCACAGAGGAGAATACTAATGCACAAATATGTTGTCCGGCTCGACCCCGAAGAACGTGAACAGCTATTGGCCCTGGTGAACACTAGACGGGCCGCGGCGGTGAAGCTGCTCCATGCGCGAATCCTGCTGAAAGCCGATGTCGATGCCGGCGGTCGCCGCTGGACTGACGCGGAGATTGCTGAGGCCTTGGACACCAGCGCTGCCACCGTCCATCGGGTGCGCCAGGCCTGGGTCGAAGCGGGTATGGAGACGGCATTGTCCCGCAAGCGCCCAACAGGCCGGCAGTATCGCAAACTGGACGGGGTCCAGGAGGCGCAGCTGATCGCTGTGGCCTGTAGCGCTCCCCCGGAAGGCCGTGTACGGTGGACCCTCACGTTATTGGCCAACAAGCTGGTGGAACTGGACAGCGTCGACACCATCAGTGCGGAGTGCGTCCGCACCACACTCAAAAAAACGCACTCAAACTGTGGCAGCAGCAGCAGTGGGTGATCCCCCCGCAGGCCAACGCCGAGTTTGTCTGTGCCATGGAGGAGGTGCTGGAGGTCTACACACGTCCCTACGATCCCCGACGCCCGCAGGTGTGCCCGGACGAGACCAGTAAACAACTAGTGGCAGAAACCCGGGAGCCCATCCCAGCAGCCCCGGGGCAGCCCGTGCGCGTCGATTATGAAGATGAACGGAAGGGCACAGCCAATCTGTTCATGCTATTCGAGCCGTTGGCGGGGCAACGGCGGGTCAAGGTGACCGAGCGACGGACGGCCATAGACTTCGCTCATGTGATACGGGAGTTGGTCGATGAGCAGTATCCGCACGCCGAGAAAATTGTGCTGGTCATGGACAATCTCAATACCCATAAGCCCGCGTCCTTGTATGAGGCCTTTGCCCCAACTGAGGCGCGGCGGTTACTGGAGCGTCTGGAGATACATTACACCCCGAAGCATGGCAGTTGGTTAGATATGGCTGAGACCGAA
>JBKPCR010000303.1:0-13590 GCA_046727435.1 bacterium | reverse complement strand
TCATCGGCCTTGCGTGTTTTCTGCTCTAACTGTTTAATCGTGCGGTGTAGCTGCCCCTTAGTGAGGTCCAGCTCCCTTCCGAGGAGCGTGTTGGCCTCCCGGAGCTTCCCTTCGCGCACGAGGGCCTCGGCTTGTTGCCCGACTTGCGTGTCCGGGGTTGCCCTGGCTTGCTGGAGCAATTCCCGTATGGAGCGTAACTCCTCTTTTGTGAATCTCATGTCTCTGTTGAGCATCTCCAGGGCCTTCGGGTCTACCCCTGGGCAGTTCATGTTGACGGTGACGTTGCCCCCGGTGTGGGCGACGGCGGGACTGCACGACCCCTGCGTCTGTTGGAGAGTGTCGGCCGCCGGCGCCGCTGCAACCCCCAGCACGAGGAACCAGAGCCCCAGGACGCTCATGGCTTGTCTCCCCCTACGTGTTGCTGGATCGTGACATTGCCCCCAGTGTGGCCGACGGCAGGGCTCCCGTCACCATGCGTCTGTTGTTCAATCCTGGTCGGTTCTGCGACGCTCGGCTTGGGGTCGGTGCGCTCGATGAAGGTCTTGCCAATGGTGAAAAACCCCGCAATGAGGGCGGCGCCAATCGTCGCTAGCGCGGTAATCACGACAGGACGCCACAGCCGCCGCCTCGTCTGCCCCTGGGGATGTGTTGCGGACCTGGATTTCTTCGGCGTTGCCATTGTATGTTGCCCTCCTCGTTATCCCTCCGAAGATAGGTACTGCCGGCGCTCGAAGAACTTATGGAACGCCATGGGACCACTAAGGCGTCGAGGATCGCCGGTCGGTCAGCGCTTGCCATAACACCTCCTCGACTAGGTGACTCGGCTCCTTGCCCTCGGTCGTGGCCTGCGCCTTAACGGCCTCGATGAGCGACTGTGACAACCGCACGGTCCACTGCTTGATGTCGGCCCGCGGGTGGGTCGCGGGTGCGGGTTGGGGGCGGGTGGCCTCGCGGGTGCCGTCCTCCAGGGCAGCCACCCGCGCCTCTAACCCGCTGAAGCGATGGATCAATTCCCGTAGTTCGGGGACCGCGACCATGGTGATCGCGGGTGTCTCGCGGGTGGGCAGCGCCGAGTCCGCGGGTGGGGTCGCGGGTGCCTGCGCGGGTGCGGGAAGGTCTTCCGGCGGGGTCTTGGCCCGTCGGCCACCGCGGGGGCGGGACTGAATTTTGCCCTGGGCCACCAGCGCGGCCGAGCGACTCGCCACCGTGCCCAGCGGGCAGCCCAGCGCCTGGGCGAGCTCGCGGTAGCTGGCGCCTGCCTGCCACAAGTGAATGAAGTCAGCCTCCCATGGCTGCGCCATGGCGTCGCCCTCCCCCACCCGAGGCGTTAGGGTGTGCACGTAAATTGGCAAAGCTCTCCCGCGCCGGGCTCTCCAGAGCCGGCGAAAAACCCGCTGCACGTGAGGATCGGGACCGTGCCCGTGTGGAGATCCGCCATCGGGACATCCGTGAATTCTATCCGGCCCGCGCCCACCTCGATGATGCCCTGCTCGCCGGGCTCCACCGTGCCCTGGCACACAAACGCGTCAGGGGGTCCGACCCGTATGCCCCGACAAAACCATAAGCGCTGCGGTTCTGGGATGGTGAGCAGACACTCGGTCGAGGCTCCGGCGAGCGCGACGGCGATGCCCACGACCCCAAGCAGGATGCTGCTGAGTGCGATACTCACGAAGATGCTTCGATGCATGGCGACTCCCTCCTCCGAGTGAACATAGTTGGGGTTCCAGGCCTAACGGCAGGTAAATTTACGGTTAGCCACAACTGCCTTGTAATCAAATGGTGATGATAGCCTATAAGTCGTCCACGAAGCGGGCGCGCCGCACGGCCTCCTCCCGGTCCTCGGCCTCGTCGGGGGTCATGGGGTGGGCGGCTCCTTACCCAGAGGTCGACTGAAACGAGATCCCGTACGTGCCCTTCATCGGATGTTCCAACACGCGCCATGCCAGTAATTCGTTCTCAATGGCGTCCAGGTACTCAGCGCACTGACCACTGCGAAGAAATACCCGCTCGTGGGCGATGCGGTTTCGTCGATTTTTGATCTCCTGGATTTTTCCGTAGTTCTGCCAGCACAGTTTACCCGTACTCTCTTGCATGAGGCGCCCGAGTTCCTGTCCTTTGCTAGGAAAGACTCCTTGATCGCGCAGCTTCTTCAGGGTGTTCTCCAGCACAGAGACCGCAAAGAGTAGGAGCAAGCTGTCGGGAACCTCCTGAAAATTAGTCATCTGGGGCACCAGAGCGAACAGGCCCGCATGCAGCGTGGTCTGAATCCTAGCCTCGAGGATACGCACGGTTGCCCATGAGTCGCGAAGACTTTGCAGGACTTCAGGATTGGTAATCATAGGGATCTCCTGCAAACATGGCCACGACGTCCTTTACACCTGTGCGGAATGAAGCCGACCTGACCAGAGACGTCATGTCCTTGCCGCGCACGATGTGCGCTGTGCCTGGGTGACAGCTTCCGTTCGGTATGCTACATATGCCCCTCAAGTATGGCAGGTGAGAGGGGTGACCGTGGAACCGACGGCGGTGTTCGCACAACTGCAGCTGGCCTTCACCGATCCAACCCAGGAGCGCTATGAGGTGATCCGCCCGCTGCTCCTCTTTGAAGATCGCACGGCCACTCAGCGTGCGCAGGAGACCAATACCCACCCGGACACCGTGCGCACGCTCCACCGTCGCTTCCGGCAGCGGGGGATGCTGGGGCTGCTCCCCGGGAATGTGGAAGTCATGGTCCGGGGGAGGGCCACCCGGATTCCGGACGCCGTCCGGCAGGAGATCGACCGGCTCAAAGCCCTGTATGACGGGTTCCACTATCGCGAACTGGCCCGTATCCTCTTGGTCAAGGTGGGCTGCCGCATTGATGACAAGACGGTCAAGAAGCTCTGGCAGCAGAGTCCTGTGTCCTGTCAGGGGCACCTGGGGTTGTGGGACTACCACGCCCAGCCCGACCGCTACCGCGCCAGGCTCCACGTCATCCAGCTCTACTATCAGGGCTGGGAGAAGGTGAGCATCAGCCGCTTTTTGCACGTCTCGCGGCCCACCGTTGATGCCTGGATCCAGCGCTTCGAAACGGAACACTTCGCCGGGCTGGTGGACAAGAGTTCGGCGCCCCACGCGCCGGCGCGCAAGGTGTGGCTGCCGCTGATGGTCCAGGTGTATCACCTGCAGAAGGCGCACCCCGATGCCGGCCGGTTCCGCCTCTGGAGCCTGCTGGCGCGCTCAGACATCTCGGAGCGCACCGTCGGCCGCATCATGGCGCTCAACAAGCTGGTCTACGACGACATCCCGCACGTGCCAAAACAGGGGGGGAAGCGGATTCCAGGGCTTCACCCCTATAAAGCGTCGCATCGGCATCAGTACTGGTTCATCGACGGGCGCCAGTTGGATGTCCGGGTTGACGGCGTCAAGTGGTGGAGCCTGATCATCCTCGAGGGCTACTCGCGGACCATGCTCGCCGGGGCGATCGCCCCGACCGAGGCCACCTGGGTGGCGCTGATAGTACTCTATACGGCCTGTCTCCGCTATGGGATCCCGGAGGCCCTCATCTCGGATAGCGGCGGGGCCTACACCTCCAACGACTTTGAAGCGGTCTGTACCCGGCTGCAGCTCCGCCACGAGACCATCGTCAGCACCCAGGGCGAGAGCTATCAGAACCTCATGGAGACCCACTTCAACATCCAGCGGCGCTTGTACGACTATCAGTTTTCCCTGACGACCACACCGTTGGAGCTGGAGCAGCGGCATCAGGCCTTCATCCGTACCTACAACACCACCGCCCATCAGGGGCTGCTCAAGGCACAGTTCTGCCCACCCATCCCACTCGAGGTGTTGGGAGCTGCCCAAGGGAGAGTTTATACCGAGGAGGAACTCAGCCGGAAGTTTGACCATCACCTCTTCCCTCGGAGAACCAATCAGTACGGTTGCGTGACCTTGCACAGCTACCACTTCGCAATCGAGGAGGGCTTACCCCACACGCAGGTGCTGCTCTGGGTGTCCGGCGAGCAGCTACGGGCCGTCTTTGAGCACGTGGTGCTCGCCGAGTACCGCTGCCACTACGATTGGCGGGCTCGCAAAGTGACAGACATCCGCCAGGGGATGTTCTACCCGACGCGCTTTGCCTCGCCGCAGGGCACGCTCCTGCCGTTGACGCCCCAAGAGTGCATAGTCGTCTATCGCGCGAGGTCTTCGAGGCGGCGGGCGCGTCGTCTCTCCCTAGCTCAGCAATTGTGGTTGTTTGAGGTGGTGCCTGTGGGATGAGTCGGTGTTATGCCCTGGTGTATCTGCGGATTAGCTCCACGGATGTGGACGTGTTAAGGCGCTTGTCATACTTGGTGAAATGGAGCGTGTGGGAACCACAACGAGGGAAATGGGAAGACCTCTCCTCAGGAACGACGGGGTTTTCCCTCCCCTCCTCGAGGCCGGAACATGGTGCAAGACCGCCAAACCACCCTGGTTCACCAAAAGCGGCCCAGAGCCGAGTGTGGGCACGAAAACGCGATGCTCTCGCGCCAAGCCACTTCTGTTCTTGAGCAGCTACCATGAGGAGGAGAGGCAAACAGATGATCATTGGGGTGAATGCTCATCAAGCCAATGCAGATGTGCTCAGATTGGCAGCGTCGCTCGGCATATGGGGCGTGCGAGCCGATGGAAATCTGGGTGATCTCTTCCCAAGCCCAGATCAGCAGTCGTTTGGATGGTTGGAGGCGATGCTCTCGACCTCGAAGGGGCTTGGTCTCAACGTGTATGTGACCCTTGCCTATGCCCCGCCATGGATGGGCCCGCGGAATACGCCTCCGCCCGAGGCCGAATGGATACGCCTCGTGACGGCGTTTGGTGAGCACTTCAAGGGAAAGGTCCAATACATTGGGATCTGGAATGAGCCGAATATCCAAGGCATGTATGCCGGCAGCCTTGAACAGTACCTCAATGAGCTCCTTCAGCCCGCGGCAGACACGTTGCGCAGTATCGATCCACAGTTCCAAATCTGCGGGCCGGACCTCTCGACAGAAGGCCCATGGCGGCCTTGGTTCCGCACGCTCCTCGAACGCGGGCGTCAGTGGCTTGACGTGGTGACCGTACATGCCTATGGCACTCCAGGCCGGGCCGTCCGTGACCGACTGATCGATGTCCGTCAAGTAATGAGCCAGGCTGGTGCGATCACTCGCCCCTTGGCTCTGACCGAGTTCGGCTGGAATACCGCTCGCATCTCTGAAGAGCTCCAAGCAAACTATTACGATCAGTTCTTTGAAGCCATGCAATCGAACAATTGGCTGATTGCTGCCTTAGGCTTCAATCTGATCAACGAATCGACACAGGTTCAGTGGGGTCTCTTTCGTGATAATGGCACACCGAAGCCAGCAGCTGAGGTGGTTCGGCGCTATGCGGCGATGGCAGGACCGAATGTATAGAGCGATGACATGGCTCAGACTCAATCTTCAGTCGTAATCGGTAGAATCTGTGTATACGCTATGTGCTGATTCGCTACAGGGTCGCTCTCTCAAAATTTTGCAACATTACACGTCCGCATCTATGGAGCCGATGCGCGGACACTCCATCATGCCCTACCGACGGCCAGGAGATGTTCACGCGGGTGATGCTGGGCAAACTGGTGCAAGATAGATCCGGGTCGGTCGGCTTCATTCCGCACAGAGGTAAAGGACGTCGTGGCCATGTTTGTGCGTTTCATGGCGACCTCCTTTCGGTACCGTATCTTCCTGTCTGGAGACCACTGATTGACCTGAACGCCGTCGGCTCCGGTGTCGGGCGTCGGGGCCCGTGCGTGTGCCACCACGATCATGGCTGACGAGGGTCGGGCCATCAGGGCGCACCGTCCCCGCCGTCCATCTCGTCGAAGAGCGGCAGCTGGAGGCCGTAGCGCGCCTTGGCGTGGTCGCGGTAGGTCTGCGCCTTGAATAGGTGGTGCCGCGCCATGCCGTAGTGGTAGGCGACCACCTGCCGGTACTCCTCGGGGTCGAAGAGCTCCTCCTGCATGAATACGCGCTCCGGTCGGCCGTCGTGACCCTCCCGCACGATGTTGGCGACGGTCGGCCAGCCGTGGCCGTCGGTGACCTGCCGCAGCATGCGCCGCACATGAATACGCTCCATGTGCGCGATCGCCGTCGCGTAAAATTCGGGGGTGAAATACCCATGGGTACGGCAGAGGTCAACGTACTCTTGGATGGTGCCCCAGCGTTGCAGCTCGGACACCTGGAGGAAATGCTCCCGCGTCCCCGGTTTGGGCGCCTCATGGGGTGTGGTCATGGCGGACTCCTTGTCCATGGTGCTCGGCGTCAATCCACTGGTGCCGCGCGTCTGGCCGCACGGAACACTCGCGTCAGCGGGACGGCTGGGCCTGCTGCATGACCGCATCATCCGGGCTACCATTGCTGTGTCCATCGGCTGTTTCCCGTTTATGCACGTTGAAGGTGATCTGCTGAAGTCTCATAACTCTCTAGCCTATCAGCGATGATACGGTATCTGCAAGAAAAATTCTGACGGTGACCGTGCCTGAGCCAGCCTCTCGTAGGTGTGACCCCACTCCTTGGTTTCTCGGGCATTCCTATTCATAGCGGGCATACGGCCTAGTAGCCTGCTCACCGGCTCGTCCCGCCGGGTCGAGGGTGCCGAACGCGGCGTGCAGGGCTACATAGAGGTTACCCTTGAGGAATGCGGCTTGTCCCGCGGCCACTGTCGCTGCTCACCTCCGGGCATAGACACGATATCAGTGTCAGTTGTATGGGCTGCGCATCCTGTGGGGATAACCCCCCTGATGTCACCACCAGCGTCTGTATTAATGAAGGTGGCACGGTCCAGCAGATCGCTACGCTCCACGATGTCGCCGAACGCACCGTTTATTTGGCGCTCAGCAAATCCGCTTGACGAACCCTGACCAAACGAAGTAACATCCGTTCATCCGTCAATTGATCCATTGATACATCCATCAATCCATGGATACGCACCGTCAAAGGAAACCTATGCGCTCCGTCGCGTTTCTGAGCCAGAAAGGTGGGAGCGGGAAGACGACGCTGGCCGTGCACGTCGCCGTCGCCGCGGGCGAAGCCAAGGAGCAGGTGGTCTTAATCGACACCGACCCGCAGGCCAGCGCGGCCGATTGGGGCAACGCCCGGAAGCGCGCGGGGATCGAAGGGTTTCCAACCGTCGAGAAAGCCAGTGCAGCGACCCTTTCCCACACCATCGCCCGCGCCCGACAAGAAAGCGCAACACTTGCCATCATCGACATGGCTCCCCACGCCACCGCTGGCGTCGATATCATCGCTGCTTCCGCGGACTTTCTCCTGATACCCTGCCGCGCCTCCGCCTTCGACCTCCGGGCGATCACCGCGAGTGTCAATGTCGCAAAAGCGGCGGGAAAGCCCGCGGCGTTCATCCTGAACGCCTGCGACTCCCGCGTTCCAGAAGTCGCGGAGGCCAGAAACGTCCTTGTCCGTCATGGCCTTCAGGTCGCACCCATCGACATCGGGCAGCGCGTATCGTTCTCGCGGGCCGTTGCCTCCGGCCAATCTGTCACCGAATTTGACGCCCAGGGTAAAGCCGCGAAAGAAATCGTCGCCCTGTGGCGCTGGCTCAAGCAACAGCTAAGGAGCCTCTAATGCCGCCGAAATCCAAAGACACTGGCCTTGCCGCCTTTACCGACAGTCCGCAAGAGGAGGAGGAGAAGCCTTCACCTATCCGCACCAAAGGCAAGGGCAAGTATGTGCATAATCAGCTCCGGATGACACACGATCAATGGGAGCTGTCCCACCAATTTGCCCGATCAGAGGGTATCAGCCTGAACCGGCTGGCCTTGCTCGGCATCTCGAAGCTTCGCGAGGAGAAAGGTCTACCCGGCCTCCCGGACCTTTAGGATGGATGGATACATTGATACATCCATATATCCACACATCCACAAATTGAGCGGATCGATGGGCTGGGCACCACCTGGCGCATGGTGTGAAAGCCACACGATCGAGAGACGCTATTGCCTGCGGCACGTCCGGAGGTCAGGATGAGAGGATATAATGGCCATTGGACTGATGTGGAATGATCAGGTGGTAGAGCTCAGCGGGGTGCCCGAGCCAGACGAGGCGACGCTGAACCCCTTCGGACTGATTGGGTATGCGCTCGTGGCGGTGACCATGGTGGCCGCGACGGGCCGGCTAGTGGCGTATCTCAAGCGAGGCACACTCCCCAAGGATGCAGAAGACGAGTCAGCATGAGCGCCGCGAATCGGCGGCCATCTCACCCGCCGCTGCCGCGGTCCTGCAGATCACTGCGACTGACGAAGGATGTGCCGATGGACCCCCGGCCCAGTATGGTGACAGCCCTGGCCGCCGGCGCGGCCGCGGCGCTTCAACCGACTGTAGAGCAGAGGCCTTGAAGCCACCGATGACCACCCCTGACACATCCTACGATGTCTTTATTTCCTACAGCCACGCCGACGCCACCTGGGTGTGGGACTGGCTGCGGCCGCGCCTCGAAGCGGCCGGGCTGCGTGTCTGTCTCGACCGGCGCGATTTCGACGTCGGCGTGCCCAGTCTGGAGAATATGGAGCGTGCTGTGGATCACAGCCGCCACACGCTCCTCGTACTCACGCCTGCCTGGGTCGCCAGCGAGTGGACGGCGTTCGAAGAACTGCTGACTCAAACGGCGGACCCTGCTGCCCGCCGACGCCGGCTCATCCCCCTCCTACTCCAGCCGTGCCAGCCCCCGCGCCGCATTGCCATGCTGACGTATGCCGACTTCACCCGGCGGGAGGCCTGGGGTGCTGAGCTCCAGCGGGTCATCGCCGCGGTCCAAGGGGAGCCACGCCTTTCCACGCCCAGTCCGCCGCCGCATCCGCGTAATCGGCAGGCCATGCTGGAGAAGGTCCGGACCATCTGGATTACTGGTGTGCTCCAGCGCTCGCTGGTCCATGAGGTGCTGATTGAACTCGACCTGGCCGAGCGACCAATAGCTGTCGAGCCTCCCCTAGACCTCCGGGTGCAGCGTCCCGACCGTGCTGAACGGGTGCTACCGCCGGGGACACCGATCGTCGATGTGTTCGATGAGGCCGATCGGGCACTGCTCATCCTCGGCGCTCCAGGACACACATGGCCAAGGCCTCCTTTACACGGGTGGGGAATTGCGCCGACTTGCGAAAGCCTACTGTCTAATGGCCAAGTTCAGCGGCGCGGGTCACCGCGTCCGCTGCAACGAATGGTTATGTGTCTGCGTTTCTTAGTACGTTCTCGATCCGTCGATCCGGTATAAGCCACAGCACCGCAACGACTACATACAGGCCCAAGGAGATCCATTGCCACCAGAAGGCCAAAGGAATGGCAGCGGCGTACAGCACCGGCGACAGCTTGCCTTTCCAATCGCTTCCGATCGCCTTTTTGAGAATTGAGTCGGGACCCTGCGACGCAATGATCAGTTGTTGCAATATCCAGTAGGCGACCGCCGCCATCAGAAGCACAACACCATAGAGCGCTGATGGTGCAGCCGTGAAGTGGTTCTCACCCATCCAGCCCGTTGCGAAAGGGATGAGGGACAGCCAGAACAAGAGATGCAGATTCGCCCAGAGCATCGGCCCCGTGACTGTTTGCGTCGCATGAAGCATGTGGTGGTGGTTATTCCAATAGATCCCAAGGTAGACGAAGCTCAGAACGTAGCTCAGGAATACGGGGATCAATGGCACCAGAGTCGCGAGGCCCTCGCCGTGGGGCACCTTGATCTCCAACACCATGATGGTGATGATGATGGCGATCACGCCATCACTGAACGCTTCAAGCCGATTCTTTCCCATGCAGAATGTGCTCGCGCTCAAAGGAACTTCCACACCCGCCCTAATTGCCCTGTGCAGAACGTAGGTCTAATCCCCTGTTGGGGCTGCTTATACGGAAATTTTTCAGCATAATAGCCTAAATCTGGGTCTTATCCTTCAAGTATTTCGGCATCACGGCCCGTGGCAAATGACGGCCCGCGGAGCGGTGCAGGTGAGTTGACTTAACTCCCCACGGAGGTAATGGAGGTTCTGGCCATGTGTGCTCCAGGAGCGGGCAAAACCACGCTCTTACTAGAACTCGCCCAGCACCTGCTCGATCGTGCGGCCCAGGACCCAGAACATCCCATCCCCGTGGTATTCCCGCTGTCCTCCTGGGTCTCGCGGCGGCGCCCTCTGGCCGACTGGCTGGTGGACGCACTGCATGAACAGTATGACATCCCCCGTAACCTCGGTCAGGAATGGATTGAGACCGACCAAATTCTCCCCCTGCTTGATGGGTTGGATGAAGTGGCCCAAGAGCACCATGCCGCGTGTGTCGAGGCGATTAATACCTTTCGGCAAGACCATGGCCTGTTGCCACTGGTGGTCTGTAGCCGGATGGGGGATTACGAGACGCTAGGTATGCGGCTGCGGTTGCAGGGGGCGCTGAGGGTGCGGCCGCTCACGCGCGCGCAGGTGGACAGCTACCTAGCCCAGGTCGGAGCCCCCCTGACGCCGGTACGCCAGGCTCTCCAGGAGGACCCCATGCTTTGGGAGTTATTAGACACCCCCCTCATGCTCACCATCGTGACCCTGGCGTATGCCGGGCAGCCGGCCGAGGCGCTCCGCACACGTGGAACCCTGGTCGAGCGGCGGCAGTCCCTCTTCTCTACTTATGTCGCCCGGATGTTCCAGCGCCGGAGCGCCATCGTCCCCTACACTCGCCAGCAAACCGAGCACTGGCTTGCCTGGCTCGCCTGGCAGATGACGCAGCACGATCAGACCGTCTTCTATCTCGAGCACATGCAACCGGACTGGCTCCCCAATAGAGTACGCTGGATACCTACAAAGGGTTCTAGGTTGGTCAGTGGGTTGTTCTTTGGGCTATTTGGCGGGCTGTTCTTCACGCAGGGTCCTTGGCTGCTCAGCAGGTTACTCGTTGGGTTGTTCGTCGGACTACTCGTTGGGCTGAGCCCCAGACTGAACTTGGACCATATCATCAGCATTGGAACCCTTCGGTGGTCGTGGTCAACGATACAATCTCAGTTACGCCGAATTCTTGGTACCGGACTATTTGGCGGGTTACTCTTTGGGCTATTCGGCGGGTTGTTCTTCGGACAAGGTCTGGGGCTGTTCGGCAAATTGCTCATCGGACTGCTCATCGGGTTGGGAATTTGGCTGCTCGCCGGGCTGCACATCGGGCTGATGGAAGGATTAGCTGGCGGTGAGATCGACATGAAAACCGTTCCCAATCAGGGTATCCGCCGATCCGCTTGGAATGCATTACTCGCTGGGCTGCTCTTCGGGTTAGGCATCGGGCTGGTCAACGCGCTGATCACCAGGTTGAGTATTGGGCTAGTGGTCGAGCTGCGACCATTCGGTGGACTAGTCATGGCGCTGTTCTTCGGATTATCGGGTGGACTACACTATGGCGGCTTTGCATGTCTACAGCACCTTATGCTCCGGCTTGTACTCGTCCGCCATGACTACGCACCCTGGCACTATGTCGCTTTCCTGGACTATGCCGCCGAGCGCATTTTCCTCCGTAAAGTTGGCGGCGGCTATATCTTCATCCATCGGCTGCTGCAGGACCACTTCGCCGCACTTCACACAGACCGAGGTGATGCTGTCAAGCAGGATGCTTCAGGATAGTTGTTGATCAATCAAGGAGGTACCAATGGACCCCCTCACCAGTCTCGTCACGGCCCTGGCCGCCGGCGCGGCCGTGACGCTCCAAGCGACGGGGGAGCAGGCGTCCAAGACGGCTACGCCGCCTTGAACGAGCGGTTGACTCGCCAAGACACGTGGGTCCCCATCAGCATGATAGCCAAACCACCCTCGGTGGTGCGCTCAACCATACCATGACGGCCTCGATCGGGTGCGCCGGGGGTCCGATCAGGCCCAGAGGAGCTGGGCTATGGACGGCAGCGGAGCAGGCAGGCAGGAGACGGCATTCTGGACGCGGGTGCGGCGCCATCTGCTCCGCTACGGCAGCGAATTCGTCGATTTCGTGCCGGTCCGGGCCGAGGGGGCGTTCCTCTACGACGCCCAGGGGCGGCGCGTGCTGGACTTCACGTCCGGCCAGATGAGCACGATCCTCGGGCATGCCCACCCGGACATCGTGGCCACCGTGCGCGACAGCATCGGGCGTCTCGATCATCTCTTCTCCTCGATGGTCAGCCCGCCGGTCGTCGATCTCGCGGAGGGCTTGGCCCGGCTGGTGCCGAGCCTGCCGAAAGTGCTGCTGCTGTCCACCGGCGGGGAGGCGAACGAGGCGGCGCTGAAGATCGCGAAACTGGTGACCGGGGGCTGGGAGGTCGCGGGGTTCGCTCAATCCTGGCATGGCATGACCGGTGCCGCGGCGTCCGCGACCTACAAGGCCGGGCGGCGGGGCTATGGGCCGCTGGCGGTCGGGTCCTTCGCCATCGCCGCGCCGAACGCTTATCGCCCGCGCTTTCCCGGCGTCGAGTGGCAGGCCGAACTCGACGATGCCTTCGACCTGCTAGACCGACAAAGCACCGGCAATCTGGCCGCCTTCATTGCGGAGCCGCTCCTGAGCAGCGGCGGTATCATCGAGCTCCCCGATGGGTATCTCGCCGCGCTCAAGCACAAATGCGTCGAGCGCGGCATGCTGCTGATCCTGGACGAGGCGCAGACCGGCCTGGGGCGCACCGGCACGATGTTCGCCTTCGAGCGCGAGGGCGTGACGCCGGACATCCTCGTGCTCTCCAAGACGCTGGGGGCCGGCCTGCCGCTGGCGGCCGTGATGACCGGCGAGGCCATCGCGCAGGCCTGCGACGAGCGCAGCTTCTTGTTCTACACCACGCACGCCAACGATCCCCTGCCGGCCGCCGTCGGCGTGAAGGTGCTCGAGGTCGTGCAGCGCGACGGGCTGGCGGTGCGGGCGGCCGCGCTCGGCCAGCGGCTGAAAGGCGGCCTGCGCGAGCTCCAGCGGAAGCATCGCTGCATCGGGGACGTGCGTGGGCGCGGCCTGCTGCTCGGGATCGAGTTCGAGGCCCACGACGGCGGGCTTTTTCGGTGAATCGGAGAAATTTTGGGCGCCAGGGAATTTATCCATTGCCACACAAACACTTGTGGGCACTCTCGGGAAACGAGAGTTAAATGAGAATCCGAGCAGATACCTCGAACGAGGCCTAAATGTAGAGAAAAGTTTCTCATCTTGCCATCTCAATAAACAATGTCTCATCAATGGGTTAGAAGCCGACATAAATGAGAGATGTCTCTAGCCTTGATAATTCACGACAGGGCTACCGCCCAAAATTTCGCGTTTTCACCGAAAAAGCCGAATCTGCTAAATTCTATTGCTTTCAAGATACAGCTTCCAATCATTGTTAGACAAACTTACCTCTTCAAACTCAATCATTTTTAGAAAACTGTCAGAAAGATTTTTGGAATTACAGCCCGGACCACGGCAGACGCAAAGAATTCTCCTATCAACTGTATTCGAAAGACTAATGATCTTCATTGCAGCTTTGCTGTCAATGCTTATATCTTGCTGACCATTCACATTACTCCAAGTATTGACCGCTATAGATAGCTGATCTTTATGACCATAGAGAGAGGAAATAGTGTATGTACCCCAGCTCAGATGGGTAATAATATAATTC
>JBKPCR010000302.1:0-30670 GCA_046727435.1 bacterium | reverse complement strand
CTTGCTGCCAACGCCGGCAACAGGCGAACTGGTCATACAAGTGCGTGCCTGCGGCTTATGCGGCTCCGACCTGGCCAAGATGTTCCAGCAGAAACTATCGGCGCCAACGGTCTTGGGACATGAAATCGCCGGCGAGGTGGTACGGGTTGGAGCCGCCGTTAACCCATTCCAGGTTGGTGATCGGGTGATCGTGGCCCACCATGTCCCGTGCTATGGTTGCCATTATTGCCGCCACAGCAATTATTCGATGTGTCGCAGCTTCAAACAGTCCCATCTGACTCCTGGAGGCTTTGCAGAGGAAGTGCTGGTGCCAGCGGACCATGTGAAATTAACGACGCTGCGCCTACCCGACCATGTGTCATTCGAAGCGGCGAGTTTCACTGAACCGTTGGCCTGTTGCCTGCGTAGCCTGCGGCGTTGGAACCTGCAGCCTGCCGATGTTGTGCTGATCGTAGGATTAGGCCCCATGGGGCTATTGATGGCTCAACTGGTGCAGGCCTATCGTGGCCTCGTACTCGGTATGGACCTGGACGAGCAACGCCTGGCATTTGCCACAGGCCTCGGGGTTGACGCCGTCTGCCCAGCGGCGGATGGCGAGCAGGTGACCGGACTCGTGCATGACCTGACGCAAGGGCGTGGCTGTGATGTGGTAGTGCTCACCGCTGGACACGGGGGAACCGTACAGGATGCGTGCCAGTGGGTGCGCGATGGGGGCATCATTACCCTCTTCGGGAACATGGCCCTGCAGCGGCCCGCTCAGCTTGACCCCAATGTGCTCTACTACCGGGAAATCACCATCGAAGGGAGTTATTCTCCGTCTCCCCTTGAGCTCGTCCATGCGTTACATTTGATTGCGTCACACGCCGTCAAGGTGGACAGGCTCATTACCCATCGGCTGCCACTCGAGGAACTCCCCCAGGCGGTGGAGCTGGCGCGGACGCGCCGGGCGGTGAAAGCGATCATCAACCCGTACGCCTGAGCTGATAGGATGTTAGCCATGAAGATGCAAGCGGCACGGTTCTATGGTCCCAGGGATGTGCGACTGGAGTACGTGGATGTGCCACGGGCGGCTGCGGGCGAGGTCATCGTAAAAGTTGAGGTGGCCTTGACCTGTGGGACCGATCTAAAGACCTTTCAGCGCGGACATCCGGTGCTCCTGAAACACTTTCCTTCCCCATTCGGCCACGAGTTCGCCGGGGTGGTGACGGAGGTGGGAGCGGGAGTTGAGGGATTCCGACCTGGGATGCGCGTCGTCGCTGCCAACTCGGCACCATGTCATCAGTGCTTTTATTGCCATGCTGGCGAGACCAACCTCTGTGAACACCTCGACTTGCTGAACGGGGCCTATGCGGAGTATATCAACATCCCTGCGGCTATCGTCCGGCAAAACCTCGTGGTGCTGCCCGACCGCCTAACGTATAGAGAGGCGGCCTTCTGTGAGCCGCTGGCCTGCGTCCTGCACGGTCTCGATACGGTGCGACTGCGTGCGGGAGATCATGTCGCCATCCTCGGCGCTGGTTCCATTGGCCTGCTGCTCGTGCAGGTGTGCAAGCAGGCCGGGTCGCGCGTCATCCTCATCAGCCGCAGCGCCAGCAAGCTCGAACTGGCGCGAAAATTGGGCGCTGATGCCGTCATCAACCTTGAGTCGGCGCGTGCTCATGAGGGGATAATCCGCCAATTGACGACCCACGGTCAGGGTGTTGAACTCGCGATCGAGGCCGTCGGGCGCCCGGAGTTATGGGAGCTGGCGGTGGCCCTGACGCGCAAAGGGGGCCAGGCCATCCTCTTCGGTGGCTGCGAACCCGAGACCTCGGTGAGCTTCGAAACCAAGGTCCTGCACTATGGAGAACGCAAGCTGATCGGTGTGTTTCATCATACCCCCAATGCCATCCGTCGCGCTCTGGGGCTGATTGCCTCGCGGCAGTTGCAGCTCGACCCATTGATCACTGATGTATTGCCCCTCGCCGACCTAGAGACCGCATTCCAGCGCATGGAGTCGCATGGGGCCTTGAAGATGGCGATTTATCCAGGAAGAACGTGCTGAGGTCTGAATGCTGCGGACTCAGCGAAAACGACAGCAGGCAGTTGCACAGGGTGCCGCAGGAGATGAAGGCATTTTTTCCGCGTCCCTCTGCGGTTCATATCTAGCCTGTGGTGGCAGACTCCAACACTTCTCGATACCTTCAGACAGGGGACACTGAGACATGGACAAAGCACGCCAGCTGCGTGAGCTATTACGTCGCACCGGAGCCATTGTCGCGGTCGGGGCGCACGATGCCTTGAGCGCCCGGTTGATTGAGCGGGCGGGATTTGATGCGGTCTGGGCTAGCGGCTTCGCCATCTCTGCTGCACAATTCGCTCTGCCCGACGCCAATGTCCTCACCATGACGGAAAACCTCGAGATTATCCGCCAGATGAGCCGCGCCACAGACCTCCCTGTCATTGCCGACATCGACAACGGCTACGGCAATGCCATCAATGTCATGCGGACGATCACCGAATATGAGGCGGCAGGCGTCGCAGCGATCTCAATCGAGGACAATATCTTCCCCAAACGTTGCAGCTTTTACTCCGGCGTCCAACGCGAGCTGGTGTCCGTGGAGGAGCATTGCGGCAAAATTCGCGCCGCCAAGCGGGCCCAGCACTCCGCTGATTTCATGGTCATCGCCCGTACCGAAACGCTCATTGCTGGTTGGGGCATGGAGGAAGCCTTACAGCGCGCCACCGCCTATGCCGATGCCGGCGCCGATGCTATTCTGATCCATTCGAAAGCTCCTACCGCCGTCGAAGTCACAGAGTTTGCGCGCCGATGGTCGCGCGACACACCGTTGGTGGTGGTGCCGACTACGTACGCCTCGACGCCGCTGCAGGCGCTGGAAGCGGCCGGATTTAAGATGGTCATCTTCGCCAATCACCCTGTACGCGCGGCCATCACGGCCATGAAGGAAGCGCTGGCGATGCTGCGTCGTGAGGGCACGGCAAGCCTGTTGGATCCGCACATCGCTTCGCTCGAGGAGGTCTACGATCTCGTAGGAGTGACTGAATTGCAGGCAGCGGAGCAAGAGTTCCTGCCGACCGGCGCCGAGTCGGTGCGTGCCATTATCCTCGCCGCTGGGTTTGAACCGGGCCTGCTGCCGCTCATCGAAGATCGCCCTAAAGCTCTCCTGGACATCAAGGGCAAGAATATCCTCGAACGCCAGGTCGAGACCTTGAACGCCTGTAACATCAAGGATATCGTGGTGGTACGGGGCTATCAGAAGGATAAATTTGCGCTTCCGAACATCCGCTATTACGATAATGAGGCTTACGAAAAAAGCTTCGACCTCGCCTCATTGTTCTGCGCCGAGGCCGAACTGCGAGGCCGTTGTCTGATTTTGTATGGCGATATCCTGTTCGACCGCAGCGTGCTCGAAAAGCTCCTGCAAAGCGACAAGGATATCTCGCTGGTGGTGGATCGCGCCTGGTACGATCAGCACGGGGATAGGCGACCTGGTGAAACCTCCCCGAAGCCCGACCTGGTGCTCCTGCGCGACCCTCCCGAGCAGGGGTATCGCTTCCTCCCTAGCACCGCTGACACCACCGTGGCCCGGATCGGCCAGCAACAACCGCCGCAAGATGCTCATGGCGAGTTCATCGGCATGGCTATGTTCTCTGCCAAAGGGACAGAACTGGTGCGTCAGGCCTACCATCGAGTCATGGAAAATCGCCGCGGTGGGCCCTTCCACGAGGCGCCATCTCTGGAACAGGCTTCATTGACGGATATCATCCAAGAGCTTATCGAGCATGGCCAAGATGTTTACGCGGTCAATATCTATAAAGGCTGGATGGAAGTGGACACATTCGAGGACTATCAACGGGCCTGGGCGTACATCAAAAAATAGGTGCTGAGTGTTGAGGACTGAGAAGAACCGCGGTCCTCAGCACACTGTCCTCGGAGTTCGTCTATGCGAACCGCAGATGAGTTTTGGAATATTCTCAAGAGCCACGAGGTGACCTTCTTTGCAGGGGTCCCATGCTCGCTGTTAGAAGGTGTCATTAGTGCTGGCTTAGCAGACCCCGCGGTGACCTATATCCCCGCTGTGCGTGAAGACGTCGCGCTGGGGATCGCCAGTGCGGCGCACTTGACGGGACGTCGCGGCGGAATTTTGATGCAGAACTCTGGCCTCGGCAATGTGGTCAACGCACTCACGTCCTTCAATTTGATTTATCGTATCCCCGTCCTCATGGTGGTCAGCTGGCGTGGTTACGGCGGCAAAGATGCCCCCGAGCATCTGATCATGGGGGAAAAAACTCCCGATCTGTTGCACACCCTAGGCATTCCCCACGCCGTCCTGGAGGCGGACACCTTGGAGGAAAATTTGCGGTGGGCCATCTCGACCATGGAGCAACAGCTGATTCCGGTAGCGGTTATCCTACGCCATGGGACCGTCACATGATACGGCATGAGGCCCTCGAACACATTCTCACACCGCTCGCAGACGGAGATCTGGCCCTGTTTACAACTGGCATGATCTCCCGCGAAGCCTTCAACATCCGCGATCGCGCCGAGAATTTTTATATGATAGGCTCCATGGGGCTGCTGAATGCGCTTGGACTCGGTCTAGCCTTGCAGTCACCGGTGTGGAGAATTTGGGTCATCGAGGGAGATGGCAGCGCTCTCATGAGCCTGGGTACGTTACCGCTCATTGCGACCTTGCGGGCGCACAATCTCATTCACGTGGTGCTCGATAACGAGGTATATGAGTCGACTGGGGGTCAGCCCACGATCAGCTCGGAAGTCGACCTCGCCGCCCTGGCGGAGGCTGCGGGTTATGCACACGTCTGGCGGGTCAGCGATCCTGTCTCCCTGCAGCAGGCACTGCAGAAAGCTGGGGAGACCAAAATCCTTACATTCATCCTGGTAAAAGTCAGTGGTCGCGCCCCCGAGGGCCTGGGCCGCGTGTCTCTCACACCTGAAGAGATCAAACACCGCTTCTCGCAGGTCCTCACGCGGGTCTAGACCGCCAGCCATAATGTCGTAGCAACACCACTAGCCCCAGGCTAATCCATAACAGCTCCCGCATGCGACGC
This sequence comes from bacterium, assembly GCA_046727435.1. GTDB lineage: Bacteria > Tectomicrobia > Entotheonellia > J063 > CAVPRW01 > CAVPRW01. The sequence goes on along the minus strand of JBKPCR010000302.1, from coordinate 25,600 downwards.
ACCAACGAGAAGGTTAGCCCAAAACTACTGGGATAGCCGAAAAGCGTCAGCAGCAGAACGTTCCCCCCATCTTGCACCCCGAGACTACCAGGAATGAAGAAGGCCAGCGCCTTGACAACGCTGGCCAACGCCTCGATGGCGAGCGCCTCGCGGACGCTGATAGGGATACCTACCGCGTAAAAGATCGCTAAGACTTCCAGTGTGCCCAATGCCCATCCCAGGAAATGTAATCCCCATGAGAGGAAGAGGTGCGAGGGGTATCGACGCGCGAATCCCACGATCGTCTCGTCAAGTTGTTGAAGCTGGGCTCGCCATCGCTCCAGGCGTGACGGGGTTACGTTCCAACGGTCCAGCGCACTGAAGAGTATCGTGAAGAGGCCCACCCGGAGGCCATATGATAAGCCCGTTAACAATACCCCAACCACGATGATCAGGAGGACTAGCGGCCAGAGGAGGTCTGGGCGTGTCACCAGATACGACAATGCCAACGCACCCCCAAGAACCACGAAGAAGAACTGCGAAATACTGATGAGCAGCTTGGCGATGATGGACGCAGCCATGCCTTGGATGATAGGAATCTGAAACCGCGTTAGCAGATGCGCCTTGACCGGTTCACCCCCCAGGTAGGCAAAAGGCGTGAGGTTATTGACCGCTTCCCCGCCGACGCGTGTCAAAAACAGGGTGTGAAATGGGATCGATACCGACGGGCCAAACGCTAGCCGCCAGCCGAGCGTATCACAGCAGTAGACCACAATGTATGGGAGGAAAATCAGTGGGAAAGCCCACCCCATGTCCCCTAGATAGGTCTTGACCTTCACCAAGTCAATTTGGGTGGCAAGGACCACGAGGAGGCCGAGGCCGAGGAGCAGAAAGAGCGCACGGGCCAGCCTACCCATGGGCGGTCCGCTGTGCCTGCCGGGCCAAGCCCAGCGCGATGAGCCAGAAAAGGTTGACGCCGATGGCCAGAGCCCACAAGAACCACTGCAACGTCCCAGTCAGAGCGCAGAGGACCAGTACGAGTGAGAAATCTCGATTGGCCAGGGCATCGATGAGCCGGTCGAGGGCTGCCGAAGCTTGCCGTGCACGGCCGTGTCGTGTGGCCAACACCGTGATAAAGCCCATCAGGGTGCCAAAGGCGGCCAAACCTCCCAAGAGCAGAACATGGGTCTGCCCCAACTCCTGATAACCTGACCATGCGATGCCGACGAACACGGCAACATGGACGATATTGTCACAGGTGATGTCGAGATAGTACCCACTCGTGGACTCCAAAAACTTGAGGCGCGCGACCTCGCCGTCGCAGCAATCGATGACGGAGGACCATTGCAGCAGCAACGCCCCCAGCACGCCACTGACCCAGCTTCCATGCGCAAAGCATAGAGCAGCCAGCAGGCCGATGGCCCATGCAATGAGGGTTACCTGGTTGGGCGTCAGGGGCATGCGGACAAACCATCGGCTGAACCATGGTGATAGCTTCCGATTCAGATAGCGGTCCACCCAGCCGTCTGAGGCACTCTTGAGGCCGTTGAACAACCCGCGTTCCACGGCAGCGCGATTCGTTTCACTCACGGCTGGCGCACACACGAGCCCGTGGTTTGATAGGTGTTCGCTGTCGCTGTTCTGGGGCACCTCAGAAAGGAGGGCTGACAGCGCGACATCCGCTGATGCCTGCACCACTGGCTGCAACCATGCGCCTGAGACCCTAAAGAAAGGTGGTACAGACATGGAGGATGGCCTGGGTTCGGGATCGATGACGGTGATTGGGCAGGATCCCGCCTGCTGAACGGCGTTGCGGAGCAATGTCGCGTCGATGACTCCTCCGGCAGGCAGGACCCATAGGTCTCCCTCCCACCACGCCTTCTCTAAATCGGGGTATGCCTGCACCAGAGCCGACCAGGGGTGATCGTCCACACAAACCAGGCGTGACGTCAGCCGCGCATCCCGCGTCAGCGATACCTGCACACTGCGCGGATAGCGATTGACCCCGAGTAACAGGATTTCACCGAGGCCTGCCCGCTGGGCACAAAGCAGCAGGCGTAGCAATGCAGGCACCCCGGCTATGGGCTGCAACAGGTCAGCCGGTGTGGCGGTGGCGGGGATCAACACAATGGCTCGGCTACTCATCGCGGCTCCCATAGTCCGGTTTCGAGCGCCTGAATCTGCGGCCAGACCGTTTGCTCGGCCTTGGTGATATCCTCAGGGAAATCGACCTCAGTCCAGGGTAGGTCCCCGACCAGTTCGTAGCCGAAGACGCAGGCCTTGAAGAGCACGCGAAACGCCTCTTCATACTCCTCGTCATCTCGGCCGCTGGCAATCCATTGTTCGAGTAGTTCCTGCAGACGCTGCGCAGCCAGGTGATCGAGTTTGTAGAATCCCACCCCTTCGCCTAATACATGCGACGGATCGCGGACACCTCTGGTAATGTCCCAGATGTGATCGTCCTGAATCGTCAGCATCATTTCCTCACCAGTGAAGGCAGAGCGCGGATCCACAAGCACACAATTGCTATGCGATGACTGCACCAGCCGGCGCAGGAGGTGAACGGGGAATAACACATCGGCATCCATGACCAATATCTCGTTGCTCATCACTTGGCGCGCGGCCCACAACGAGCGCACGCTGCCGCGCAGATAGGCCTCATTGCTGACGCAGACAACCGGCAGCGGCGATGGAAGGCGGTCAAGCTCTGCGGCGATCAGGTCGTGCCGGTATCCCACAACGATCCAGGCTTCGATCACCTTAACGGCCGCAAGAGCCCGCAACATACGGCTCAGGAGGGTCATCCCGCCGATGTCGACAAGACACTTCGGAAAGGACCGTTGCAATCGTTGGCCAGTCCCGGCCGCTAACAGGATCGCCCGCATGGTCATCCTTCCCCCTATCGCTTCCAAATCCCCACGCCCCAGGGCCATCGGGTCAGGGGTGAGCCTGGGAAATCCTCGAGATGCGCGACAAGTTCCTCCGTTGTCGCTTGATTGGCAGGTTTAAAGAGCAGCGTGAGCATGATCAAGGTTATCGGGGTGAAGATCAATACACCTACGCAACCCAGTAAGGGTTCATCGATTATGAAAGTAACCGTCAGGTTAAACAGCACCACGAGATAGTACAGCATCGGTCCCCACAACGCCTTGGCCGGCACGTAGCGGACCCCCGCATGGCTCCCCCAGCGGTACCTCACCAGCAGGCGGTCGATGCCCTGGAACAACAGGATAATTGCCGCTCCGACTACCGCCCAGCCGCCGAAGTTCGACAACGGGACGCCAAAATACATCCCGCCCTCCGGGTACCAGAAGATCTGTCCGAGAAACCACCGTGAACCCCGCAGCGCCAATGGATCTACCACGATGTCGAGGAAAACAAAAAAGACCACGGTCAGCACAGCCACCGGCAGGGATTGACGGAGCCGATGGGTCTCGACCAACTGGATGTCGGCACCGCGGCGGAGAATTGGCGCATAGGCTAGCAGCGCCATCGAATACGCCGCATAGGCCATGAACGTATAGGACAGGGAATCAAAAAACGGCACGTTCGAGATCCACAATTCGACCTCACGCGTACCCGTGAGATATTCGTAGTATCCGTAAGGAAAACCATTTCGCGTTGAGCTGAACTCGGAGAGGAAGGCGATGCCCCAGGCGAGCAAGAACAGAATAGCGGTCCGGAGATAGCCCAAGTGAATGCTGCTGACGACTAGATAGACAGCGAGAAAAAAAAATACATAGGGGCGTAGGGTCAGCGAACCGAGCAGCAACGCCAGAACTTCCAGACCATCCTCCCTTCTAAAGTCAACCCTTCATTTGGCATACCTATGTGTCCGGAACCACCGCACGGCTTTGCTCAGGGCTTCGATCGCGGGGGTCTGGGGCAACCCCAACTCCCGCACCGCTTTTGAGGGATCAAAAAACATGCGCTTACGGGACAACTTTACCCCGGCCAGCGTCGCGAAGGGTGGTTTGTGGGTAATGGTCCGGGCCACAAACTCGCTGACGCAGGCGGACAGATAGGCAAAGCCGTATGGAATACGGAAGCGTGGGGCGCTCATGCCGGAGACCTGTGCCAGCAGCTGGAATAACTCAGGCAGAGTGAGGTTCGCATGCCCCAGAATGTAGCGCTCGCCGATGCGCCCTCTCTCCGCCGCCATGACATGTCCGATGGCGACATCTTCGACGTCGACCACGTTTAGGCCGGTATCCACGTATGCCGGGATCTTGCCGCGCAAGAAGTTCACGATGATCTGGCCGCTTGGGGTAGGTTTCACATCCCAGGCACCTACCGGGAAGCTAGGGTTCACAATGACCACAGGGAGGCCACGCTGGGCATACTTCAGCACTTCCTGCTCGGCGAGGTATTTGGAACGCTTGTAATCGCTGACCATGTCCTCTGGCGGCAGAGGGACTTCCTCTGTGCCCGGTGTACCATCCTTTGGTAACCCGATGGTAGCCACACTGCTGGTGTAGACGATTTTCTGCACCCCAGCCTGTCCGGCAGCTTCCAAGATATTGATGGTGCCGGTCACGTTGCTGTCGTAAATCTCCCGGGGATTACGCGCCCAAAGGGCATACATCGCCGCCACGTGGTACACGATGTCACACCCATCGAGTGCCGCCTCTAAAGAGCCGCGATCGCGCAGATCTCCCGCCACTAGCTCGACCTCGAGGCTGTCGAGATTCTGGGTGTCGCTGCGTGGCCGTACTAGGGCGCGCACCTCAACCCCTCGCTTCAAAAGCGCCCGCACCACATTGGCTCCAACGAAGCCCGTGCCGCCAGTCACCAGCGTTTTCATAGGAGGCTTATCCTGGCTCTTGAGGACATTGCACGACCAGGCTCTTGGCCCAACGCTCGAAGGTTTGGGAGAGATGCCGACGGGCGAGTGCCGTGTCACCCGCCAACCGTACGATGTGCCGCAGCACCAGTGGTGATCGACAGATCAGCCGTAACAGCCGTCCTGTCGCCACATGACCGTCCTCACGCAGCATCGTGAGACATACCGGCGGCAGCGTGTCCGTCGCGCGATCGACAATAGCCCGTACAGCCACCCACGGTAGGCCGGTTTCATCTGCGGCCTCGGCGATCCCAACAGTCTCCATATCCACCGCACACGCCCCACTCTTATTCCTCAGGTCGGCTTTAGAGGCGGGATCGGCAACGATAGAGCGGCTGCTGACGAGTCTGCCCTGCTGCATTGGTAGCTCTTCGGCATCGGCGGCCGCACAGAATTGTTCGACCAGGTCGCGACTTGCCACCGCCCACTTGCCAGACCCATCCTCGCACACAACCTCTGTGCCGATGATCAAGGTGCCTCGGTCAAGCTCTGGGGTAAGGCCGCCGGCGAACCCGAAGCTCACCAATCCCTGTGGCGAGAAGCGACGGATGAGTAGACGCGCACCTGCGGCAGCCCGTATGCACCCCACTCCAGCTTGCACGACCACATGCTGCGCTGCCGCGGAGGCGTAGATGGTAACGGGATGTGTATACACGCGCTGGCGATTGCCGAAGCGGACGAATCCTGCAGGGATCTCACGCGGCAGGGCAACGACCAGGCCAATGCCGCTCACCCCGTCTTACCTTCGCTCAGCGCAGAGCGATAACGAGCGAGTGCCATCAGCGGGAAGTAATTCCGATACAGATGGTAGTTGATATAAAAGTGTTTGGGAAAGCCGGTGCCGGTAAATTCTTCCTCCGCCCACGTGCCATCATTCTGTTGACGCTCCACGAGGAACCGTATGCCCAACTCCACCGCTGGAGAATATACCTGACCGCTCTCGATCAATGCCATCACGGCCCACGCGGTTTGCGAGGGTGTGCTGGTACCATTCCGCTTCGTCTGCGGATTGACGTAGGTCTCGCAGCTCTCTCCCCACCCGCCGTCAGGGTTCTGGCAGCGCTCCACCCAGCGCATGGCACGCTGGATATACCCTTGGGAAAAATCTTCACCGAGTGCCCGCAGGCCCGTCAGCACTGCCCAGGTGCCATAGATATAATTCACACCCCAGCGCCCATACCATGATCCATCCTCGGACTGATCCTTGCGCAGGAAGCGCAGCGCCCGTCGGAGCACCGGATGCTGTCGGGGGTATCCAAGCTTGGCAAGCAGTTCCACGACACGGCCGGTGACATCGCTCGTGCTCGGATCAAGCAGCGATTCCAGGTCAGCGAAGGGGATAAGATTGAGCAGGCGTCGGTTATTGTTCATATCAAACGCTCCCCAGCCGCCATCGTCACACTGCATGCTGAGGAGCCAGGCGAGGCCTCGCTGACAGGCTTCTTTCAGGGTCTGCTCGTCAGGCACACGCACGTGGCGCAGGGCGAGCAAAACCATGGCGGTGTCGTCATTGTCAGGGAAGAAATCGTTGAAGAACTCGAACGACCAGCCTCCCGGTTTGCCCTTGCGATTCTTGACGGCCCAATCCCCCTTGCGGAGGACCTGCTTACTGACCAGCCAATCCGCCGCCTTGGTCAACGCCGGGTGGGTCGTATGTAAACCCGACTCCGCCAGGGCAATCACCGTGATCGCAGTATCCCAGACGGGGGATACACAAGACTGCAGACGAAATTCGCTGCTGGTTTCAATGCCGAAGCGTTCGATGGCCTCGATTCCCTTGACAATCACCGGATCGGTGGCCTTATACCCCAGGCTTAACAAAGCCAGCACCGAGTTCATCATGGCCGGCATGATACCACCCCACTCGCCGGTGATATCTTGATGGTCGAGGATCCATTGTTCGGCTCGGCGGATGGCCGCAGCTCGCACCGCGGGAATCGTCCGACGTTCGAGAATCTTCAAGGCGCGGTCGGCGAGGACGAAGAAATTGCGCCAGCTCACCAACTCCTCCGACCACTCAACGGCGGCCTGCCGTTGATCAGACGGAGAGGCGTAGAGCTCATCGATGCCCGGGAAGCCGTCGAGTTTCACCTGTGGCTTCTGCGCGAAGATGATCATCAACGGGACGATGACGCTGCGCGACCAGCTGGAGAATTCGTAGATGTTAAAGTAGAAGCCCGTCGGCAAAAACATCATCTCGACCGGCATGCTGGGGATGCCCTCCCAGCTATACTGGCCGAACAAGGCCAGGTTGATCTTGGTGAAGACGCGACTTTGCTCCACGCCGCCTTTGGCCATGATCAGTTGACGGGCCTTCTTCATGCGGGCATCATCAGCGGGGCGTCCAGCCAGTTTCAAGGCAAAATACGCCTCAACGGTGGCACTCAGCTCACTCGGGCCGCCGAAATAGATACTCCACCCGCCATCCGGTAGCTGCGTGCGCAGGATATGCCGCACGGCTTTGCGTAGCCGTTTGGGGTCCCGGTGCCCGAGGAAATACTGAAACATGATGTATTCGGCGATGATGGTGACATTCGACTGCAACTCACCCACCCAGAAGCCTTCCGGGGCCTGTGTGGTGAGAAAAAAATGCCGCGATCGGTCGATCGCCTCGGTGACGCGCCTAATCCACTCGCCGGAACTGGGAGCCTCTGGCACGATAGCTGAGAGCGGTTGTGTGGCGATGGGAGACCTCCTCCATGTTGTCGGCCCTGGCACCTCGATGTGTTTCGGCAACCTACCTGCCACTGCTGACCAACCCCTGCATTCACCCACTGAAGCCAGTCGGAAGCCTCTTCCAACCTCCAAAACCCTCCGTGTCTCTTGGCCGGAGGTGCAGAACATATACCCTGTAAAGGGACCGACTGTCAAGGGAATTCTGGCCGATTTCGGGTGCTAAACCCCACAACTCAGACATCTGCGGAGCCTCTGCTGCACCAGTCGCGGCGCCATCAACGGGAGTTGCCGAGGCGCGCGAATCTTGTTAGAGTGCGTTCACTCTGAGGGACCGCCTGAGACCGTGTCGTTTGATGTCGGGACCTCGCACCTGGATACTGGCGCGAGCGTGAGATAGCTCATCTGCGAAGGAGAGAGGATGCACGCCACCTATGGGTGGACCGCCGCAGGTAAGTGGAAATTTTCTCAAGACATCCGTCCCACCGCTCGTCGGCTAGGCACCATACCCCAAGATGTTGCGCCGCTGAGCCGATTGGCCCAGTGGTGCCTGCTCCTCTGCTTTGCACAGGCTCTCCTCACAACGGCCTTAGACGCCAATGCCACGCCCCCACAAGAATCACCGCAGGAATTACCATCTACGGCCGTGGTAGGTGGTCCCTTTCCCGTCCGCAGTCTTTCACCCATTCAACTGTTATATTTTCAGTTTACGCCCGAGCGCGCCATTACCCTCCCGCGCGGAATGTGGAATGTCCGCTTCGACCTGGTGGAGGCTAACATCTTGGCTCGTGACCAGAATGGGGATGACTCTTTGCTCTTCGATTTCGAGCTGACCCGCGGCAACCTTGCTCTGCAATATGGGTTACTCGATGACCTGGCCATTGGGTTGGAGATTCCCCTGCTGTACACCTGGAAGGGATTTTTGGACGAACCTATTAAATGGTTCGAGGATGTCACTGGCTTCAAGCGCACGATCCGCTTCGAACGTCCCCAATATCTCTTCGATTACATCCTGAATAAAGACGGGAGGACCGCCCTAAAAGGCACGTCGGGCGCAATCGGCATCGGCGACATCGGCTTGAGTGCCAAGGCGCTTCTGCGTGAGGAGGGACAGCTGGCCCCAGCCATCGCTGGGCGCTTCGCCCTGAAACTGCCTACCGGCGACGAGGACCGGGCGCTGGGCAGTGGAGAGGTGGACCTCGCCTTGGGAGTGGCCCTCGAAAAAACGTTCGGCCTGGTACGACTCTATTTCAACACCGGCTTAACGATCCCCACTGGTAATCCGTTCTCTGGCAGCGGCATCGATAGTCTGCCGATGCTCTCCACTTTCCTCACCGGCGAATATCGCCTCACCGAACGCTTTTCCCTGCTTGTACAGCTCAATGCAGTGACCTCTCCGGTCCGCAACACCGGACTTGATATCGATCGCCCGACCTTCGAAATCCTGGCCGGCTTCAACTGGGCCCTCCCAGGGTTACCGGTGATCTGGCAGGCCGGATTTATGGAAGACCTTAATGATACGAATCGCACAGCTGATTTCGCTCTATTCATGAGCTGGAGCATTTTCTTCGGCCATCGCGCCTCTACACCTCGATGACATAAGGAGTCCAACCTATGCTCACCTCAGGTCGCACCATGCTCTTAAATCCCGGACCGGTGAACGTCTCGCCGCGGGTGGCACAAGCGCTGCTGCGCGGCGATTTATGCCATCGTGAAGACGAGTTCAGTACCTTGCAAAGCCGTGTCCGAGCACTCCTGTGTCATGCCTTCGCCCCCTATAATGACTATACCGCCATACTTCTGACGGGCTCGGGAACTGCGGCGCTAGAGGCGGCCGTCGCATCTTCATTGCATCCCCAGCGCAAAATGCTGGTCATCAACAACGGTGTCTATGGAGCGCGCATGGCCCAGATGGCAGCGATTCATGGTTTTGATGTCGTCGAGTTGACCTCTCCATGGACGAGTCCGCCGGAGTTGGGACAGATCGATCGCACGCTGCGTGAGGATCCCGTCATCGAGGTGGTAAGCCTGGTCCACCATGAGACGACGACCGGTTTGTTGAACCCCGTGGCTGCCATTGGGGAGATCGTCAAACAACACGGACGAGTGTTGCTGGTCGATTCCATTAGCGGCCTAGGGGGGGAGGAAATCGACCTGGCGGCAGCAAGCATTGGCCTTTGCGTTGGCACTGCCAACAAGTGTATCCAGGGGTTGCCCGGCGTGTCGTTTGTCCTGGTGAAGAACACCGAGATCCAGCGCATGCAGGACTTCCCCCCGCGGACCCTGTATTTTCATCTGCCAATGCTGTACGCCCACCAGCAGCGCGAGAGCACACCCTTTACCCCCGCGATTCAAGTCATGTATGGGCTTGACGAAGCCCTGCACGAACTGCTCGAGGAAGGGGTCGCACAACGTATCGTGCGCTATCGGACAGCTGCGCTCCTGCTGCGAGATGGCTTCGAATCCCTGGGGCTTAAGTGTCTCCTACCCCCCGATCTACGCTCCAATACGATCACGTCGCTTGAGCTCCCAGCGGGCTTCACCTATGAGGCCTTGCACGACGCCCTCAAGGTGCGGGGCTACGTGATCTATGCTGGACAGGGTGACTTAGCCGCGAGGGTCTTTCGGGTCGCCAACATGGGGGACCATACCATCGAGCAGTTCCAAGGGTTTCTTGCGGCGTTGACGGAAGTGTTGAAAAGGTAGCAGATCGCCTGGCGCAGTACCACCAGGAGAGGTGAGGTCACTCCCTCCCCTGGCAGCGTCTTCTCGCTGCACTATTGCACCTTGCGCGGCGGACTACCGGAGAGTTCGTCCCCTTGCCTGTTTTTCATCTTTTGGACGAGATCATTATAGGACGAGCTGGTGATGATGCGGTTGAACTGCGAACGATAGTTATTGACGAGGCTGATGCCCTCGACGAGCACATCATAAATCAGCCAGCGCCCATCGGCTTTCTGCAGCCGATACTCGATGGGCACTTGTTGATTGCGTCGCGTCACCACGGTCGTCTTGACCGTCGCTCGCGACCCGTCCACTTGTTCGCCGACATATTGGATCTCGCGCTTCTCCTGGATCGAACTTTCGAGACGATTGATATAGGTGCCCTCGACGAGGTCCCTGAAGAGCCTGACGAATTCCTGCTGCTCCTGCGGCGTGCGCTCCCGCCAGTGTACCGCCAGCGCCCGCCGTGCCATTTCCTGCCAGTCAAAGACTTGCTCCGCAATTTTGTGCAACCGCTCCTGCCGCTCGGCGTGTCGATTGGGGGCCTGGAACTGCGGGTCCTCCAAAATTTTCACGACCTGATCGGTGATCTGCCGAACGAGGTCTGTAGGTTCGCCGGCCGTGGCCAGCCCGATAGCGCTGAGCCATACCGTACTCAGCAGAAACATGGTCCAGCTGCGTGTAACCCCGCGCATGCTGTTCCCCTCCTCTATCCCTCAGCGAATGGCCGATCCTCTGCGGCTTGATAGCCTTCAGATCAAACACGCTAGATTTTCCCAAAGGCATAGTTCGCAATCAGTTCCATAATGTCCACCGGCGGCTCCGTTTCCTTGATCTCATCCCCCGGTAAAAGATTCCTCTCGGCACCTCCCGGCGAGATTCTGACGAATTGCTCGCCAATGAGACCTTTGGTGCGAATCGAGGCGATCGAGTCCTCAGGGAGTTGCACCCCATCTTTGATGCGAAACGCTACCACGGCCTGATAATTCTGGAGATGGATACCCTCCACCCAGCCGATATCCACCCCGGCGATTTCCACAGAAGTGCCAACTCGCAGGCCAGCGACATTCGAGAATGTGGCTTGCACGGTATAGCCGCTGCTACCCACCACCTCCATCTTGCCCAGCTTGACCGCCAGGTAACCCAACGCCAGCAACCCGAGGAGCAAGAAGAATCCGACTACCACCTCCGTATTGATCCGTGTCATCGCGCATCCCCTCTCACCGGCTGGCCCTCATTAGAGCGGCTGCACGGGGCCTTCGAGGCTCCCCGAGATAAATTGTTGGATGAATGGATCGGAGGATTTAAGGATCATCTCCGGGGTTCCCTCGGCAATGATCCGCCCCTCATGGATGACTGCGACCCGGGTAGCGATATCAAAGACCTCGGGGATTTCATGGCTGACGATTACGGCCGTATAGCCAAAGGCGTCATGTGTCTCCTGGATTAATTGGTGGATGGCGTGGACCAGGATCGGATCGAGACCTGTCGTTGGCTCATCGAAGAGAATGATCGAGGGATTGGTGACGAGTGCACGCGCTAACGCGGTGCGCTTCTTCATGCCGCCGCTTAATTCGGCAGGGAACTTGTACCCCATCTCGCCGAGGCCGACACTCTCGAGCATCTTCTGCACCTGGGCGGCGACCTCTGCTTGGGGAAGATTAGTCTTCTCGCGCAAAGGGAAGGCCACGTTATCGAAGACGGTCATCGAATCGAACAGGGCGCCACCTTGAAACAACATTCCAAAGCGCTCACGCACGTGGTCCAAGCGACGGCCCGAGAGCTGGGTGATATCGGTCTCTTCAATGAGGATCTGACCGCGATTCGGCCGCACAAGCCCGATGATGAGCCTGAGCAGGACCGTCTTGCCGCTGCCACTGCGTCCGACGATGGCGAGGATCTCTCCCTTCGGCACGCGCAGATTGAGACCCCGCAAGACCGGCTGACTGCCAAACGATTGATGCACATCGATCACCTGAATCATGTCTCACCTACAACACTGACGTCAGGAAGTAATCGCAAATGAGAATCCACACGGAGGACAGCACGACGGCCTCGGTCGTGGCCTTACTGACCCCTTCGGCTCCAAACCTGGTATAAAACCCTTTGTAGCAGCAGACCCAACTGATGATGAGACCAAAACTCAACGACTTCCAGAAGCCGATCGAGATGTCGTGCATGCCCAAGACAGCCCTCATCTCACCGAAATAGACCCCCTGGCCTACCCCCAATAACTGCACTCCTACCAGATAACCACCGTAGATCCCGACCACATCCACGATGGCAGTTAGCAGGGGCAGCGTAATCACCCCCGCCAAGATATTGGGACTGATCAGGTATTTGGTGGGGTTGAGCGCCATCACCGAGAGCGCATCGATCTGGTCGGTAATACGCATAATGCCGATTTCCGCGGCCATGGCCGAGCCAGCCCGCCCGGTGACCACCAAAGCGCACAGCACGGGGCCAATCTCGCGGATGAGGCTGAGGGCGACCGCCGGGCCGAGCAACGCGGTGGCGCCAAATTTGCTCAAGGTATAATAGCCCTGTAGCCCCAAGACCATGCCGGTAAACGCCCCGGTGAGGACGACCACGAGCATTGAGCGCCATCCCATGAAATGGATCTGACGCACGAGCCGACGCAAACGAAATGGCGGGACAAAGGCCCAGAGCAACGCGGTGACCAGCAGGATCAGCATCCGGCCCATCCCCGCCATCCAACTGATGACTGTTCTACCAAGGTTCTCCACCAGGCTTAGCATCATCTGTCCTTACCGCGGCACTCCTGCGGTCAATGCTTCGATCAGGCACCGATGTGACACCTGAAATGCTAGAGGGGCGATTGAGGTAACTCTTCGCGGCAAGCCTTTGTACACACCTTGCCTGTGGGAATCCTCAGCATGCAAGGGTGATGGCCGGTGGGCAGACGATCTCCTCACTTTCCGTCATCATACCGAAGTCTTTCGGGAAAATGCAATCCTCGTCTCATCTCATGTTACAATACGGACGCGGCAACTACTGGCCAATTTCACAGAGGCGTTTGTAAAGGAGTGTCTCATGATCAGTACACCCTGGGGCAATATACGCCTAATTGACGCTCATACGCACTTCTTCTCACAGCAATTTTTCCAGACCTTCGCTCGCCTGGCGCGGCAGAACCTTCCGGCTGAGGCGCCACTGACGGCAGTCGCCCAGCGGCTGGGGGTCGAGATCCCCCCAGAGGATGCCACGCACCTGGGGCAACGCTGGGTGGGTGAGATGGATAAGTACGGCATCGACCGGCTGGTCATGTTTACCAGCGTCCCCGGCGATCATGACTCGGTTGCCGCAGCCATGCAGGCCTTCCCCGAGCGCATCACTGGCTACATCATGCTCGACCCAACGCAGCCCAACGCCGTCGATCTCCTGCGCCAGGGCGTGCAGCGCCAAGGCCTTAAGGGGGTCACCCTATTCCCCGCCATGCACCATTTCCATGCCTACGATGAGCGCCTGTACCCACTCTATCAAGCCGCGGCCGAGGTGGGCATCCCGGTGTTTATGCATTTCGGCGTCCTGAAAGTCAGCATCCGCGATAAACTTGGCTTGCCGAACGTCTTTGACTTGCGCTATGCCGATCCCATCGATCTGCACCAGACAGCGATCGATTTCCCCAGCGCTAACTTCATCATTCCCCATTTCGGCTGTGGATACTTCCGTGAGGTCCTCATGCTCGGCGCCCAAGCTCCTAACGTGTATGTGGATACGTCGAGCTCGAACACATGGCTGACCTATATGCCCTCGCATCTCGACCTGAAAACCGTGTTCGACAAAACTCTGCAGGTCTTTGGGCCGCATCGGATTCTGTTCGGTACCGACTCCAATGTCTTCCCGCGGGGCTGGCGGCAGGATATTTTCCAACAACAGGTGGAGATTTTGCGCGAACTGAACACCACGCGGGAAGCCGTCGAGTTGATCCTGGGCGGTAACATCGTACGCCTGCTGGGACTGTCATAGCGCGGCGCGCCCAACGGCCTGCGAGAGATGGGTCAAGCCATCACGCTGGAGCAGGCGTTCGAGTCCAACATTGATACGGTGGGGCAGTCCAGGTCCACGGTAGATAAGGCCAGTATAGAGTTGCACCAGTGAGGCGCCGGCACAGATTTTTTCATACGCGTCCTCCGCCGAAAAGATACCGCCGACGCCGATGATCGGGATATGTCCCTGTGCACGACGATACACATGCTGAATGACTTCGGTCGACCGCTGGCGTAGCGGACGACCACTCAGACCTCCTGGCTCAGCAATCACGGCGGTCAGGCCCTCCTGTCCGGTGGTCGTGTTCGTGGCGATGATTCCGTCCAGGGCGCAAGTTTGAACGGCCTTGACGATGTCGTCTAGTTCATGTGGCTGCAAATCGGGAGCGATTTTTACGAAGAGCGGACGCGGCTGCACCTGTCGTGCTCGTGCCAGGGCTTGGTTACAGTCCTGCACGCCGTTAAGCAACATACGCAAGCTGGCATGGGTCTGCAATGCACGCAGTCCCGGCGTATTCGGCGAGCTCACATTGACCACTACATAATTCCCCACATCGAACAGCTCCTCGAGGCAGGCACGGTAATCGTTGAGGGCCTGCTCAAGCGGTGTGTCAGCATTCTTGCCAAGGTTGACCCCAATGGGAGTCCGGCCAGGCGAGAGCTTGAGGCGCTGCGCCACTGCCGTCGCCCCATCGTTGTTGAATCCCATGCGGTTAATCACCGCTTCATCGGCTGGAACACGGAACAGGCGGGGTAACGGGTTGCCGACCTGTGGTCGTGGCGTCACGGTCCCGACCTCGACAAAGCCGAAGCCAAAAGCCTGAAAGGCGGCTACGGCGGTCGCGCTCTTGTCGAAGCCGGCGGCGAGGCCAACCGGGTTTGGGAAG
Organism: bacterium; assembly: GCA_046727435.1. Classification (GTDB taxonomy): domain Bacteria; phylum Tectomicrobia; class Entotheonellia; order J063; family CAVPRW01; genus CAVPRW01. Next base: position 10,484 of record JBKPCR010000302.1, on the reverse strand, counting down.
TGCAAGCCGACCACCTGCGTCTGCAGGGCAGCATGTTCAAGCGGCTGCCAGCACTGCCAGAGCTTCAGCAGGGACGGCATCTGCGCCAGCCGCCTCAATAATCCCAGCGTCAGGTCATGAGCGCGTTCGGGATCGAGGCGAAACAGTAACGGCTGAAGCAGCAGCTGGTACAATCCGACAGGAGAGGAGTGTGTGGAGGCTAAGCCCATGGTTGGAGCGCCGCTCACGCTATTCGAGGGCCTGGACGACGCGATAACCAGCTTTCTCAAGCATGAGCACGAGGGGTTCGACCGGCACCCGCTGAATACGGAATGAATACACCTTGGAGCCGGCGGTTTTCTCTGGCGACATACTCACGCTGATCACTCTGGCATGGCCAGCCTCCAGGAGACGGTGCACTTCATCCAATGCGTTCGGTCTGTTCCCGAGCACCACATCGAGACGTGAGCTGGATTGGATCGTTTCCAGCATCTCGATGAAGACGCAGAGGATGTCCGTCTCGGTCAGGATTCCTACCAGTTTGCCATGCGCTACCACCGGCACCGCGCCGATTTTATACTGTGCCATGAGCTTGGCAGCTTCTTCGATTGTCGTCGTCGGCGCCACGGTAATGAGGTCTGAGGTCATGATTTCCTCGACCTGCTCCAGGGCGCCCAGATGATACACCCGATCCTCGGGCGTCGACAACGGCGACGGAATTAAGGCCAGGCGGATGTCACGGTCGGTGACAAGTCCCTTCAGCTCGCCATTTTCAACGACTGGGAGATGACGGATACCCTGTCCTTGCATGAGCTCGAAGGCATCGATGATTTTCTCGTGGGGCAGTACCGTGATGACATTCTTGGTCATCCACTTTTCCACGATAAACATGGCATTCATCCCCCAAACCCGGGCCTGCCGGATTGGCGTCGGGCGTTATCATGGCATGCCTAACAAAACCTATAACATTGACACTCCTATGCTTGGAACATCACACTGCTATGAGGCGTCATGGCCTACGCGCTGGCCACACAGTGAGACACCTTAGACGGGGAGGCGCACCGTCTTGGCGGAGGCATTAAGGTGAGTGACCGCTTGCACCCGGACATGAGCTATGAGGACCAGTAGCTGAGGCAATGCGGTGTTGACGATGACAGGGCAAAGAGAGCTCTCATCAGATGTGATTTCAGCACGGCTGCATCATAGCCGTAGTCTCAGAGTCAAGCAGATCTTGCTCCATGGCTGGCAAGCGCCAGCCATGGAGCAAAGGAATCAGGCGTTCGTCAATACAGGCGCATCATCTGTGCCCAGAAGCTAAGGATGTGCTGAGATGATCCGAGGTCGTGGCTCAGTCGCCGGTGCTCAGAATGGTGATCTGTTGCAGCGGTGTCCCTGGAATTTGCACGGCCTCAACCTTGACATAATTGCCAACGCCCAGTTCGTCGATGGTGACGAGCTGATCTCCGCGTTTCAGCCATGTCCCCGGTTTGATCGCTAAGGTCACTTCCTCGGTACCTCCAGCCCGCGCCAAGATAACCGCACCTTCACAGGTACCGGGTTGCAGGCCGCACTTGTCGATCTTAATTGACTTGATCTGCCCTTCATACGGCTGCACCGGGGCCTTCGAGGCTGCACCTGCCAGCGCTAGCGACACAATAGCCCACGAGAGAACAGTACACAGAAGGCAGATACCCGCCATTCTTCCCCGTATCATTTAACCCCCTCTCCCACCTAGCTCACCGTCGCCTCAGGCTTCCTATCCAGAGGCTCTTAGTTAGCCGCCTCAAACTGAGCAGAGATTACCTTCACACCCCGCACGATCTAGACATGGGCAGAACTACATACCGTTCGGTCAATGAATGGTCACGAATCTATACGACAGGTGGGGCGAGACGGCATGGCACCTAGCTGTGATGCATTATTCTTGTGCACTGTTCAGGATCGTAATCTGTTGAAGCTGCTGACCAGGAAGTTGCACAGCTTCAACCTTCACATAATTGCCGATGCCGAGTTCGTCGATAGTAACGAGCTGATCGCCACGTTTCAGCCATGTCCCTGGTTTGATAGCTAGGGTGATTTCCCCAGCTCCTCCCGCCCGCGCCAGGATGACCGAGCCTTCACAGGAACCGGGTTGCAGGCCGCACTTGTCGATTTTAACCGATTTAATCTGCCCTTCATATGGTTGTGCCTTCGCTGAATATCCTCCGCCCGCCATGGTTGAGGCTACCAGCGCCAATGAACACATCGTACACAGAAGCAACACGAGTGTTGTCCTGATTCCCTTCATTGGTCACCTCCCTCGCTCAACTCACCGCCGACTCTGCGTCCCCTCCCTGCCAAGTCTCGCCCCATTGCTGATCCATCGTGGGAGAAATGGCCAGGCGTACACACGATCCCAACTGCTGGCTCGCTCAATGCGATGAACTGCAACACTACGTGCTCATCCCCATGCGTGTGGACCAGTTATACTGCAGCCGAACCGCGGAAGTCAAGGGATATCACGTGCGCGCCGCCTCTTGAAGTGATCATGTCAGCGGCGATGACCTGCCTCACCCCTACTCATTTCTCCGCCCATTTGCTATGTTCTTCGGGGCTCTGCAGCCCTTGCTCCCGGTCGTAGAAGATCCCCCGCAGGCCGAAATTTACGACCTCATCAACCACGACATGGAGAGGCGGCGCCTGGCCAGCTTCAGATGTGAGCCTAGCCATTACCTCCTTGATACTGCCCAGAATACAAGCCGCCACGATCCGCCGATCACATGGCCGCACCAGCGCCATCAGTTGTCCGGCGTGGAGTACCCCTTCGATGAGGTTCATGATGGTGTCATAGAACTCGGATAATCTCCTGTCGAAGTCAGCATCCAGACCATCGGCGTGGCGCAGCAAAATTTGCGTCAGCTCCCGCTCTGATAGCAAAAAGGCGATGACGCGGCCGACATTGGCACGCAGCTGCTCAAGGGGCGGTGGACTCTGTGGCGAGAGCTCGATGCGATGCAGGCGGCTGACCAGTCCCTGCAGAGCCACTTCGAGAATTGCTTCGAAGATCTGACGCTTAGTCTCGAAGTAAAGGTAAAAAGTTCCCCGGGCGATCTGTGCCCGTTTGATGATATCCCCCACGCTCGTGGCATGATAGCCCTTATGGGCGAACACCTCCATGGCTGAGCGCAAAACCTGTTCACGGCGTTCTTCGCGTTGCATGGGCGAACCCTATGGTTCTGGATACTTCCTATGGCGCAATAGGTAGCGTCCATAGCCCTGACGGCGGCGGGTCAGACGCGGGCATGCGGATCAAATAGCTTGTGATGCTCTTCGAGAGCAAACCGATCGGTCATACCAGCGATATAATCGCAGACCACTCGAGGCATCCCTTCTGTCGCAATGCGGGTAGAAAAGCCTGGCGGCAGCTGCCGGGGTGAGTCAGCATACACCTTGATGAGGTCGTGGAGGATGCGTCGCGCTTTCTCGGCCATCCGGATCACCCGATAATGGCGATAGAGATGCTCCAGCAGAAACTGCTTGAGTTCTGCGTTCTTGCGCTCCATGGACTGGCCGAATCCCACCAATAGCTGCGTGGCCGATAGGACATCCGCCACATTGTTGATCCTCGCGGCTGCCAGGCGCCTGAGCGTCTCCTCGCAGAGATCCACTACCAGGCTGTTAATGATCGACCGTACGCACTGGCGCCACAGGATCTTCCGCGGAGCTTGCGGAAAGCGGTGTTGTACCTCGCGAAAGTGTTCTTCCCACAGGGGCACCTGGCGCAGGCTCTCAAGCTCGACCATTTGCGAGGTCAATCCATCGTCGATATCGTGGTTGTTGTAGGCGATCTCATCGGCGTAGTCGGTGACTTGGGCTTCCAGGCTGGGTCCGACCGCCACTGTCAGACCATTGGCGTCGGGTGGCAAGAAACGAGGTTGATGCTTTTTCAAACCATTGCGCGTCTCCCAGGTTAGGTTCAGCCCGGGGAACTCAAGATAGCGGTCTTCTAAAACCTCGACGATGCGCAAACTCTGCTGATTATGTTCGAATCCGCCGTAGGGCTGCATCATCTCGTTCATCGCTCGCTCACCTGCATGGCCAAACGGCGGGTGACCCAGGTCATGGGCCAGGGCAATGGCCTCGGTGAGATCCTCATTCAGTCCCAGGCTGCGGGCGATCGTGCGGGCGATCTGCGCCACCTCTAAGGTATGGGTCAGACGTGTGCGGAAGTGATCCCCCTCATGATTCACAAAGACCTGTGTCTTATACTCCAGGCGCCGGAAGGCGGTTGAATGGACGATGCGATCGCGATCACGCTGAAATGCCAGGCGAAAGGGATGTTCTTCCTCAGGATAGGCTCGTCCGCTTGAATGCGCACTCTTGAATGCGTAGGGGGCGAGCATCGCTTGTTCACGTCGCTCTAAATCCTCACGCCCGAGCATGTGCCCGATCCTCACGAGACATACATCACCCCTGCCACCGTAGCGCTCCAGGGGTCCGATAGCCGACCCTCCAGGCGATGGAATCAGCCGCATACGATGGCTATTGTCCGCTACGCAATGCCTATGTCAGCGTCATTCTAGGAGTGCCCGGCAAGGGTGTCAATGGTTTACCCCGAACAGATCAGCGTATGATGCCTTGCCCCCTCCCATGGCAAGTCTTCCATGGCTATGCTAGGCTTTGCCCAGTAGGCCGGATAGCGAAGATGCACACCAAACGGGGGGTGGATGAGCTTGGCTAGCGTCCTGAGCAGCGACGCCGCTTACCCCCCTTTGCTCGAATCACGGCACTGGGTCGCATGCACATTTGAGGGACGGCAGGGACGAGGTGGGGGAGCACGCGATATGGACTTTCAGTTGACCGAAGCGCAACGCATGACGCAACAACTCGCGCGCGAATTCGCTACCAAGGAGATCGCACCCTATGCTGCGCAGTGGGATGAATCCTGCGCGTTCCCCTGGGAGGTCGTGCGAAAGCTCGCAGACCTGAACCTTCTGGGCATCATCTTTCCACAGGCCGATGGCGGCGCAGGGCTGGACTACATCAGCTATGCACTGGCGATCGAAGAACTGTCGAGGATCGATGGGTCGATCGGAATCATTGTTGCCTCGCATACCTCTTTGTGCGCGAACCATATCCATAGCGTTGGCAGTGAGGCACAGCGGCGCCGTTATCTCACGCCCCTGGCCCGCGGCGAGAAACTTGGCGCCTGGGGGCTGACCGAGCCCCATGCCGGAAGCGATGCTAGCGGCACGCAAACGACAGCCGTTCTGGACGGCGATGAGTGGGTGCTGAATGGTTCAAAAATCTTCATTACCCAAGGGAGTGTGGCAGATATATATGTGATTATGGCAGCCACAGAGAAATCCCAAAAACAACATGGCATCTCGGCGTTCATTGTCGAACGCGGCACCCCTGGACTGTCAGCCATTCCCATGAAGAATAAGTTCGGCGTACGCGCCAGCGATACCGCGCAAATCACCCTTGACAACGTCCGCATCCCCGCGGAAAACCTCCTCGGCCGGGTCAATGAGGGATTTATCGACACGTTAACTATTCTGGATGGGGGCCGCCTCAGCATCGCCGCCATGGCGCTAGGCATTGGGCGTGGCGCGTACGAGGAAGCCTTGAAGTATGCGCAACAGCGGGAGCAGTTCGGGCAACCCATTGCGCACTTCCAGGCTATCCAATGGAAGCTAGCGGACATGGCCACCGAGCTGGATGCGGCACGGTTATTAATCTTACGAGCCGCCTGGATGAAGGACCAGGGGCTGCGCGTCACCAAAGAATCAGCCATGGCCAAGATGTATGCCTCGGAGGCGGCGACGCGGGCCTGTAACCAAGCCCTGCAAATTCACGGCGGCTACGGATACATGAAGGATTACCCTGTGGAGCGCTACCTTCGAGACGCCAAAATCTGCGAGATCGGTGAGGGCACGTCAGAGATCCAGCGGTTGATCATCGCGCGGCAAGTATTGCGTCGCTAGGCCACACGGCAGCATCGACCACGACGGAGCGGCGGAGAGCTAACTGGGAATTGTCTTCATCACCTCTTCGTTCTGGAAGATCGCTTGTGGATCGCCGGCAAAGATGATCTCGTCGCGACCGCCGCCATCTTCGAAAGCCTTGGAGAAGGTTTCTGTGAACATGGTTGGAGATTTACATCGATATAGAGATATCCTCCGGATGGCAGGTTCGGATATTCCTTCCAGCGGCCGAATGATTTCTTAATAAAGATGGTGTTGAGCGGCCAGCGATTGGCCGGCGGATAGTCGAAGTAACAGTTGGAATGGACGCCGCTGATAATCCCTTCGGGGTGATCTTTGCCGATGGCAAACGGTGCCACGCCGAAAGCGACCATGCTGGCGAACCTGATTTTCGTAAACAGGCCGCAGCTCCTATGGTGATCCCTATCGAGCCCAGAAAATCATGGCGACCCACACGCTCAGCTATGGTCAATCCGGCTTCATAACCTGGGCAGCCTCCCCGTAGCTCCAAAGGGTCATGCTGGAGATACTGTCATCCGGGCTATGACCCTCTTGGCCGCCTGACCTGCCGGCGGGCATTGCAGAGAACCTGAGAGTAGGGAAGCAGAGGCTGCGTTTCAACCCCTGATGTAAGCGTTTTATTTGAGGGCTATCGAGCATTCTTACTCACACAGGGAAGCATGAGGGTAGTGTCCTAAATCTGAGTTGCCGCCTTTAGAGTGGCGCCCACTGGGCATAGCTCATCTGGATAGCAACGCACTTTTAGGACACTACGAGCATGAGAGCCGCCTTGCATGGCAACAGGACATGGGCTATGATGGCGCGCAGCTTGGCTTGAAATAGCCCAGTTACGAGAGCTTATGATGGTTTGAGTGGGGGAATTGATGATGGCCGTCTATGATTTTCGCATGTACACGCTGAAACCAGGGGCGACCCCTGACTACATGGCTGCGGTACGTGAGCTAGCCTTGCCCATCCGCAAGAAGTACGGTGTCAAACTGGCAGGTTGGTATTACAGCGACGTTGGCGAGTTGAATCAAGTGGTTCACATCTGGTGGTTTCAGGATCACGCCCATATGGAAGATGCCAAGGCGAAAATCGCCGCCGATCCCGACTGGACCCAGAAGTACCTGCCACGGGTGCGTGGGCTCATCGTTGCCCAGAAGACTTACCTGATGCTATCACCCGACTTCGCGCCAGAACCGCAGTGATCGACCAGTGTGTCTGCTGTGGTCAGCCTTCGGCAAATCGGCCATCGCCTCGGTTCAGTTGCATCTTTTAGGCACTGTTATGGTACGCGAGGCAATGCCATCGCCGCCGCCGCAGGCGACTTCGGCGCGGTGGGACGCCATGAGTCGTCCGCCCATAGGGCACAAGGAAGCATCCAGCTGCACCTCGTCCACGAGCCGGCCACGATTGTTAAGGCCGTGCCCATGGTGTGTCAGCAGAAGAAGTGCTGACAGGCTCATCGGACGGCGGCGCATTTGAGGTCGGGTCTCCAAATTGGTGTGATCAAAATAACTTGGACGGCCGGTACTGGTTGACAGGAGCACGGGGCGTTTGTCTGTTCCGTCGTCGGTTTCGGCCTTTCTCCCCCGAGGCCGCATACAATCTGGCTCTCCTGGGGTAGCTGTGCGTCATCTGTTTGAAATCATGGATGCTCTTACACCCTCGTACCGCCCTGGTCACACCTGCTCGGAACATCGTCGACCCATTTAGCGCCCTCGCCACTATCCCGCTGAGGATACCTGTCAGACCGATAGTCGTCCCCAATCGTCGTGATCTCCAGAGGGGTGAGAAGGTATTAGGCTGGCAGGTGTTAGGTTGCATAGTTCTGCAGCCTAACACCTGCCAGCCCATGCTTGCTAGGTAGGCGTAACCGTGCTAAAGTGCACGTGTTTTTGGGCCTGGAAGAGTCGTTCGTGGTCCGGTGCTAGGCCGTGAAGCATTGCAGTGTTTATCAGATCTTTTGGGAAGCCTAACTCTTGTTCGGCCGACACCTATCCAAGTGTGCGGGTGTTGATGGTTTGTGCACACGATATTTCGGCATCCCTCACCACACTGAATGTACCAGCATATAGCTACTAGCATCTCCTGGGAGTAGAGTCCCCGTGGAGCTCACAAGGGCTGCGACGGAGGAGACCATGAACATCGGCACGCTGCTCACCCGTCATGCCCGTTACCGTCCCCACCACGTGGCCGTGTCCCCGCGCCATCTCGACCGTACGGCAGACCGGTTGCACCCAGAGGACCTCCCCACGCAGCAGGGCCAGCGCCTGACGCTCATGCAGGGATCGCTGTTGTTCGCGACGCACGACTGGTGGGCTATGATGCGGCCGTACTCATAGAGGTCATCGAGCATATCGAGCCCACGCGGAGCATGAAACGGAAGGGCTTCCGCTACATCTACACGCTCTCGTCACCCGAGGAGGTGGCGACGGCGACCATCGAGCGCCAGCCGCTGTGGAGTAACCATCGGCACGAGCACGGCCCCTTCGACCTCATCGCCGACGTGCATGGCTGCGGCGATGAGCTCGAGCGGCTGCTGGAAACCCTTGGGTACGAATGGGACGAACGACCGCTCGATCGCCCGGGGAGCTATCGGCGGATCTACCGCCATCCCGGAGGGCGGAAGGCCGTCTTCCGCGGCGATCTGGTGGACCGAGGGCCGCGCATCCTGGACACCTACCAACTGGTCCGTCACATGGTGGACGCCGGTAGCGCCCTGTGCGTCTCGGGCAATCACGAGGCCAAGCTGGTGCGCAACCTGCGGGGTCGTGATGTGGTCGTGAACCACGGGCTGGAGCAGACGCTCGCCGAGATCGAACGCCTGCCGACAGACCTGCGGGACCATTTCTGTCGACAGATGGCCGGCTTTTTCGATGGCCTGATCAGTCATTACGTCCTCGACGATGCCAAGCTCGTCGTCGCCCATGGCGGCATGAAGGCCAGTCTGCAAGGACGGGCCTCGTCACAGGTGCGGGCGTTTGCGCCCTATGGCGAGACCACCGGCGAGACCGATGCCGATGGCCTCCCGGTGCGCCACAACTGGGCGGCCGAACCGTGGACAGGCCTGCGTCGTCTACAGGCACACGCCGGTGCCGGAGGCGGAGTGGCTCAATTGCACCATCAACATCGACACCGGCTGCGTCTTCGGCGGTAAGCTCACGGCGCTGCTGTATCCGGAGCGGGAATTGGTCTCGGCGCCAGCGGCACGGACTTATACCGAGCCCATCCGGCCGTTCATGCCCGCCACCGCCGACCCCCGCAGCGCCCAGCAACAGGCGGACGAATGGCTCGATCTTCATGAGGTGTTGGGGAAGCGTGCCATCCACACACGCCTGTGGCCCACCATCGTGATGCATGAGGAGCAGAGCGCTGCGGCCCCGGAGGTGATGAGCCGCTTCGCCGTCGATCCCCGGTGGCTCTTCTATTTGCCGCCAACGATATCCCCGCCGGACCCTAGCGACGCGCCCGACCGGCTTGAGGATCCTGCCCAGGTCTTGGGCTATTACCGGCGGCAGGGTCTCTCGCACGTCATCTGCGAGGAGAAGCATATGGGGTCGCGGGCCATTGTCGTGGTGTGCCGCGACGAGGCCGCGGCACAGCGGCGCTTCGGCATCGTCGATGGCGGCATCGGCATCTGTTATACGCGGACCGGCCGACCCTTCTTCGCTAACGCTGCCATGGAAGGTACCTTGCTCGCGCACATCTGAGCGTGGGTACATAGACTGTGGCCATGACTGGTCGTCGATTAAATCGAACCACATGACATTGGCACACGCGAACTGCTAAGACCCCATTCAGTCCCATTTTTCGGCGAAGTTGACTGTACCAATCCTGTGTGGAGTGATTTAGGACCATGGTATGCCCAAAAACTTTGTGCGCAAGACGTTTGACCGTTGGCTCGCCAATAGGTACACCCGTTTTCACTATCCTCCACGACTGGTCTTGCAGCGGAAAGAGTACTTTGAGCTGCAATTCTCAGGCATCACGCCAGGCATCCAGTGTTCCGTTAGCAAACGAGGCGTTGCTGGCAAGCGACATGATTTGTCGCACGGTCGTGGTATTACTAGTCTAGGTCATGTGCGTGAGATCCAGTCCACGAGAAGCAAGAGGGAAGGAGCAACGACGATGCCGATCGCGACGGCTATCGAGAGAGGTTCGTTCGTCTATGTCTATGACGAGAAAGGACGGCAAATTCTGACCATCACTGCTGGAATAAGCCCGCAGATGGCCTGACGGGGTATACGTCCACCACCGTAAGTGTGCGATGGCGGGATTCATCTATACGTACAATGACAAGGGCCGATAGATTAGTACCCATTCGGCACGATAGGCGACGGGGGCAGACGGCGGGGGATGTCCACCACGAACCCGCCCCGCAGGAGCCGTGTGCGAGACCGCGAGCGCTTCACCGATAACCACGCCCCAGGGGCCGTCGGTCACCCTGAAATCGTGCCTGACGTGAGCTAATGGGTGGTACAGCCCTCAAGTGGTTCAGACGGCCGCGAGGGAAGTTGAGCCTCATCACGAGCG
>JBKPCR010000301.1:0-5276 GCA_046727435.1 bacterium | reverse complement strand
TTGTACTACTTTAGGATCATAAATGCTCGCATTGATCTCAGTATGACGGAAAAACGAGGTCGTCCTGATATTACACGACCCGATGGTAGCAAAAACATCGTCAACAAGCATGACCTTGGCATGAATGTTGATTTTGCTTCTGCCACCACCCGCCTGACGAGTTGCTAGACCTACCAGCGTAAATTTGTCATGCGTTTCCAATTCAAAGAGTTGGTGGAGAATGGCATGAGACTCAGGAGTCCCTCGAGGATTACGCGCGACTGCCCTGTGGGCAGAAGGGACGAGCGCAACTACATGGACACCTCGATGTAAGGCAGCGTACAACCGATCAATAATTTGAGGATCTTCAAAAGCTTGGTGTTCGATATAGATCGTACGCTGAGCTGCGTCAATCGCTTGGGTATATTGCGTGAATATTGTGTGTTCGCTCTTGGACAGTACTGTCCGCTGGATTTGCACGCGACTCGAACCCCGTGGGGCTGAAATGGATAGAGGTAAATCTAGGCCTTCTCTCCCTAGTTCGCCCCATACTCCATCGGTGAGGTGGCGTTCGCTCGCCTCGTTCCAGCGTTGAGCAAAGTTGTGATAGACGTCTGTCGCAGCGGGGCCAGCAATTTCCAGATAGACATCGTGAGCACCATCTGGGCAGTCTGCATGACCAGGATGAACGACGTACTGAGGATTGAGGTTCATTCCACCTACAAAAGCAACTTCTGTCGGTTGTCCGGCATCGATTATCCAGCTTTTCTGATGATGACAATACGCCTCGCCTGCTTTCGCCCAGCGAATACCGAAGGTAGAGCCCCGAACACGAAGCATCTCACGTTGTGCAAGCGTTCCGACAAAACAGGTACTCTCATAAGCTGCTGTTTGCGGCTCTGTGCGCCAAAAAATCACGCGGACATCAATCCCACGCCTCGTCGCCGCGTCCAGAACGTCAAAGAATGAACCCCGACCGTCAGGCATCAGGAAGTCTTGGTGAATGAAAGCAACTGTCACAAAAACGCTGTGCTGTGCGGCATCAATTGCTTCACAGATACGTCGGAATGCTGGGACCCCATCAATCAATGGACGAACGAAGTTCTCTACCCTGCTTGGATAAGGTGCGTCAGAGACAAAAGGAATAACTTGTTCAGTAATGGGTGTCATTAAAATACCTTGGAAATTGGTGGGCGACCCCATTGTAGTCGTCTTCTAGGAATAGCCTAAGGGGTCGAAAACAGACACCTCACGAGGGGCGTGATGGATTGAATGACTCCGAACGCTGGCGGTGAGCGGCGGCTGGAGGCAAGCGAAGCTTGCCGGAAGACGTCCGCTCAATGGAGGAGTGAGGCAGCATTCGACCTCGCTCCTCGTCAGGAGCCAAACACACACGCAAACGCGAGGCGCGACCACGTCACACCCGCTTGGCGATTCACAGGCTGAGCCGATTGAGTGCGCAAACTTAAGATAGACCGTAAGCCCTGAGCTTGCGCGAGTTGGATCGTCTCTTCTGCGGATACTTCAAACATGCGCCGTCTGGGAGAGGATGGTCCGTGTCGCAGCGACATGATCAGTACACCGCCACGTCGGATCAAGGACGCAACCTTCGGCATCGCTTGTCGACGTTCCAGCTCGTCCAAGTGCATCCATACGTGTATGACAACCCCACGTGTATCACAACCCCGCGCTGATTCATCAGACGCTTGGAGTGGCGTCTGCCATGGAATCCGGGATTAGTCCGCATGTCTGGACGCTTGAAAATCTCGTTGGGTGGTTGGCGCAATATTGAATCCACATTCGCCCACTCCCCATTGGTCAGCAACCGCCAAATATCCATGTTATCCCACCAGTCTAATCATCATCACCCACATGGGCCTTGCACCCACAGGATACGTCTTGAGGGGCTGCAACACACCGGAGTCTTGATCGACGCGGTAGGCAGCGAGGCGGCCGGATTCAATACCCGCAGCGTACAGGAACTGGCCTTCAGGATCGAGGCTAAAGGCGCGCGGCACCGGTTCACTCGCGGTCTGTCCGATCGAGGTCAGCAGCCCGGTAGTGGCGTCGACGGCAAAGCCGGCGATGCTGTTGTGGCCGCGGTTCGGGGCATACAAAAATTTCCCCGACGGCGCAATCTGGATCTTTGAGCAGGAATTTTGTCCCGTGTAGCCGCTGGGCAGCGTCGACACAGTCTGCAAGGCCGTGAGGGTACCTGCTGAGGTGTCAAAACGGTAGGCGCTGACGCTACATCCCTGCTCGTTGGAGAAGTAGAGCAGATCTTTACTGGGATGAAAACAGAAATGCCGCGGACCGAGTGGCTGCTCCGGGACCACCTTCGCCGGTGAGTTGAATGACAAGTGGCCCGTTTGTTCATCGAATCGGAATTGCCAGATCTCGTTCGGCCCTCTCCCAGCGATATGCGGCACAAAGGCAAAGCGGTTGGAAGGATCCGTCTGAATGGAATGCGCTCCACGCCTGGTCTCTCGCCGCTCAACAGGCGGGTCGCTAACGGCCCCATCGTCGCCAATGGGATGTACCGATACCCCTCTTCCTTCATAATAGGAGGCGAGCAGGAACCTCCCCCGCCGATCGGTCGTCAAATAACATGGATCGTTTAGAAGGTCCACCGTGCCAAGCAATGTCAGCCCGCCGGTGCCCTGATCGATGCGAAAACTCGCAATCTTGCGTTCGCCGCGCTTGGCGACATAAAGAAATCGCCGACTCGGGTCGACGGCGATGGGCGCTGGGCCACCGGAAACGGCGACCGCTCCCTGTGGCTCCAAGTCTCCCGTCGCGGGATCCATGGCAAACCGCACAATCTTGTCGTCGCCCTGGCTCGATACATACATGTAAGATGGCATCGCTGGACTCCTTTCTGTGTGGCCGGTGTCAGGATTCAAGATAGCTGCAGAGTTGATTCCCCAAGCGCTGGCGCTGTTCTTCCACAACGGGGGCAACAGCCACGACAAACAGGGCGCATTCGGCGTCGGTCAGGCTGCCAGGTGGATGATCTCATCATAGGCCAATGGAGTCTCCCGCGAGGTCTCGTTGACGGCATATATGATCTCTGACACCCACCTTGAGCAGGCAAGTATATCGCGACAGCCGACGAGAGCGAAGCATCTTTTTTTACATCTCTTGCGCCTTCCATGCTATAGGTCCGATAGGCATGAGCGCCTGGGGGTAGATGTGGGACGGGTCTGTCGAAGCAGTTGAGAAAGGGGCCGTCCGAGGCAGATTGCCGTTGGTGACAATTTCCTTCTCAGGAAGCCACACGGGTACGTCAGTCGACATGAGAGGACAGCATGCAGAATTCCAAGCATCTCAGCCTCATCGGTCTCCTGGTCCTTGTCCTGGCCGTGCGTCTTGGCTTCCTGGGTCTCTTCCACCATCAAGTCTTCAGCGGACCGTCCACACAATTCGAACAGGCGTTCGTCGCGATGAACCTTATGGATGGCAAGGGTATCAAGATTTTTCAAGAGTTTCCACCAACCCTCGAGGCGTCGGACCCAACCCGGATCATCGATCCCGAACGCTACGAGATTCGCTCTCCCGAGCTCCAACCCTACATCAGGGAAGTGCCGGGCTATGCCTTTTTCCTTGCCGGACTCTGGAAGCTCTTCGGCGCGAAACTCTGGATCTATGCTCAGATCATGCAGATCATCTTCGAGGTTTTGGCAGCCTGGGGTCTATACGCGCTGACCAAAAAATTTTTTGGTCAGCGCGCCGGTTTGCTCACCGTGCTGGCGTTTGCCTTTGTCTTATATGAAGGCCGCGTGAGCATCATTCCGTACAAAGATATCTTTCTGCTCTATCTGATGCTGGTCATCACCCTCTGTGCGAGCAGAATCTTTCTGCGGGAAGATTGGCCGCCGTTGTGGTTCAGCTTTGTCTGCGTCGGGACGGGCGTAGGCTATTACGTCATGCCGACCATGGTCTTGTACCCAGTCTTTCTGACCCTGATGCTCTGGCTCCTGAAGCGAATCAGGTTCTCCATGGCTGCCATGTTTCTGTTAATTGCCATTACGGTCGTTGGCCTCATGGTCTGGCCGCATTACAACTATGTGCGCGCCCACCGGAACGATCCGGGGATTACGCCGCCTCTCCTATGGTACAACTTATGGCTCGGCAACCAGCCCAGCAAGTTCTATTCCACAGAGGAGGAGAGATTCCAGAATTATTTCCGCGAGAAGATGCAGGCGACTGGCAAGAACATTGAAGGCATCAGTAAGGAAGAGTTCCTCGCGTATGTGAGCTCAGATCCTATCCCCTATGCCTTACACACCGCGAAAAAGCTCCTCTATGGGACCGTTTTCGTCTATGGGAATGCAGGAGACGCCACATATCCGAGGAGCTGGAGCTATTTCAAGACACAGAACCCCCAGGAAGATTTCTCGACATACGTCCGGAAGTATCCTCTGCGAATCATCGGTATGGGCCTCGGCACGCTCTCGGCATCTATCCTCTTTCCAACCGCCCTTGTCGCCCTTTTCCTGCTCAGGCGCGACCACAAAACCGCCGTTGGCCTGTTTTTCTTCACTGTGCCTCTCTATTTCTTACTCATTCTAATGTTCTTCCACTACGAAGCCCGCTATCTGACGGGGACGCTCGTCGGCTATCTCCCCCTTGCTGGATACGTTATAAGCAGAATTCGCCTGGAAAGGAAATCATGAGCGGGAGCTTTGCAACCACAGTCAAGACGGGATTAACAAGATTATGCGGAGACGGTCATATACGCTGCTGCGAGCGCCTGGGGGTGAGACGTCCCCGAGCGACTCTCCTCTTCATAGCTTGGTATGGGCGCCTCTCACCCTCGATGACTTGTCTTTTGCAGATGGTACAGTATAAACCTTATGACTGTGTCATATTTAGAGAGCACACCGGCACGGTGATGCACACGATAATGGCTAAACCCAGGTCTCCCTGAACGCCAACCGACGATAGCACATAGGCACCCGGCTGAGACAGTGCAGCATTGACCACTAAGCAGCGCTATCCGGCGGCGGAGCAATCCCGACAGGGCTGCGACCCGCAAATCGCTAACGACCCCAGTCTCTGGCTGACCCTTAGGGGGCGTGGCACAGCCCATTAGCGTCGCGACCTGGTCTCAGATGGCGAGGTGGCGTGTGACAAACTCACACCACGCATGCACTGCCTCAGGAGTGGAGGTGCCGTGCGGCCCAGGGAAAGCAATCAGCCGTTTGTCAGATGTGCCGAGTAGATCGAATAACTCGAACTGCCCGTCGCGCGGGAACAGTTCGTCATCCCACTGAACGTGGTAGAGGAGCGGTAGC
>JBKPCR010000300.1:0-6901 GCA_046727435.1 bacterium | reverse complement strand
CTATTCGCCCGTGCCGGCTTTGAGCTGTCGCGCGTGATCCCGACGAATTCGCCAACGGAATTTAGCGTGATCGAGGGGAGCCCTATCTAACGGATGTGGAGGCGAGACTGCAATCCTCGCCGCTTGCCCTGTCGCTGCGATGACGGCCGCTCAGCGATGCCATTACAGCCGCATCGCCAGGCCATCAGCCAGTGAGTTACGATAGGCCCGCAGGGCGGGGACAAATCCAATCAGCAGCCCGGCCACGATGACAGCCAGGACGTAAAGGTAGGCGGTCATGGTCAATGGTTGGATGGGGATGAATAACCCAAAATGCTGCTCCACGATCGGTTGCGAGAGGAACGACAGTGTGTACACCAGGAGCACGCCGACGATCGCACCGCCCATACTAAGAAAGCCGGACTCGAGCACCAGCAACAGGACGATCCGCAGCGGCCCGGCTCCTACAGCGCGCAACACCGCCATTTCGCGTCGCCGCTCAGTAAGCGCGGTATAAAGCGACACGAGCATGCCCAGCAAGCCGATGATGATGACGAAGAGGCTTACTACCCGCAGCGCGTCTTCCGCATAGCCAATGGTGCGCCACAGCTCGCTCAAGGTGACACCAGGAATGATGGCCATCAGCGGCTCGTCCTCGAAGGTGTTCACCTGGCGCTGCAGGCGTAGCGTGTCGATCCGAGACCGCGCTCGCAGCAGGAACGCGGTGATCTGCTTGATCTTGATCTCTTCCTTCGTAATCTTCCAGGCTTGCATGGCCTCGCCTGGCATGGGTGGAGCGCCTTCCGACCAGTCGAGATGCATCGCTTCCATGCCTTCGAGCGTGATATACAGCGACCGGTCGACGGGGGTTGCAGTCTTCTTCAAGATGCCCACCACCGTGAATGGCTTGTCGTCATGCTCTAGTAGTCCTCGGCCGTGGGTGATGCCGTGGGTGATGACAACGCGGTCGCCGAGACGGTATTTCAGCGCGGCGGCTACATCGGAGCCCAACGCCACATCGAAGATTTCGGACGGAACGCGCCCCTCAGCAAGCTCAACTTGACGGTCGCGGCGGTAACGATAGTCTTGGTAGAATTCTTCGGTGGTGCCGACGACTCGGAAGCCGTGGTGGCTGTCACCCAGCGAATAAGGAATGGTCCAGGCAACTGCGGGGTGGTTGCGAAAGTGTTCATAGGACTCATAGGCAATGTTGTTCGTCGCAGAGCCGACGCGAAAAACGGTATACAAAAGGAGTTGCATCGCACCGCCGCGGGCGCCCACGATCAGATCGGTCTGACTGATGGTATTGGCAAAGCTTTCGCGGGCGCCTAGTCGCACCTGCTCAACGCCAATGAGCAATGCCACACTGAGGGCGATCGACCCCAGCGTCAGAGCCGAGGTGAGTTTCCGATTTCTCAGAGACTGATAGGCGAGGGACAGCAACACCATGGTGCGCGCTCTTGGTCTAAGCCGCTCGCACGTGATTGATGTCGGCGAGCGAGACGGCCCGGTGGAACAGCGGCATGAGCGTTCGATCGTGACTGACGAAAATCAGGGTCGAGCCGGCCTCCTCACCGCATTCGAACAGCAGTTCGAGAAAACGCTGGCGATGATCGTAGTCCAACGATGAGGTGGGCTCGTCAGCCAGGATCACTTCAGGCATGCCGACGAGCGCCCGAGCCGCCGCGACACGCTGCTGCTCACCAACGCTGAGGTTGGTCACCTGCTGATGCAATAAGGGAGCGATGCCGAGTCGTGTCGCGACTGCCATTGCTGCCGTTTGTAGCGATTGACCGCCAAGACGTGTGCGACGCTCGCGGTGCAAACGACAGGGTAACAGGATGTTGTCCTCAACGCTCAGATAGGTGATCAGGTTGAACAGCTGAAAGATATAGCCGATATGTGCGCCGCGGAACATGTCGCATTGCCGGGCGGACAAGGCGGTGAGGTTACGCCCCAGCACACGGACACTTCCCTCGGTGGCCCGCAAGACGCCAGCCAACAGCCCTAGAAGAGTCGTTTTTCCACTGCCGCTTGGCCCGTAAAGGAAGACCCGCTCGTGGCGCTCGATGACCAGCGAGGAGATGTGCAGAATGTCCGGCCCACCTGCGTACCGAAAGCGTACCTGGTCGAGCTCCACGGCAGTAGGCAATTTCGCAGGCTGATTTGGGGCCACCGGCGCCCCCGGTGACATTTATCGCGGTACCTCCAGCTCACCCTTGTCCCGCTTGATGCTCGCTCCCACTTGCTGCGTCACTCCAACCAATTGCACGTTCACGGTCTGAATTCTTGGGAAGGCCTTGGTGAAGGCGAAGCGCACCTTACTCCCCGCCAAGGGGGCATGACAGCTGACCGCGAAGGTGCCGAGCACCTCGGCGTGCTCCGCATCTTGCTGCACCACATCGACCTTCGTTGGCGAGAAACGACAGCCAAGCGCCGGATCGACAACCACCATGCTGTCGATATTATTCCGCAGCCGGTCGAGGGCCATCGCTTGCATTGTCTGGTCAGCAGCGCTTTTCGCCTGATGCTCGAAGCCAACGACACTGTCGGCGGGCGCTGTAAACTCGATGGTGGCCGTCCGCTCCTCGATGGCAATATTCACCGCCGCAGTGCCGTGAACGTGCGCTCCGTGTTGATGTCGCTGCTTCGTTGTCCCGGCCGCAGACCAGCTCAGGCCAAGGCCACACACCACACAACACATGACGGCCAGCGCATATCGGCCAGCAGTCATTTGCCCTCCTTATAGGACTGAATGAGGGTGCCGGTCAGTTGAAAAAACGATAGCGCCCCATCGCGCGTGGTTGCTTCAGCAAGCCTGAGCGTGCCTTCGACCCATACTGCCTCCATCCAGAGCCTGACTTGGGTCTTCTTGTTGCCTTCCATGATGACATGCACGATCTGATTCGGCGGGGGCGGCGGGACGTGGATGCACGCGCCTGGATAGGGAACCAGGAGAAATTCCGTTACCTCTTCGAGATTGTCTTCAAGTGGGACCATATAGCCCGGCACGCGCGCGACTCCATTGATAACGCCCTGCAACTCGGGTGTCATCTCGCCCGTGCGGAAGTTCAATCCCTGCATCATCTGCCACGACAGCGCGGGAGCGGAGATCGACGGCTGCTTTGCCGCTGCTGCAGCGGTCTGTTGAGGTCCACTGAAGGCTGACGCGAGCACTCCCACGAGGCAAATGGTCAGGAGCCACCTCGATCCTGAGCGCAACCCGTGTGTTGGGATTAGGTCTGGCATGGATGGTTTCATGCGGCCTCCGTAGCGTCGTAGATGCGAGGAGAGCTCACCACCGGGACATTGCTCTCCGCGACTGGCCTGGAGCTAACCCCTGAATAGCTATAGCAGCCGTGATAAACGCACTATGACTCGCCATTACTGGTCAGTTCAGCAGAGTCCCAGACTGATACATGTATCCTTACATCAGCTCTGCATTTTAGGGCAACTGTAGGATTAGTGCAATATAGGATTGGTGCCCTCAGAGATGCCTGAGATCATTGCATAACCTGACTCGCGGAGAGCCGACGCTGGCAACCGCTTCGCCTCATGCAGAATGTACCGCCATCGGGAATTTGTCAGCTGTCCTGTCGAGATCTGGGATCAAGGACTGGATGACCGAGCGGCTTGACAGCGATGGTCTGTTCAGGTTACAGTGCAACTCGTTTTCATCTTATATCAGAATGCCTGATATTTTCGGTAGATGTCGATGGCGCAATGGAGTGCCCCTCGAACGTTACAACGCGGAGGCTATTGATGCTGCTACTGTCACTTTGGGTGGTTGGCATGGGGATATCGGTGGCTGCTGTACCGGGTGAGCTGTGCCCCTCCAGCGTCATAAACGTCATCGCCGTAGAGAATCCGTATGGGAGCCTGCTGGCGCAGTTGGGCGGTCAATGCGTGCGTGTCACCAGCATCATCAACGATCCCACGGCCGATCCACATGAATTTCAAACCGACGTCCAGGTCGGCAAGGCCTACCAGACGGCGGAGCTCGTGGTCCAGAATGGCCTGGGCTACGACGAATTCTCCAACAAGATCATCGCCACGTTGCATCAGAAACCCGTCGTCATCACCGGCGGCGATGTGGTCGGTTTGAAGCCCGGCGATAATCCACACCTGTGGTATTCCCCGGACTATGTGACGCGCATAAGCCAGGCGATCACGCGTACTCTGAGGCAACTTCGTCCGCTCGCGGCTTCGTATTTCGATGCCCAGGCCCAGGAGTTTTCCACCGCGCTCAGTCCCTATCAGGCATTGATCGAGGAGATTAAACGACGATTTGCGGGCACATCCATCGGGGCAACAGAAACGGTTTTTGTCTATATGGCGGAGGCCACGGGCCTGAAGCTGGTCTCACCTCCCAGGTTCATGCAGGCCGTCGCTGAGGGCACAAACCCGACCGTGCGCGACGTCGCAACGTTCCACGACCAGATTCGACAAAAGCACATCAAGGTCCTCGTGTATAACATGCAGGCGGTGAGCAATCTGGCGTCTCAGCTGCAGACGTTAGCCCAGGAGGTCGGCATTCCGGTGGTGGGGGTGACGGAGACGCTTGTGCCTGTCCATGATTCCTTTCAGAACTGGCAGGTGCGACAGTTGCGTGACTTGCTCACCGCGCTGGAGTACGCGCATGGTTCAGCTGAGCGGCGGTGAGTCAGGGGATAGGTCAGTGGCGTCGATCACGCGGTCACAAGCGGCGATACCAGCCATCGCCTTTGACAATGTTGCGATGCAGCGCCGGGGTCGGTTGGTTTGGAGCATGGCCACGTTCAGCATCAAACAGGGCGAATGTGTGGCCTTGCTTGGGCCTAATGGTTCGGGCAAGACCACGATGCTCCGCGTGATTCTCGGTCAACTCACCCCAACCGCCGGGCGTGTGACCGTACTGGGAGCTCCGCCACAGGCGGGCAACCGGGCCATCGGCCTTGTGCCGCAGCGACGGGAACTGGTCTCAGATCTATCCATACGGAGCCGCGATCTCGTGTTGCTCGGCATTAACGGCTATCGCTGGGGGTTCGGGCGCGCACGACCTGTGGAGCTGCGGCAGATGGCCCGTGCCCTGCAAGCAGTAGGGGCGCTCGACTTCGCCGATGAGCCGGTGGGTTCCCTCTCCGGCGGCCAGCAACAACGGGTGTTCATCGCCCAGGCGCTGCTCGATGATGTGCAGGTACTGCTGCTCGACGAACCCTTAGCCAGTCTCGATTTGAGGAGTCAACACGAAATCGTGGCGCTGATCTCAGCGATTCACCGGAGTCGTGGGGTGACAACACTCATCGTCACCCATGACCTGAATCCTATGATCTCCATGATCGATCGTGTGCTGTACTTCCTCGACGGGCATCCCCGCTGTGGCTCGATCGCCGAAGTGGTCAACGCAGACTTGCTGTCGCGTCTCTACGGGACAGCGATCCATGTGCTCCGAACCGTCGATGGTGACCTGTTCATTCGGGGGGCCTAGATGCTTTTAAGCGCCGGTTGGTTGGGGATATTCGAATACGCTTTTATGCGCAACGCCTTCATGGCCGGGACTCTCGTCGCTGTGACAGCGGGCATCGTGGGATATTTTGTCGTGTTGCGTCGGCTGGCGTTTGCCGGCCATGCGCTGGCGCATATCGGTTTCGCGGGAGCCACCGGGGCGGTATTCCTCAATCTGAACCTCTTCGTAGGATTGGCCGTCTTCACCACAGGTGCCGGCATCGCGATGGGCATTCTCGGTGACAAAGTCCGTGGACGCGACGTGGCGATCGGCACAGTGTTGGCGCTCACCATGGGGCTCGGGAACCTTTTCCTCAGCCTGTCGACGAAGTTGGCTGGTGAGGCGACGAGTATCCTGTTTGGGGACCTACTGGCGATTTCATGGCCACAAGTCCAGCTGACCTTGGTGTTTGCCATCGGAATGCTTCTGGTCATGGCTACGATCTATCGGCCGTTGTTGTTCGCTTCAGTCGATCCGGAGGTGGCGGAAACACGTGGTGTGCCGGTCCGCCTGCTAGGAGTCCTCTTCATGGTCCTGCTGGCGCTCACGGTCTCGCAAGCGGTGCAGGTGGTTGGAGTGTTGCTGATTTTCTCCCTACTCATCACGCCTGCTGCGACTGCGCATCTCCTGACGTCGCGACCAGAGATTGGGATCGTGTATGCGGTGGGATTTGCGGTGGCCAGCGTCTGGTCAGGATTATTGCTCGCATATCAAATCCCCTGGCCACCGAGTGCTTTTATCACGTTAATCTCTTTTGCTCTGTATCTTGGCGTACGATTGCTCATACCGTCTTTCACCACGGCTCGGCAGCGCTCGGCGCAGTCCAATCTGCAGACAGTTTCATAAGCATGGTCACGGCCGCCTGCTCTCCTAGCGTACAGCGTACAGCGGGGCTAGCGTATGCCGACGCGGTTGTCAGGGTTCTCGGGAGCCCTGTGTGCAGTCATCCAGCGGTAAAATATGGGATGGACAATCGTCGACCACATCCGTATGCTTGCCCAGGATGGGGTCTGTAAGAGCGTCTGGCCTTGCTGTGGGCAGCCATGACGCGAGGCGACCATACAGCCATGAGAGTAGAGAGGAGGAGGCACGATGGCTCTCCATGTTCTCGGTGCAGGGGTGGTGCTATTGGCGTTGGGGGCGGCCTCGATGCCTCTGATGAAGGCAGCAGCCCCCTTCATCGGCCGGGCGCTTCGCCCAATTGTCCGCACGGCAGTCAAGGAAGGGGTCCTCATCCAACGTCAAGTGCAGGCCGTGGTGCAGGAGGTACGGCAGGATGTCGAGCATCTTACGGCCGAGGCTCAGGCGGAGCTCGATCGTCAAGCGAGAGGCGATGAGACAGCCTCATGAACATGTCGGCAGCCATCAGGACAGCCAACATGGTCTGCGCTTACGCTCGGCTGTGCCCGGCCGGATGCGTTGGGAGGTTGAGGCGCT
>JBKPCR010000299.1:0-11277 GCA_046727435.1 bacterium | reverse complement strand
CTTCCTCGCCTGACTCCCAGCTGTACGTCGTCGGCGTGCAGTTATCGAAGCGACTGGCGAGCAAGTCGTCGAGCTATTGTGTCGAGGGGAAATGGCTGCGATTGGGGGATGCGTGCGTGGTCGAGCATGGCGATGACTATGCCCTTGGAAAAGTCTGGCTACCGCCGCGGCTGCCGGCGCGCGCCCGCAGTATCCCCAAGCCACGCGTCATCCGCAAAGCTTCCGCCGAGGACCTCGACCTGGAAACACGCCGCGAAGCTTTGGAACAAGAGGCGCATGCCTATGCCGTGACAGCCATTCGTAACCACACACTCCCCATGAAGCTAGGGAAAGTCGAGTACAGCTTCGATGGGCGTAAAGCGACGTTTTTCTTCACGGCGGAAGGGCGGATTGATTTTCGGGAGTTGGTGCGGGATCTAGCGCATCGCTTTCACCTTCGCGTCGAGATGCGCCAGGTCGGGGTCAGGGACGAGGCAGGACTCCTGGGTGGCGTCGGGGTATGCGGTCGAGAACTATGCTGTAGCACGTGGCTCAAAGACCTTAAGCCTGTGTCGATCAAAGCCGCCAAACAACAAGGGCTCATGCTCAATCCCTCGAAGCTCTCGGGCTTGTGCGGCCGCCTGCGCTGCTGCCTCAATTACGAGCTGCCCGGATACGGAGGAGGCAGCGGTGGCTGTGGCAACTGTCATTGTGGCAAGGGCCAAAAATAGGCGTCTCGGAGAGGAGTTATGGCGCTGGAGAAGTTTTACCTTACTACCCCGATTTATTACGTCAACGATGTCCCACACATCGGTCATGCCTATACCACCATCGCTGCGGATGTACTGGCTCGGTATAAACGCCTAGCTGGCTATAAGGTGTTTTTTCTGACCGGTACCGATGAGCACGGCATCAAGATCGAACGCTCCGCCCGCGAACGTGGCGTCTCGCCGCAGGAATGGACCGATACCATCTCGGATCACTTTCGGCACCTGTGGGCGCGGCTGAATATCTCCTACGACGATTTCATCCGTACCAGTCAGCCGCGCCATAAAGCGGTGGCTCAGGCAGTGTTCCAGAAGGCTTATGAGAAGGGGGATATCTACAAAGGCCTGTATGAGGGATGGTACTGTATCCCTGATGAAACTTTTCTGCTGGAATCCGAGCTGCAGGGGGGGCAGTGCCCGATATGCAGGCGCCCGGTCGAATGGATCACCGAGGAGGCTTATTTCTTTCGCCTGTCGAAATATCAGGATTGGATTCTCGATCATATCGAAAGCCACCCGACCTTCATCCAACCGGTGTCCCGTCGCAACGAGGTGCTGAGTTTTGTGCGCAGTGGCCTGCGCGACCTCTGCGTCAGCCGCAGTACTTTCAGCTGGGGGATCCCGGTGCCGTTCGATCCAAGCCAGGTCATCTACGTCTGGATCGATGCCCTAACCAACTACCTTACTGCCATTGGCTATGGGGTTGATGCGCAAACCTTTGACAAGTTCTGGCCGGCGAATATCCACCTTATTGGCAAGGAGATCCTGCGTTTCCATGCGGTCATCTGGCCGATTCTGCTGCGCTCTGCAGACCTCCCACCACCGGCGCAGGTCTTTGCCCATGGCTGGTGGACCGCTGATGGCGAGAAGATGTCGAAATCGACCGGTAACGTCATCGATCCCGGCAAACTGGTGGAGGAGTTAGCCCAGAGAGCTGGTGCGTCGCTGGATACGGCAGTGGATGCAATACGTTATTTTGTGCTGCGTGAGGTCGCTTTTGGGCTCGACGGCGATTTCTCGCATACGGCGCTGGTGCAGCGCTTCAACTCCGACCTCGCCAACGACTTGGGCAACTTGTTGAGCCGCACCCTGACCATGCTGCAGCGTTACTGCCAAGGGACCGTCCCGCAACCTACAGAGACGGAGTCCGCGGCCAATGCGCTAGCGGAGGCCGCAGCCAAGCTGGTGCCGGACCTAGATCCATTGCTCAATGAGTTGGCGTTTCATAGGGCGCTAGCGCGACTGTGGGAGTATGTTCGGCTGGTGAATCGCTATATCGACGAGCAAGCGCCGTGGGCGCTCGCGCGGGATCTCGCCCAGCGTCGCCAGCTCGATACCGTTCTCTACAACCAGGTGGAGAGTCTGCGGATCATCGCGTTGTTGCTCTTCCCCTTTATGCCCCACACGGCAGCGTCAATGTGGCGCCAGTTGGGGATTCAGGATGAGATTGCAACGCAGCACCTGGCGACTGCGATGGTGTGGGGGGGCACACGCCCTGGAACGCCGATCCAGCCCGGCGTGCAACTCTTCCCACGCATCGAGGCTGGCCGTCCGCTTCCAGCCGCCGAGCGTACCGCAGAGGTCGCTGCCGGGCCAACAACGGAGGCTGCGTCCGTGACGGTGAGCTTTGAAGATTTTCAGAAGCTGGACTTGCGGGTGGGACGTATCGTGACCGCCGAGCCCGTGCCTAAAGCCAATAAACTGCTCAAGCTAACGGTAGACGTCGGACAGGAGCAACGCACCGTGGTGGCAGGGATCGCGGCAAGTTATTCTCCCGAGGCGCTGGTAGGGAAAAGCATCATCCTGGTGGCGAATCTGGCGCCCAGGACCCTGCGCGGTGTGGAGTCTCAGGGCATGGTTCTGGCCGCAGAGTCCGATGGTCAGATTGTCCTGGCCAGCTTCGACACTCCAGTGCATCCTGGATCGAAGGTGACATGATCATGCTGATCGACTCCCATGCACACCTCGACATGCCCCATTTCGATGCCGATCGAGACGCTGTCATCGCACGTGCACGAGAGGTGGGTGTCGCGGCTATTTTGACCCTCGGCGTGGATGGGGCTAGCAGTCAGCGCGCGGTAGCGCTGGCGCAGCAGTATGAGGGAGTGTTTGCCGCGGTGGGCATCCACCCGCACGAAGCCCAGCATGCTACGCCGGAGGACTACAAAGTGCTGATGGGACTCGCCCGCGAGCGTGAGACGAACCGCATCATCGCCTGGGGGGAGATCGGGTTGGACTATCATTACGATCGTTCCCCGCGGGACGTGCAGCGCCGCGAGTTTCGCCGCCAGATTCGGATGGCGCGAGAACTCGACTTACCGGTGTGTATCCATAGTCGAGAGGCGCACGACGACGTCCTGATGATTCTCGATGAGGAACACGCGATCGATGCCGGCGTGGTGATGCATTGCTTCTCTGGGGATGAGCTGGTGGCCCGGCGGTGCCTCGATCTGGGCTTTTACATCTCTTTTGCCGGCCCCGTCACCTTCACGAACGCGCGCAAACTGCCGACCGTCGTCCCGCTTGTACCTGACGAGCGTCTGCTCATCGAAACCGATGCCCCGTATCTCTCCCCTCATCCCTGGCGTGGCCGCGAACACCGCAACGAGCCGGCCAGGGTGGCCATCATCGCTGCACGCCTCGCAGAGCTCAAGGGCACTAGCGGCGAGGCACTGGGTCAGCTCGCCACTGAGAACTTCAAGACGCTCTTCAAAGTCTCAGCTTTCTGGTGATGGGCTGTCGGGTCAAAACCCGTAGGCGGGATTCTTGGGATCGAAATCAGCCTCGGTAAGTCCGGGGTTTAAGCGCACATCGAGGTAGCCATAGCGCTCGACTAACTGACCATACCAGTCGAAGATTTCGGCGTAGACCGGCAGCTGGTACTCGCGATCCACGTCGACGAGGGCAGTCATACAGTAATAACCCTTGGCAGGATCGGTGGGGAAGTGCAGGATGTAGCGCTGAGCCGGACGATCGAAGGTGGTGCGCTGGCCACTATCTTCGATCGTTAATTCGCCACGTTGCATGCCGCGAGAGGTGTTCTCCGTGATGAAGTCAAGGAGCTTCCCAATGCCCACGTCGGTGATCGCGTGCCGACTGTCCTTCCTGGCACGGGGGCTTTGTGGGTCAAGACTCACGGTGACCGCCCCCAGGAGCAGCGGCAGACGTACCCAGACCTCATTGCCATCGACTCCCGCCGGATAGAGTGCCTGGCGGCCTTCGTGTTTCCCTTTCAGCCAACGCAGGTAAATTTTCAGCGGCTTCTTGAATTTGAGCATAAGCCGTTGGTTCGGGCCAAGCTCCCGATCAACTCGCTCTTGAAGGAGGAAAGTTGCGGTGTAGTGGTCCACCCGGCCATAAGCTTGTTTCATCTCCTCGATCACATGTGCAAACAACGCTGAGCGCTCTTCCGCAACTGCCATCGAAGCAGTGCAGGCCAAGGTCAACATGAGAGCCAGGACTAGTATGGCTAGGCCGTATAAATGCACACCTCGGAGTCCTGCGGCTGAGCCTCGGGTCACCACTGTGCCCCTTGTGCACATATCCATCCATGCGATGAGTTCAGCGGGACTGCTGCACGGGGCGCATCACAAACGGATCGCGGCTTTTCAGCTCCCCACCGGCGGCAGTATCAGCCGCTCAGGCGCGATAGCTGCGCCGCCCTTCGACCGTCTCCTTGTTTAACTTATCATTGAGATGCAGGCCTTCGAGGATAAACTCGACGGCTGAGGCCACAGCCGTGGCGTTATCGAAGCTGCCAAGGGTGATCACGCCATCCATCAGGTCGCCATGTTCACCCACGATGCGGCTGTACTCTTGCGCCACCATCATGTCGGACACCTCGATGGTCGAGCCCCCCTTGAAACGTTCAATGAATTTTCTGAACGCATCAACCTTGAGGGAACGGTTGAAGACTTTGCGGACCGCCTTCTTAATCAGATCGTCGACGATCGCCTTTTCGCGTCCTTCTTCAATGCTCTCGAGTTCGATCTTGCCCGTCGTCGAGGCAAACAGGTAGGGCAAGTCGCTGACGCGGGGGACGACATCGTTCTCATTCAAGACGATGGCACGTCGCAAGGCATTGCTAATGAGGGTTTCATAGTTGCTAATCGACATCCGGACGCTGACGCCAGAGCGCTGGTTGATCTCAGGGCTCCGCCGCGCTGAATCGGTGAGCTCGGCGACGATTTCTTTCATAAAGGTCGGCACTGTCACCCGGTACGGCGCATTGTCAAATCTCTTGCGCTCCGTCTCCATGATGCTGATTTCTTCATCGATGGCGGTCGGATAATGCGTGCGGATCTCGGCGCCATAGCGATCTTTCAACGGAGTGATGATACGGCCGCGGTTGGTATAATCTTCGGGGTTGGCGCTGGCGACGATATAGACATCGAGTGGTAGGCGAATTTTGAAGCCGCGGATCTGCAGGTCGCGCTCTTCCATGATATTGAACAAACCGACCTGGATCTTTTCGGAGAGGTCGGGCAATTCATTGATGGCGAACACACCGCGATTCGTCCGTGGGATCAGGCCATAGTGAATGACCAATTCATCGGAGAGGTAACGCCCCTCAGCAACCTTGATGGGATCGATTTCGCCAATCAGGTCGGCAGTAGTTACGTCGGGAGTGGCGAGCTTCTCACCATAGCGTTGAGAGCGGGGCAGCCAAGCAATCGGCGTATCAGCCCCGTGTTCTTCAACCATTTGACGGCCATGCATACTTATGGGATCGAAGGGATTATCGTTGACCTCGGAGCCCTCGATGACCGGCACTTCTTCATCCAGGAAATTCACCAGGCTGCGGATGATGCGTGTTTTCGCCTGGCCGCGTTCGCCTAAAAAGATAATGTCCTGTCCGGCGAGGATGGCATTAACGATTTGCGGGATGACCGTCTGATCGTAACCGACGATGCCGGGGAATAGCGTCTCTTTATGTCCGAGCTTGGCGATGAGATTCTTGCGTGTCTCCTCCTTGACCGACAGGACCCGATAGCCTTGCTTTTCAAGCTCGCCCAGTGTTCTTGCCTTCTCCATGCGTACGCTCCTAGATTAGTATCTCCGAGCTTTCCCGACACTCTTGAGGTAAGGCCATGCGGTCCAGCTCTTGGTCGCGCTCCCGAAGGGCTCTCACGTGAGAATATTGTATCATACATAGGCCCTCTAGCGTCGGGCTGAAGCCAAGCAACAGCCGCAACCCCGTGGCAGGATGGCTTCATCCCACCGAGGCACTGTACGAAATCCCTTTGCGGCTCGTCAAGTCTTTTCCCTCAGCTCAGTGGCTGACTGCCCTTCGGAGAGATCTGCATCGGTGGGGGGCGGAGATCCCTCAGGGTCGCTCGCGACCACGTATCGACCTGCGAGCCACCCTTCCAGGTCTGCCAATCGGCACCGTTCGGAGCAGAACGGCCGGTGGGGATTTTCTCTCCAAGTCGTCTCCCGTCTGCACATAGGACAGCGCACGGTCCGTCCCTCTTGGCTCATGAAGACGCTCCCACGCCAGTCGTGCGCACCTGCTGGCGGGTCTCCTCGTTGGCTTGAATCAATTCATCCATGATGGTTTTCGCCTGGCGTTGGACATTGTGCTTGAGCAGATTGAGAACCATGCGACCGGCCACGGTGTTGACCCCGGGGATGTCGGGCAGGGTGACCGCCTCAGGTTGCTCTTGCAGGCGTTTAAGCTCAGCATTCACCATGGCGTCATTGTACAGTGTGTGCTCGACCAAGCAGTAGCGCAGCTTGACGTAATCCCGCTCCTTGGTTTCTTCCTCGCTGATTTCGCGGATGATATTCTCCATACCAATAGATAACGGCACCTTGCCTGAGCGCTGCATCAACGCCCTGACCGCTTCGAAATATTTCATCATATCTGCCTTGCCTGGCAGTTCATCTTGGGGGATCTTGGAACTGACTTCGAACTCAACCCCTTCTGGGGTGATTTTAGCGGGGCCGATTTCATAGGTGATGCCTTCGACGTTAAATCGGTCTCCTTTCTTGGGCTCGTAGCGGTTCCGATAGTCGGCGATAAGCTCGGTCAGGCCGAGTGAAGCAAACTGCAAGAAGAACTGTTGCTTGAAGTTAGCCATGGTCCGTTACATCCTCCCATTACCATGCCCATTATAGGTAGACAAGCCTGCTTTCAGTGAGACTCCACACAGCTGGGAGGTAGCTCCCAGTGAAAGCCGGAACATGCACCCGCGGATGACGCGTATCCATGCCCAAGCACATGATGCTTGCTCACATACCCTCGAATCCGCAGGTGCGCTTGCGTGCGTCAACGACTCCTCCGGGTCTGCCGCGCCACCGGCGCCCGATCATGCCTGCGCAGAACTCAAGCACGCCTGTCCCTTCTCCACATGCTCACACCCCTGACCAGGAGGTGACCCCTGACGCGTCTACCGACGGACGCGTGTGCGGCCTTCGTCGGCATGGACTGGGCTGCTGCCACACACGATGTCTGCCTGCAAGCCGCTGGCTCCCAGACACGTGCGGTCAGCGTCCTCGAACACCAGCCCGACACCAGCGCTGCGTGGGTGAGCACCTTGCGCCCGCGGTTCCAGGGGCAACCCATGGCCCTCTGGCTCGCGCGCAACCAGGGGCCCAGCGACTCCGCGTTGGGTCAGGATGACGTCCGCGTCCTCTTTCCCGTCAACCCCTTCACCCTCGCGCGGGACCGGGAAGCCTTCACGCCCAGCCATGCCAAGGACGACCCTGCTGACGCCGAACTCCCGCGTTAGCTCCTGCGCACGCCTCGCGACAAACTCACACCCCTCAACCCCCAAAGCCCCGCCATACGTGCCCTCGAACCACGCGTCGAACCTCGCCGTCGTCTGGTCGGCGACAACGTACGTCTCACCAATCGCCTCACCAGTGCCCTGAACAACGACTGCCCGCCTGTCCGCCAAGGGTTCGACGACAAAGACACCACCATCTTCTGCGACGTCCTCACCCAAGGGCCGACCCTCAACGCCGTTCAGCTCGCGCGCCGCTCTCCCCTCGAGCGCTTCTGCCGCGCCCCTCATGTGCGCGACGCCGACGTCATTGCCCAGCGCCTCCACGCCCTCAAGAGCGCCACACCCCTGACCACCGATGCGGGGGGCATCGCGCCCACGGCTCTCCTGGTGCACGCCCTGGTCAGCCAGCTCCGTGTCACCTGGCACGCCATCGACGACTTCGACGAAGCCATGGCACCACGCGCCCAGAGCCATCCCGACTGCCCCTGGTTGAACGCCCTGCCAGGCGCTGGCGCTGTCTTGGCCCCCCGCCTCCTCGCCGCCTTCGGCGAACCACGCGACCGCGACACCTCCGCGAATGCGCTCCCAAAATACGCCGGGATCGCGCCGGTGACCGAACGCCGTGGCCACAACTCCTGGGTCCACTGGCGCCTCCAGTATCCGACGTTCCGGCGACACACGTTCGTGGAGTGGGCTGCCGAATCTATCCGGCATGCCTTCTGGGCCCGGGCCTACGATCAGCCGCAGCGCCACAAGGGGACCTCACAGCAGGCTGCCGTCCGGGCCCTCGCATGCACATGGATCCGGATGCTCTTTCGGTGTGGGCAACATCGAACGCCCTACGATGCATCGGTCTATCTCAACGCCTTGGAACGTCGTGGCTCGCCACTGATGCACAACTTGGTCCGTGCCTCTTGAAAAAAATCGTGACGACTCTTGACAGTCCCCCTCAGGGCGTGTGTTAGGCCAGCACATTCGGGTTGACGATATTCGGTGGTCGACGCCCATGGAGGGCTTCTACCAGATTAGTGGCGGCCATGACGGCCATCTTCATCCTTGTCTCAACTGACGCGCTGGCAATATGTGGTGCCAGGGTCACATTGTCGAGCTCGATCAAACCAGAGGCCATGTATGGCTCATGTTCGTATACATCTAGACCCGCCGCGGCGATCCGACGCTCCCGCAATGCCTGCACGAGAGCTGTCTCATCCACGACCGGCCCGCGCGAGGCGTTGATCAAATGGGCAGTCTTCTTCATCATCATCAATTCCTTGAGGGAGACGTAGTGATGCGTCTGGGGCAACAACGGGACGTGCAGGGTGACGAAGTCGGCTTCGCGGAACAGCGTCTCTTTATCCACAAACTGCGCTCCCAATTCGCGTTCGACCTCGGCGGGGGCTTGCACCGCATCGGTATACAGGATGCGCATCTCAAAACCCCTCGCCCTCTTGGCCACGCCGCGTCCGATACGCCCGAGGCCACAGATGCCGATTGTCTTCCCGAAGATGTCTTCGCCACACAGAAGCATGATGCCCCAGCCAGTATACTTTCCGCCTCGTGCATATCGATCTGCCTCGACGAGCCGGCGGGCCGAGGCTAATAACAAACACCAGGCGAAGTCCGCCGTCGTATCATCGAGGACTCCCGGGGTATTGGTGACGATGATCTTCCGACGAGTCGCGGCTTGGACATCAATATTATCATAACCGACAGCGACATTGGCGACGACTTTGAGTTGCGGGCTGGCGCCGAGGATGGCGTCATTGATGTCATCGGTCAGCAAGCTCAGCAAGCCTTCTTTGCCCGCGACTTTATCGATCAGTTCAGCCTGCGACAGATGCCTATCGTCGGCGTTCACATCAGCATCGCACGCTGCCAGCACGATGTCCAGCCCTTCTTGGGGGATCATGCGCGAGACGAACACCCTGGGTTTCATGATGGTTTCTCCCTTTTGCCTGCTCGTCACTGCTCGGAAAATCGCTACGGCTGGGTGGACTTGTCCTGGCCGCCAGTGTACTATCGAGGGGAGCTTCACTGCCTGCAGTGTACTTCGCACACCCGAGCTGGATTCACACCGTCCGGCATACAGGTACGGTCCATGCCGAAGGGCTGCCCGGAGTGATTGAAATATCTCGCGCGCTCTGTGAGGACTCGATGTACGTCGCCAGCATGCGAACGCACGTACAGAAAGATATTATAAAATCGCCTGCGATGGGCGACAAGCGAAAAGTGGACGCGCCGCTGTGCCCTTATCGTGATTTCCCTAGGAGAGCCTGATCAGAGGACGAGATCGTTATGAGAAATGAGGCACAGTTCCTCGCCGATGTGATGCTTGGGAAGCTCACGAAATGGTTGCGTGTGATGGGGATTGATGTGATGTATGATCCTGACGCCATCGATGCACAGCTCTTGCAGTGTGCAGAGCGTCAAGAGAGAATCTTACTGACGCGGGATCGCCGCTTGATGCGCCGTCGAGGACCGGCGCAGCGCTTCTACATCGAGAGCGATTACTACCATGAGCAAGTGCGCCAGGTCGTACAGAGGTTTCGTCTTGCTGAGAGCATCCAGGTTTTCAGCCGATGCCTCCAATGCAATGCGGTCTTGCGTGCAATTGCCAAACAACTTGTGGCGGAAAGGGTTCCCCCCTACGTGCAGGCTACGCAGATGACCTTCAAACACTGTGCGATATGTGATCGGTTATATTGGGGAGGGACGCATCGTGACAATATGCTCCGACAACTTCAGGCGATGCTCAGGGGCCTGCTTACAATCGGCTGTGCGACGCTTCGCTGAGCGGGTCGTATGCAGCGGTGATGCCTCTCCCCCAAGATGGAAGGGCGGGCTCTGTGATCAGCTCTGGGGTGAGCATGAGCGGTGCTGGCGGCCACCATCTGGGTCGAAAAACCGACATTGTGCTATAAGCACTAGAGCTCATGCCGAGCCAGCAGCAGCCTGACCAGGTAGAGCTCTAACCGCAGTAAAGAGAAAGGATTGGTATTATGGCAGGAATCGCTCCAGACATTGCTGTGAGTCCTGAGGTGGCCCAGCTGACCGAATCCGTGATCGATCTGCGTCGCACACTCCATCAATGGCCAGAGTTAGGCTTCCAGGAAAAACGCACCAGTGCACTTGTCGCCGAGCACCTCCAGGCATTGGGGATGGAGGTGAGAACCGGTGTGGCGCAGACAGGGGTGCTGGGCAGCCTGCGTGGAAATGGGGCAGGGAAGACAGTATTATTACGAGCGGATATGGATGGGCTCCCCATCGAGGAAGCGAGTGGCGCCCCCTATGCCTCCCAGAATCATGGTGTCATGCATGCCTGTGGACACGATGGGCACACCGCTATCTTACTCACCGCAGCCAGGGTGCTGGCGCAGCGTCGCCAACAATTTTCTGGGATGGTGAAATTCGCTTTCCAACCAGCCGAGGAGCTTCCGCCGGGTGGTGCCAAGGGAATGATTGAAGAGGGTGTTCTGGAGCATCCAAGAGTTGACACGGCGTTTGGCTTGCACCTCTGGAACGGTCTACCTGTAGGGAAGATCGGTGTGGATGAGGGACCCATCATGGCTAGCGTCGATCGGTTTGACATTGTCATCAAAGGGGTCGGCAGTCATGGGGCCTATCCCCACACCGGCGTTGACCCTATTGTCGTCGGCAGCCATGTCGTCGCCGCCCTACAGACGGTAGTCAGCCGAGAAGTGCCGCCGCTGGCGCCAGTAGTGGTAACCGTAGGAACATTTCAAGGGGGCACAGCCTTTAACGTCATCCCCAGCCATGTCGAGCTCTCGGGCACGGTGCGT
>JBKPCR010000298.1:0-17766 GCA_046727435.1 bacterium | reverse complement strand
GAGCAAGAATCTGTTGGATCGGGTACCACGAGCAAAGCGGCAGGGGGCATTCGCGTCCAGTTTCCTACCGAGATCGAGATTGCTTTTTCAATGGAGAGTCTCGCGTTCTTCAAGTGCTTTCATGAGCATATGGGTGTGAATCCCCATCTGCGGCAGGTGGGCTATCTCTTTCTGCTCGGTAGCGAACAGGATGTCGAGCAGTACGAACGGCAGATCATCTTGCAGCGCCAGTATGGTCTCGATGTACGGTTGCTCACACCCCAAGATGCCAAGGCCATTGTGCCGCAATTGCGCGTCGATGATCTGCTGGCGGCCGTCTATTCTCCGCAGGATGGATACGCTGATCCGCATACCGTTGTGCAAGGATATGCAACCAAGGCGCGTGAATGCGGCGTGAAGATTTTGGAACAGACGGAGGTGACGGGAATTCGGTTAGAGGGAGACCGTGTGGTCGGCGTCGACACCACCAGCGGTGCCATCGACACGCGGCTGGTTGTCAATGCCGCCGGCCCTTGGGCCACGCGTGTGGCCGAGATGGTGGGTACAAATGTACCAGTCTATCCGCGGCGTCGGCATATCTTCGTGACCGAGCCCTTCGGCGACTTCGTCAATCCGTCACCGCTGGTCATCGACCGCACATCTGGCTTTTACTGCCGGACCGAAGGCCGCAGTATTCTCATGAGCCCTGGTGACGCGCAAGAGGTGCAGGGATATAAGGTGACGATCGATTGGAGTATGGCCGAGGAGACCGCCCGCAAAGCGGTACAACGTGTACCGGTGCTCGAGCAAGCAGGCATCATGAGCGGATGGGCCGGGCTGCGTCCGCTGACGCCGGATGAGCATGCCATCATCGATTATCTCCCCAGCGTCGAAGGTGTGCTGTGCGCCGTCGGCTTCTGTGGCCATGGTTTTCAGCATTCGCCAGCTGCTGGGCGAGTTGTCGCGGAGATGATCCTCGACGGCAAACCTGCGCTGGATATCTCGGCTTTGAGCTTTGCCCGGTTCCAACGCACCATGTCGCTTCCCCCTCACGGCAAAGTCCCCGAGCCTGACTAGTCCCCGGATAAGGCTTATGACCGAGCACCGTATCTACTGTGCAGGGCCATTGTTTAACTCAAGCGAACGTGCCGAGATGGAAATACTCGCAGAGGCACTAGAGCAAGCAGGATTCAAGGCCTTTCTCCCACACCGCGACGGATTTCTGTACGGGGCAATTGTCCCCGACCTGGTGAGGGCGGGCTATCCGTTGGAGGTTGCCCAATGGCTGGCACGTCAGGCCATCTTTGCGCTCGACGTGTATCAGGTTTTGGTGAGCTGCGAAGGGACGGTCGTGAATCTCAACGGCCGTGTGCCGGATGAGGGGGCCGTCGTCGAAGGCGCGATGGCGTGGACAGTGGGGAAGGCTGTAGTGCTGTTCAAGGATGATGCGCGCTCGAAAATCGATGGGCTTGACAATCCTCTCGTCGCCGGCCTGGGAGGATTTCGTCTCGTGAGTCACAGTGAGGAGCTACCGCGAGCGCTCACGCGTGCCCTAGCAGAAAATCCACAAGAGCTACTCCAGGTAGGATCACTGCCGGCGCCCACACGTCAGGTGGCCGAACGCGGTCAGCGCCTCATCGAGAGCTATGGGACAGGGGATGCAGGGCGGCTGATACGGAGCATCATCGAGATGTTTGATGAATTTCGCAGCACCAGCAAGACCCCTCCGCGTCTGCAGCGCTAACGACGCATCGTCTTCATGACCTTCACCCCCTCTCACCCCTGCCCTCTCTTAGTGGGAAAAGGGGCAAGGGGGAGGATAAGGGGGCAACATGCGACAGAGCTGACGACAGCTCTTCTATTGGAGCTCGGGCAAGATCTGCACCAACGCCTCGCGCTTGCCGTCGGCGTGCCCATTGTCATGACTGTCGCCACAGCCACAGCTTCCACCCTGGCCGCCACCTTCGCTCGAGCAGCAACTCCCTGTGGTAACTGGAGCTGTCACGGCGACGGACGCCTCGGTTTTCTTGCGCTCGGCGACACGGACATCCTTGGTAATCTTGTCGATATTCTCGGTGTACTTCACGCCTCCCTGGTTCTTCCACTGATCCATCGACATGGCGAACTTCTTCTCCACCTTCTCACGGTACACTGGCCCCGAGTTATAGGTGCAGAAGGGATACACTAGGCCATTTGGAGCGGAGTAGTGGATGATGCAGCGCTTGACGCGCTCCACTTCATAGTTGTAGGAGTCCATGAAGTGCATGCCGCAGGCCATGAAAAGCTCATCGCCCTTGCCCCGTCTGCTGCCATTCTCCGGCCGACCTTCGACGAGCTCTTTCAGGAGCTTCAAGAAATGGCTGAAGGTCATACCTGCTGGTGCCTTGTCGGCGTTCCAGAACCGCCGCAAATTGGCCAACAACTTGACGATGGCCAGCGTCGGCGAACTGGCTTGATTCACCTTACCCGCTAAGGCGTCGATGGCACGCAGGAAGCCAGGCAGGTCGATGAAGCGAGTGATCGGCGTCGCGCCCCCATGCTTATCGATATACAGGTAAGTCCCCTGGCCACAGTGGGAGTGGCAGCTAAAGTTCACCGCCGAGCCGTCACCTTTGAGGGCATTGAACAGTTTCGCGAATGGCGATGTACAGGGGATTGGGAACCAATCCTGGTGTGCCTCCGCAAGCCCGGTTTGCGCTTCGATATCGTGCGCCAGGTCTGGCAACGTATAGCGCATTTTCTCGCGCATGCGTTGAGCGATGCGGCCGGTGAAGGTGACCGGTTGGAAAGCAACGCCTGAGACTGTGTTACAGTGCTCGATGCCGAATTTCAAAATCTCGCCCACTTGCTGGTTGTTCACGCCGCGCACCACGGTGCAGACGAGCACCACGTAGAGGTCTGCCTTGCCGGCGTTCTCAATAGCCTGCAACTTTTTCTTGAAGAGCGACTCCCCGCGCGTCTTCTTGTAGATGGCATCCACCATGCCGTCGAATTGCAGATAGATACCATCCAACCCTGCCTCTTTGGCACGGAAAGCGAAGTCCAGATCGGTGAAGGCAATGCCGTTACTAGCCACCTGCACCCAGGAAATCCCTAGGTCTTTGGCGAGCTTGCAGGCCTCGATGAAATGCGGGTAGATCGTCGGCTCGCCGCCAGAGAACTGGATGATGTGACCGGGGGTTGGCCGCTCCGCCCGATAGTTCAAGATCATCTGCCGCACCTGGTCTAGCGTGGGCTGGTAGACGTAGCCCGCCGCGTTGGCATTGGCAAAGCAGACGGGGCAGGTCAGGTTACAGCGGTTGGTGAGGTCGAGATTGCCGACGCCCGTATGGCTGGTATGCATGTTACACAGGCCGCATTGTTGCGGGCATTTTGTGGCATATGGCACACGTGGGTTACTGAGTCCTCTATTGTCACCGAAGGAGAACTTCTCGGCCTGCAAAAACATCTCCACATCAGACCAGTATAGCTCTTTAAAATAGCCATGTTCGGGACAGGTCTTCTCCATAAAGACCTTACCGTCCTCCTCGAACATCCGCGCCGGGATGCACCGCGTCTTGTCGCACTCTGGACAGAGAGACTCAACGATTTTTGGAAGGCCTTTGGTGGTTGGAGGAATAGGAGTTCCGTTGTATGTTGCCTCAGCTTGTTCGGGCGTATAGGAATCATCTAGCGCTGGCCATACCGTATTCAACATGTGATTCTTCAGTGTTTCCAGAAACGGCGACAGAGGATTCATGCTCGCTCCTCCTCTTGGATCAGCGGTTCTTGAGAAGACTGCACGCGTTACCCTCCCGCACGCAAGGCCCATCTCAGCTTACGTCAACAACATCAGTAGCACCGCCTCTCGTCTCAGGGACCCGATCATGCTCACCGTAGAGCACCGTTCATCCAGACTACGAGGGGTTTGCGCATGCGAACCCCTCATTCCCTCACAGCAATGCGCATGCCACACCTACAAATAGCCCTCCGTGCACGACCAAGATACCACCCGTCAAGGCTCTCATGGATTTCAAACGGTTCCATGCCCCACATGCCACCGTCCCCAAGTGATACGATTCTATCCAACGGGAGGTCCCCCTTTAGCTTAAAGCTTTGTCATGTATATCCTTCTCGTAAGTGGATAATTCCTGACCACCTGGATAGTCTCACGGGGTATATGGAGCCAGCGCCTCGGTGAGGGCTTGGGAAGGCACCGTCTTTCCCTCGTTCAATTGGACAATGGTCGCCTCGATGATGGCCTTCGCCTCATCCTTCCGGAAGCTGGTGATAAAGCCGTCGTAGAAATGCTCCCCTGCTAGCGCCCGATTGATTTCCGTCTCCCGATTATGGTCGTTCAACTCGGTAAAATAGACCACCCGATACCGACCACTGTATGTGGTCTCACGGTAGATCTCGAACATAATCCGATCCGTTGCGAACGCCATGAAACTCTCCAAAAACAGGTGCTGAGTGCTGAGCGATTATACCTCTCAGGACTCAGCACTGAGTCCTCAGCACTCTCTTTAGTCCACGGTCAGCTGGAGCAATCGCTCACCGGGTTCCGCACGCCCACATGAGCCAACCCCAACGAGCTCCGGGCCGATACCGGCTGCAGCATATTTCTGATAGAGCTCCTCCCGTAGCTTCTGTTCATAGGCCTGTAGACGCTCCTCGATGGTGATGCGTTTGGTCTTTTTCGCGACCATATCCTCGCGGTAACGCTTGAGGAAGTATGTAATGGTCTCGACTCGGATCTTAATCGATCCGGTCGGTTTGTTTTCATCGATATCCTTGAAGCAAAAATACGGTGTGCCAGCGTTCTCGACGATCTCTTCCACCACGGTGTAGATGGGTGCGTCGTGTCCACACTTGAACGATGAAAGCTCCAGCGCCACCAGATTGGGATGCCGAGCGACATATTTGGCGGCCCAGATCTTCCGGCTAGTGTTCTCACTGTAGGAGTTTTTCCAGACGTCTGAAACATCCATTGGATCTTTGATGATGCCAGCTCGCACCTCGTCGCCGAACAATTGTTCCAGAATGTCCGGATCGATGGGCAATGAATCCTGGGCGAAGATGGGATAGCCCTGTTTCTGAAACTCTTCGAGGATCTCGTGGTTAATGCCTGGGTCATGGTGATAGGGCCTGGCCAGTAGCACGATGCCGAGCCGCTGCTCCGCCATCAACTCGTTCAATACCTCACGGGCCGTCCCGCGCAGGATGACATTGTTAAAATAATCAAGCGCCTTATAGCCTTCCTCGACCGCTCGGGCGTTTTCCTCTTCCGAGAGTCCCAGGATGTCTTTGAACTGCTCGTACATCTGGCGTGCAAACAGTTGTGGCTCAGCGAGCTTCACAAAGGTGGGGAAGTACTGCACCCCCATCTCGGCAAACAGATTGCCTTCCTTGATGAATGCTGCCTTCACGGCCTCAGGCGTGGTTGTCACTGTCGGACAGGCACGACTATCCTGGGTGCCGTAGAGGTCGGTGGTGAGCGAATCGATCATCGGGAAAAAGATGATGTCCAGCGGTTTTTTCTTGTGATGCACGTACAGCAAATTATGCACGTGCGGGATGCCTACTTTACTCGGGAAACAGGGGTCAATCGCTCCACGCTTGGCACCCTCTTTGTAGAGGTGCTCGGAGGTGAAGTCGGAGTATACGAGGTTCTCCGGCTTGACGCCGAGAGCCTCGAAGTAGGCGCTGAAAACTGGGGTTTGCGAATACATGTTGAGCGCTCGCGGCATGCCGATGCGAACCTGCTCGCGCTTTTTCATGAGCTCGATGCGTGCTTTTTGCCTCTGGGTGAACGCGAAGCGCGGCAGTGGATCAACGACGTTCGCCGGATTGAAGGATTTGAACACGGCCTTGGCAGCGACCTCGACCAGGTTGGGATTGGACCCCTTGACGGCGTCCAGGCCCTTCTTGATCACACGCATGGCCTCAACATCTTCGACTAGGCCTTTCTCGCAGCTATTGCCGACGATGAGGCGCTTCGTACCGGCCTCCAGCGGAATTTTCGACTTATACTGGAGCGGCTCGTCCTCCGTGGCCATTTGTAGGTTGACTTTTACGTCGATAAAAGTACGCAAGCATTTGTTTTTGCAGAAGTAGCAACGGGTGTTCTCGTTGCGGTGAGTTTGATAGGTGATTTGCGCCACGGCGTCGAGCCCAATGAAAGTCGTGCGTCGGCCGTTCTCCCAGAGCCGCACGGCTTCGATGCCCGCTCCGATGGCGCCACTCTCACCACAATGCTCGTGCACAATGACGTTGGGCTTGATGCCCTTGCCTTTGAAGCGTGATTCGATGAAATCTACCTGAGCCTTCACCGCCGCCAAGTTATTCTGCGTGCCCCCTTGCAGAATGAAGTTCGTGCCAAGGGCAGATAGATTGGGGATCTGTGAGACGTACAACCAGATGTTCTTGGGTAGCACGGCCGCCAATCCGGCCATGATCTCTTCAGGCTTCCAGCCCTGGCGCTGGAAGTCCACGATGTCGGATTGCATGAACACGGCGCAGCCATAGCCGAAGGTGGGCATGGCCTCGGCGCTAAACGCGTGATCGGCGAATTCCTCTACCGTAAACCCAAACCCCTCAGCGGTACCTTGCAGGAAGTAGCCGTTGCCGGCAGAACACTGGGTATTGAGCTTAAAATCCTTGACCTGGCGGTTTTTCAGGATCATCAGCTTGATGTCCTGACCACCGACGTCGCAGATGACATCCACATCTTTGTAGAAACGCAGCGCCGACTCGGTGTGCGCGACGGTCTCCACCAGGGCCACGTCGGCCCCTAGCGTATCTTTCAAAATGTCCTTAGCATAGCCAGTGGTGCCAACGCCGAGGATCTGCAGGGTCGCCCCCTGGTCTTCCACCTGCTGGCGCAGTTTCCCAAAGACCTCAATGGTATCCTCGATAGGGTTTCCCTTGGAGAGCTGGTAAGTCTTGACCAGGACATTCCGCTCTTTGTCCAGGATGACCGCCTTGGTGGAGGTCGATCCGCCATCGAGTCCGACAAAGGCCTCGACGACTTGTCCGGGCTGGAAGGTGGCCGGGACGAACTTCTTGCGCCGATATTTCTCCTTGAAGGCTTCGAGGTCTTCCGATGACTTGCTCAGCCCTGCAGCGCCCTTTTTCTTCTTTTCCTCCAGGCGCCCAAAGTTGATATAGTATTCCAGGTCCGCGGTACCTTTATAGATACCGACTGAAGACTCTTCCTGACGGCCGAACTCGACCGCACCGATGGCGGCAAAATACTGTGCGTTCTTTGGCACCATGATGAGATCTTTTGGATCGACACCCTCCGGCAACGGATAGTTGCGCTCCTCCCAGATCTTCGGGATGTTATGCTTCCAAGCCTCCGTCATACCACGCACATAGGTATTCGGTCCACCCAACAGGAGCACCACTGGCCGCAAGGTATTGCCGCGGGTGAGCACCGCCAGGTTCTGGCCGATGATGGCCTCAAACAGCGATGCCATCAGCTCGTCCTTGGGCACGCCCATTTTCTGCAGGCTATTGATGTCGGTCTCAGCAAACACACCGCACTTACCGGCCACCGGGTGTAACTTGAGGCCATAGTAACCTTGATTACACAGCTCCTCTGCTGGGATGCGCAGCTTAGCGTTAATCTTGTCGATGACCGCACCGGTGCCCCCGGCGCACTTATCGTTCATGCTCGGGATTTTTTTCTTGCGGCCGGTTTCCGGATCTTCTTTAAAAATGATGATCTTGGCATCCTGTCCACCCAGCTCGATCACCGAGCCGACTTCGGGATGCAATTTTTCCACGGCGAGGGAGACGGCATTCACTTCTTGCACGAATTTGGCGCCGATCAGCGGTGTAATCCCACCACCGCCGCTGCCGGTGATGAAGATGCGGAAGTGGTCGGCCGGCAATTGAAATTCTTTCTCGATGCGCTGCAAGAACTCCAGCGTCTTCTCCGGCTGCTTCGTATCATGGCGCTGATAGTCCTGCCAGAGGATCTGGTCATCTCGGGGATCGACGACGATCGCTTTCACCGTCGTCGATCCCACATCTAATCCGACAAACAGGCGCTGTCCTGTCATCGTCAATGGTCTCCTGTGCAAGAGCCACGACCACAGACAGACACAAACACAGCTGGATCCTCTGCGTGTCTCTGTGTCTATCTGTGGTTCCCATGTCGGCGATTACAGCCTTGATGCCTGGTTTTATTAGAGCATGGCCGCGACTTTCTGGAGCTTTCGCAGTCTCCCGCGCTTCTCGTCGACGTCCATCAAGGCTGCCACCTGTTTCACGAAGTTCGCAGCGGTACCGACGACACCCTTGGTGTGCGAGATCTTCCAAGCAGGGCGCTGCATTTCGGGGTGTGCCGCCACGTAGGCGCGAATGTCGTCCAGGGTCCGGCCCGTCTCTTGAAGCACCTGAGCGAATTCGTTCTTGGCTTTGACCTTGGCCTCGCCAAGCGCCATTTGGACACGACTGTGGGCATTGACATCCCCCTCTCCGGAGGTCTCGATGGGGATGTAAATCATGTCCTTGAAGTGGCTGATGACCGCTGACTGGGCGCCGTCGCTCTGCGTGGACGGCATGCAGCCGAAGGGTTTTAAGGAGAGCACCATATGGCACAGGTCTTTGTTGCTGTAGTAGATGTTCTTGGCGACCTCGAGGTGTCCCTCGCCTCCCTCGGCGCGGGAATTGTAGTAGGGATGCCCCATGCGCAGCAGTTCGAGCTGGTTGACCAGGGCGTGCGGCTTGTTGCCCAAAGCGGCCCGCAGACGGTCATACTCACGGTTGTAGATCTTCCCTGCCAGCGTCAGCATAGCGAGCTTCTTGACAAAATCCAGCTCACGGTGGGCGTGTTTGCCGAGCTCATACCAGCGCGGCATTTCCTCCCCCTCGCGCAGGCCACGGCGGTCCCTGGCCTCGTTCTTGGCCTGATTGAGAAGGTAGCTAGTCCAGGTTGCAACTGGCTCGCGAACAATCTGAGCCCCCTCGCGGTCAAGGAAGGGGAACATGTTGAAATTGCCATCGCTCTCAGTGGTCTGCGCCCAGAATTCGCCAGTCACCTTGCAGATGGGCTTCACGCGTAGATACTCAACATCGATCGTGTTCAGTCGGTCGAAGCACCAGCGCAGCCCATCGACAAAGTGATCGCTAAAGAGCTGACGCAGGAATTTGCCTAGAAACTCGGTTGTCGTGGCCAGACCTGGGGTCTTCGCCCACATGAGATCGGCAAGCTTGCCCTCGAATTTGTAGGGCTGGCGAGCCTTCATCACCTCATACATGTACTCCACGCACTCCCGCAGCACGCGATCCGTCTCGCCCTTTTTCACTTCAAAGGGTCGGATCTGATCGGAGAGGTCGAGGAGCAGGTCACCGAAGTTCATACCGTTGAGCATGCCGATGAAGAAGTCGATGTTCAGATCCAGTCCCGCCTCTAGACCGGCTTGATCCAGGCCACCTCCTTGTTGGAAGAGCAACACTCGGAATCCGTCAAAGCCGGAATTCCGCAATGCCAGCCGGTATTCAGCCTCGTACATGCCAAAGCGACAGGGCCCACAGGCGCCGGCGGTCACGTAGATGTAGTTCTCGACGATGTCCTGCTTCGTAAGACCTTGGCCTTCCAAGGATTGTAAGTACTTTACCAGGTTGCCAACGGTGAAGTATGTGGGATTGCATTGGCCGTTGTTGCCATATTCCTTACCGATTTGGAAGGATTGCTTGTCGGCATTCGGGAGCGGCATGACCTTATAGCCCAGACCCGCTATCGAGCCCTGCAGGATACGTTCGTGTTTCCAGGTCAGGCCCCCGAAGAGCACCGTGGTATGTGGTCGTTGATCTTTGGTGAAGGGCCGTTCTTCGGGCCGTCGGAAGTGCGTATGCGTTGTCTCTTCGATGCCCACCTCGCGCTCGAGCCGCGCTCGTTCCTCCCGCAACTGTTGTTGGATCATCTCTTCAAGCTGGGAGACGGGAACGAACGCGGTGTGGCCATTTCTGCCGTTCTGATGGTGGGTTTCCCCAGGCGAAGTTTCAGTTCGTTCTGCCGATGGTGCGGTGTTCGACATGCCGGCTCTCTCCTTTCCGCCTGACCTCCTCTGCGACCAACCGGGCGCCTCACCCGGCTCATACGACAGCAGCACGACTGAGCCAATCCCCCCAAAGCGGTACGATGGAGGTTTAGACGGGCGAGGCTTCCTGCCCGTCTAGTGATGTAGACTGACATGTCAGTCTACGAAAACCCCTTAAAAGAGGGGAGAGTCAGCGACCCTCCCCTCTTACACGTTGATCATGGCGCCCGTACCCATTGTTCCCCTAATATGACTGCTGGACGCAACGGCCGGTGCGCTTCTCGCCTACACTCCGACCGACGATGCGGATGAGTAATATCTACCCCTTTTAGGAGATGAGGTCAACCACCAGTTGTAGTGGCCCCGAAATTCGCCACAAGAACCATGACATAGCGCTCGACTTGGGAGCCGTGCTGCACGCTTAGCTCCACTCACAGCGATTACCCCGCCGTCGGCTCGGCACCGCGGCAAGGGAGCCGGCTGACGTGCGTCAGCCGCGTTCTAGACGTTCACGCAGTGTCTTACGGGTGATGCCCAACAGCCGAGCAGCCTGGCTCTTGTTGCCACCCGTTTTCTGCAGCACCTCGTGCAGATATTGCC
Source organism: bacterium (assembly GCA_046727435.1). Classification (GTDB taxonomy): domain Bacteria; phylum Tectomicrobia; class Entotheonellia; order J063; family CAVPRW01; genus CAVPRW01. Next base: position 7,156 of record JBKPCR010000298.1, on the reverse strand, counting down.
GGATGACGTCGTCCAGGGTCAGGATGGCGTCGCCTGCCCAGAATGGAACTTGTGGCGACAAAGCGGCCCCGGAGGGTAGTTCGATGGCTAGATCATTGCGGGCGATGATCTCCCTATCGCAGAGGAAGACCGCCCGCTCCATGATGTTCTTCAACTCTCGTACATTGCCCGGCCAACCATACGAGAGCAGCGCCTGCTCGGCTTCGGGGGTGAATCCACGCACGCGCTTGCCGAATTGGCGATTATTATGATGGACGAAGTGCTTCGCCAGTTTCAGGATGTCCGTTTTGCGCTCGTGAAGCGGCGGCACTACGATGGACATGACATTGAGGCGATGGTACAAGTCGAGGCGGAATGAGCCGCCATTGACGAAATCGATCAGCCGTTTATTCGTCGCCGCCAGGACGCGAACCTCGATCTTGCGCGGCGGTTTCGTGCTGCCGATGCGCTCGAACTCGCGCGTTTCCAGAAAGCGCAAGAGCTTAACCTGTGCCGTGAGGTCGAGCTCCCCGATCTCATCGAAGAACAGCGTCCCCCCCTCGGCCATTTCGAACTTGCCCATCTTCCCTTGCCGAGCCGCCCCGGTGAAGGCACCGCTCTCATAGCCAAAGAGCTCGCTCTCCACCAATTCCTTCGGAATTGCCGCACAGTTGACGACCACGAAGGGTTTGTCAGCCCGTGGGCTCTTATAGTGGATACTGGTGGCCACGAGTTCTTTGCCGGTACCACTTTCTCCCTGAATCAGCACCGTGCTACTGTCATACAGGGCGATTTTCTCGATCTGTTCTTCGACTTCACGCATACTCAAGCTTTCAGCCGCCACATATTCCACGTTGAACCGTTCCAGGCGCTCCTTGCGGAGCAGGCTGACCTCTTTCTTCAGGCGAACAGTTTCCAGCCCTTTCTTAATGGTCACATCGAGCTCGTCGAGATCCAGAGGTTTGGTAATGTAATCGTAAGCCCCCGCTTTCATGGCCTGGACGGCGCTCTCGACGCTCCCAAAGGCGGTAATCATGATGACGATCAGGTCGTCTTTCAACTCTTTGGCGCGCTTCAAGACTTCAAGGCCTCCCAATGTGGGCAGTTTGACGTCCAGGAGCACCAGGTCGGGGCCAACCTCTTCGACACGCCGCAGCCCTTCTTCGCCGGTAGTGCACACATCCACCTGGTAATCCTCCCGGCGGAGGTACAGCGCGATGGAGTTACGAATCACTTCTTCATCGTCGACAATGAGGATTCTGAACTGCATCGATCGAGCTCACCATGCTTCTGCGACAAGCTAAACGCAATGCTAGCGGCCGATAATTGCCTCTCGTATTCCTGGTACCACATGCTCCACTTCGTGTTAGTTCACATAGCTAGCTCTCGGGCCGACCGCGAAAGAGGAGCGTAAACGTGGTGCCTTTCCCCTCCCGGCTGTCGCAGGCAATCGTGGCATGATGTTTTTCCAAGATGGTCCGCGAGATGGAGAGGCCCAGACCCGCACCCTGCGACTTGGTGGTGAAAAAGGGATCGAAAATCCGTTTCAGGATCGCCGGCGGGATACCGGTTCCTGTATCCATGATACGCACCATCACTCGTCCGCCAGGACTCCTTGCGGTCCGAAGGCGCAGGACACCACCAGGTTGCATCGCTTGTAAGGCATTCAAAATGATGTTGATGAAGACGCGTTTGATCTGTTCCTGGTCTAAGAGCACCAGTGGCAGTGCCTTCCCAAGGCTTTTCTCGAGTGTGATCCGGCTCTCCTGCGCCTGCGGCGCACTGATAAATAACGCCTCTTCAAGCACTTTGTTCACTGAGACAGGGATGAGGACGGGCTCCTTCGGGGTGGCAAAATCGAGCAAACCCTTGATGACATCGTCGACCTTACGGATGCCTTTGAGGATATTCTTGAGATTCGATTCATGGAAATCACCGGGGTGCAACGCGCGTGACAAGGCCTGGGCACTGATACCCACCCCTGAGAGAGGATTGCGAATTTCGTGTGCGATGACCGCTGAAAGCTCGCCTAGTGCAGCCAGACGACTCATGCGCTCGTTTTCGTGTTCCAGGTGCTTCTGCTCCGTAACATCGCGCATGTAATGGACGACTCCAAGGAGATTGCCCGCCTTGCCGGTGAGCGGATACGTATAGCTTTTAAAGATTTTTTCTGACTCAGCAAAGTTTAATTCGACAGCAGCAGATTTTTTCGTCTTGAAGGTCTCGCGGGCCGGGCATCCTGGGCAAGGAGTATCGCGACGATGGAAGGCTTGGTAACACTTTTGGCCAGCGATCTGTTCAGCAGTCAGGTGATGACTGCGCAGTTTCGACGTATTGGCGATGATGAGATTATAGTCCAGATCATGGACGTAGAGCTGCTCCTCGATGCCATCGACATCAACCACGTCGAACAGCGTTTTGAACTTGCGTCGCCCTTCCGTGACGGCCTTGCGCAGATACATATTCTCCAGCGCTAAGCCGGTTTGCCCAGCCAGGAATTCAAGGAGCTGCATATCCCCGAGCGTGAAGGCATCCGGGGCATTGGGATGTCTGAGGAGCAAAGCTCCTAACAGCGTCCCCTGACGGAGAAATGGAATGTACAGGAGGGCTCCATGCGCCCAGCGCTCCCCTAGCAATCCCTGAATCATCAAATCATAGGGATCGCTCTGTAGATTCCCGTGGAGGTCGAGCAGCTTACCTGAGCGGTATAGCAGATTCTGTCGAGGCAGACTATTGATCAACGGGCCAATAGGCGGTAGCACCACATCGGCCAGGAACCCCTCAGTCGTCGCCACAATGGTGTGGCCCTCGTCCTGACCGACGCAGAGGAGGGCTCCCTCTTGCGCGCTTGGCACCAGGCTGAGGATCTTGGTGAGCAGCTCCGCGGGAGGTTCCTCCGTGTCCGCGACCTTAGAGAGAAAGGTACCGAAAGCAAACAGGTTGGGCCAGTGATCGTTCAAGTGGGGCCAGGTGGTATCGCCGGTGTGAGGCACTTGCGTGGGGAAAGATGGCTGAGATGTAGCGAAGTCCATACTGGGTTCTGGCGCTTTCCCGCCCTTCTGCATCGGATCTCCTCTCCCACAAGGATGAAGCGTTCCGAAGCCGCATCGATCTCCCGAGCAAGGTGGTTCAACGGCAGCAACCTGGTAGACTCCGAACAATCATGGATGAGGCGCCATAAATACCAGCATGACCAAGCGATCGGGGCCCGGGTTCTCCACGGCGTGTTCTTCACCCGAACTCGCGTGGGCAGCCATGCCGGGCATGAGTTCCCGACGCTCCGCCCCGATCTGCACGAAGCCTTTGCCCTCGAGCACGTAGTAAATCTTGTCGGCCCCCTGATGCTTATGCGGCGCTTGTTCTTGTCCAGCTTCGAAGCAATAGACGTCGCAGAACATGCGCTCGGTTTCAAAGAGATTAACCTTCTGGAACTTTTCGGGTAAAAAGCGCTTACATTCAGAGACATCCACCCATGCCACGGTCATTCCCCTCCGCGGATGATCCCGTAAAGCCCCCAATGTTTGCTATTCTTCCCATAAAAGCATTCCCATACCAGTATTGCGCCGTATTATAGCAGGAGATGTCACACGGCTCAAGCTTTCCCTCGGTTGCTACGCCAGCCTTGCATCATTAACACAGGAACACAGGCAGGGCTCTCTCTTTTTTTCAACCGCGCTTCGCTCATAGCAAATCAATGAATTTGACCGGTCAGAGGATGGCAGGCCTGGGGGACCGCCGCGGCTCGGGCCATCGCATGCCTCTATGGAGTAGTAACAGAAACCGATTTAGAATGACTGGCGTGTGTGTTCACTCTGCCAATGCTATCAGCTAGCACTCTATAGGACTTCCCTGTAGGTGTGCTCTTTGAGCATCGTTTCCGCAATTCGCACACTGGGGACCTGGTTACAGTTGTTTGGCACTTTCGGACCGTGCACAAACAGGATTTCGGGCTTGACGTTGACGTATGCCAGGCTGCACTGGGCCATGGCCAGGCTCTCGAACTCGACCATCACCAGATATTTGGCGGGTAAGATATAGCCATTCCAGCTCTTGTCAAAGCCATCGCGTGTAGGCTCATCTACGACACCCACCTTCCCTTAAATCGGCGGCCGACGATGGTGGTGGCTGCCTAGGTGCTGTGGCTCCAGCCGGACCAACCGATGATAGCCTATCCTACTGGAAATTTCTTAAACGATCGTAGAGCTTCTGGCGTCGCATCTTATGCAAGCTGATTCTCCCGTCAAGTCTCATCAAGTGACCACACAGCTTGACAGCTTAGAGGGCATTGATTAGGATGCGGGCGCAATTTTTCAGCACCGCCCGGGTTGACCTACCGTCCGAGTCGGACATCTGTGGCACCAGCACGCTGTGTTCATGAAGGGCGCTAGGGCCGCGCTGGACACTCGTCAAGATGATGAGAGGCATGTCATGCTGCGCATTTTTTTTCTAGTATTTAGCCAGCTCACCGTGGGTGGCCTGGCCTTAATGCGCTTGGTTCCGGCGGCGGAGATCGGTCCCGGGTTCTTTCGGATCGGTGCTTCTATCTACCTGCTGATTTGGGTCTGTGTTCTCGCCGGACTTGAATGGGCCCGCCCCTGGGAGCTCTTGGGGTTTGCGCTGTTTACCCTGCTCTTTCTGATGTACTATGCGAGCTTATGGCTCGAAAAGTTACCCGCTCGTTCGCGGCTTCTTGAGATCACCTCCGTCGTTGGTTTCTGTGCTGTCATCGCCAGTTCCTTGAATGACCCAGCAGCAGGATTACCACTACACGAAGCCTTGGTACGTGCGCCAAATTTTCTCTTCAGCACTCTCTCTCTGGGAGCCGCGATGAGCGGCATGTTGCTGGGGCACTGGTACCTGGTAGCACCGGAATTATCGCTGGTGCCGATCAAACGCCTTACGGGGACACTTGTGGGGGCACTCGTGGCTCAAGGTGTGGTGCTTGCTCTGACGGTGTCGCCAGAGCTTGGGACGGTTCCGACCTCCCTGCTGCCGAGAGTGCAGCACCTCCTGGTGGCGTATCCCTATTTCTTGTTGGGACGGGCCCTGGTTGGGTTGGTGGGAACGTTTGGGTTGGCGGTATTGACGATGTGGCTGTTGCGCGAGGGATCAACCCAGGCTGCGACCGGGTTCTTGTATACCGCCGTGTTGACCGTTGTTGTGGGGGAGTTGATCGCCCGCTTTCTCTTCCAACTGACCAGGGTCCCGGTCTGAACGGGCGTATTGACCGTCATCTTCAGCCGCGTGGTGGGTGTATTCCAGCCGGAAGGCCGGGGGGCGAGCTATTTTTCGATATGAGTAGCCCAGACAAAACGCGCAGACTTTCATCCAAGCGCGACCAATACCAGCAGACAGTTTTCCCGTCGATCACGTGTATCCGTCCATCGCGCACAGCTGGAATCAAAGGAAATCCCGCAAACTCGGCCCGATCAGCATCTGAAAAGGGGTATGGCTCGTCAGGCAAGAGGATCACCTCAGGCATCAGTCCTGCCACTTCGTTGAGCGATATCCTCGGATAGCGCCGATCGCGCCCTGTCGCGCGCGTGGTTTCCCATTCAGCTTGCTGTCCGAGGTCAGCGGCCAGGGGGAATCGCCGCTCCCGGCCGGCGAAGACATTGGTACCTCCGCAAGTCTCTATCATGTCGTGGATAAAGGTGTCGCGATTAATCGTCATCCACGGAGATTTCCAGATCGGGCAGAAGACGCGTACCTTGCGGTGTCCCATGATGAGGGCCTTGGTCTTCTCGTAAGTGGATTCGATCCTTGCGAGCACCAGCGAGGCCTGCAGCTCGGCCCCAGTGATCTGGGCCAGCGTCCGAAGGGTAGCTATGGCTTCAATGACCGTGCACGGAAAGCAGATGAAGACTGGAACCCCGTGCCCCTGCAGGCGCTCGACATCTTCGCGCCGATTTTCCTCGACGTTGGCCACCACGAGATCGGGGGCAAGCCGCAGAATAGCCTCGACATCAGGATTTTTCGTACCGCCAATGGTAGCCTTCTTCCGCACCTGAGGTTGGGGCTCGACGCAATAATCGGTGATGCCGACGATGGAGCCGCCCAGTCCAAAGGCGAATAGCGCTTCCGTCAGACTAGGAACAAGACAGACGATACGCTGTGGCGTTCGTTGCAGTGATGGGCTAATCGTCAGCATGGTCATAGGTTCATCATGCTGCTGTGGCCGGGGAAAGCTTTGGAATCGGGATTGATATAGGTCGACGCGAAGTTGACGGCGGTCGCCGCTTCCCCCTGACCCGTCGTGATTAATTTGAGCTTGCCCGGATGCGTCACGGCATCGCCGGCGGCATAGACGCCGGGCAGGTTTGTTTCCATCCGTTCATTTACCTTAATGGCATTGTGCTCGACGGCCAGGCCCCATGTCTTCACGGGACCGAGGTCAGCGAGAAACCCCAGGCTCAGGATGAGTGCATCCACCTTGTAGTAGGTCTCTTCTCCCGTCTTATTGTGAAAAATGGTTACCCCTTCGAGGTGATCTCCCCCATGCACAGCCTTGAGCTCATAAAAGCACTTGACCTCAAGCGGCGAGGCCATGAGTTCCTGCACACTCTGCGGGTGCGCGCGAAATTGATCACGGCGATGGATGAGGGTGACTTGGCGGGCGATATCCTTGAGCATCAACGCCCAATCGACGGCCGAATCCCCCCCGCCGACGATCATGACGCGTTTCCCTGCGAAGACATCTTTTTCTTTGACGAAGTAGGAGATGCCACGCCCTTCCAGACGATCGATATCCGGAAGATCCAATTTCTTCGGCGCAAAGGCGCCGACCCCCACCGCCAGGACGATAGCACGGGTCCAGTGTTCCGCCTTATCCGTGCGCAGCCGGATGAGCCGGTCGTCGTGGTAGGTCAGATCGACCACTTTTTCCTCTAAACAAACGCTTGGGTTAAACCGCAGACCTTGCTCGACGCAAGACTTGACGAGATCTTTCGCTAGCACTTTCGGATAGCCAGCCACATCGTAGATGTATTTTTCTGGGTAGAGAGTAATGAGCTGGCCACCCAGTTCTGCCAGGCTATCGATGAGCTTCGCCCGTAGGCCGCGGAGACCAGCATAAAACAGCCCGAATAAGCCGGCGGGGCCTCCACCCAGAATCGTAATGTCGAAAATATCGGCCTCCTGGTTCTCATATCCTCTCAAGGTGCACGATCCTTTCTTT
>JBKPCR010000297.1:0-7129 GCA_046727435.1 bacterium | reverse complement strand
CAACCTCATCAACGGGCACACCGCACCACTGGCTCACCGGCCTCACACGACTCGCGGCCACGGTCGCAAGTATCGCGCGCTTCGCGCGCCCCCGTTCCTTTCCGTTATACGGCTGCGCAGCGGCGTAACGGCCTCATAAGGAACATCAGCCTCGCTTGATAGCGATGGAGCGTCGGTCCAGGTCGATGACAAGGGTGCCACCCCCCTGGCGTTTGATCTTTCGCCACACTGCGAATCCTTGCAAGATGGCGTTTTCCCACTCTCCGGTAGAGCACCGCGAAACTTCGAATTGAGCCGTCATGCTCTTGATAGTCCTAAGCAACTCTGAACTCACGCTCGCCTTTCCCTCCAACCAGTTGTAGTCTTTGGCATAAGCAAATATCAGTGCGGAGATACCTTCCTCAATTGCCTTTGCTCGGCCTCCGTCTTCGACCTCGTCCACTTTAGCCATACTCCTTCGCTTGCGTTCGAGGAGCGATCGAGTGATGGGAGACCAGCCCAGGACAGCTGCAAAGGCCAAATGGAACACATCGTGAAAGCGATAACCGTCGTGCTCATAGGCATTGTCAGTTAGGTCATTACCAAACTGTTCTCCCTTATAGTAGGCTTTCATCTGGGGCTTGCCGTCAGCATCGTGGATCGTGTTGAAGTCGATTTGGAACTGACGAGGCAGACGTTCGCTATCAGAGTAACCCTCGTCAAACGGTGGAAGCTCAGTCTGGCTCTTAAGCCACCGTTGCTCGCACTTGATGAGGTTGTTTTCTGCTATCCCGGTGAGACTCAGACCGAACTTTGTGGCCACATTCGTGAGATACCATAGCAGATCGCCCAACTCCTCAGCGAACCGCTCCTTAAAGAGCACATGGGACTCGCCGTCACGGAGGAACTTTTTGTATTCTGTCAGCAATTCCCCAGCCTCGCCCGCTAGGCCAAGTAGCGGAATCATGATCCCCTTCTCGTCGGTAGCTGGGGTACGATCGGTCTGACTAGCCCGCGTCTGATAGGTCTCGAGATCCATGTTGTGACTCCTCAATGACGTAGCAAGTGAGGGCGGTCTGGCCACAATCAGATCGTTGATCCCCCATTTCGGTGGATACCAATATGTGATCGGGGTCGAATTTGCTTGAAACCTCTGCTTAATCCGAGCTCGACCAGAAATCCCGTCGATCTCTGGATGCCGCACGCGGGCATATTTGCCCACCTCGCAGAACAAATTCTGGCAGTCGATAAGCTGTAGACGTCGGCCCCATAGCGAGTGGAATCGTAGCCCCAATCGCTCGAACTCTGTTTCTTGGCGATCCGCCATGAAGCGAATAATCTCGGCATCGTTTAGGCCGCCTCGATCAGCAAAACATTTGCGAATGCCGTCCAGCGCCCCAGGCCCTGGGACGACGAACGCCATTTCTGAGAAATGCATTAATGAGCTGTAATTGAGATCGGTGACATACTGGTAGGCGAGGAAATCCCCAAGCGACGGGTAGGAGCGAAGCATCTCAAATGCCTCTTGCATCGAGGAGGTATCCGAGAGCTGCTTAGGAAGTTCATCAGCCATCATGTGCTCGATGAGTGTGAGGTGGTTGCGGTGCTTACGCTTGTGCCCTAGACTGCCAGCTGAGGGCATAATGTAGGCAGCCGAGTAGATTCGCTCGTCCCGGGCCAGTGCATCAGATAATATCTGATCGTACCACTGGAAGTCGTACTCCTCCCAAGTAATCGTGCCGAGCGTGTTTTCCAGCAGCTCCCATGTCTCGATCCTATTAAACACCTTGTATAACAAGACGCGGAAGAATACTTCTTCGGGTGTGTCCGGCAAATCGTTTCTATAGATCACGTGACGAATGAGAAACTGGCTGACGCGGTCGGAGGCTCGATAGGCGTTCGTAAATTTGTAGGTATGCAGGATCGTATCGGCAGTCCAGGGCGGCAACTGGCCCTCGATCCGACGGAAAAAGATGTCCTGGCGCTCAGCTGCAAATCGCCAGTAGGTGTCGTACACGGGAGTCGGCTTCAGAGGCGCAATCCGAGGCAAGGGGACATCAGCTGCAAAGTTTGCCGCTTGGTTCACGAGTAGCTCGGCATGTGGGGACGCCTGCAAGGAATTGGATCCTTTCTGCACGTCAGCCCTCCGTAACTTCCGCTGGACTTGTGGCTTTCTCCTTGTTAGCAGTATCAACTATCGAACAAGCCACATCTTTCAATCGACGCAGCTGATTTCGTGAGGTTGGCCGTTGGTCCATTTTCTCAATACCGGCAAAGCAGGTCAGCCGCTCGAATCGGAGCCCCATCTCATGTGCCAGGAAGGCCCCAAGTCGGGCGAGGCCGAGCCAGTTGCCATAAGCTTTCACGAACAATTGCTGGGTGGCATAGAAGGCATTGAGACAAAGCGTGCCCCTGCTCTCATCCGGTACAAGGCTGATATGCTGTAGGCACGGGAACGGTTGTTGGGCTGCCCCAGTATGGTCCCGCACTGGGTCGAAAACACAGGCTTGGAACATGCCTCGCCGCCGGAGGCCATCCTGCCATTTTCTAATAATGAATTCCAACTGATTCCCTTTGTTTGAAGCCAGCTTGACTGGCATGTGAGGGAGCCGATTACCTGTCGTCGGGTCGAGGTCAAACGCGATGAGCCGGGCAAAGTATAGTCCACAACGGTTCTTCTCAGGGGCCATTGAAACATAGTCGGGAAGGTTCTGGATATACTGCTCAAACAGTTTGGTTCGGTCGAAGCCTGATCGTCGCCACAGTGACTCTGGGAAGATGGTGTTCGCGACCGTCTCAATTGACTGATGGCCACTTTCCTCCAAGGAGGTGTCGAGGGCGTGTCGCAGGTCTTTCTCTTCGAACACGATGCCACTATGGAATCCAGTGATACTAACCATGAATGGCGATAATTCCCGACCATATTTAGCGGAAACTACGGAGAATGCCCTGGCCCATGCGACCGAAAGATTCGCTTCTTCCTCCGAATAGTATATGGATTTACTCACCGTCTATTTCCTCCAAGTGTCGATATTGACTCCATCCGACGTACTGGTAACGTGAGATGCGCACCAGTAGTGCCCATGTCCCACCATGAGCCTCCACCCGCACCAAACCTGGCCGAATGGCCTTGAAGAGACGACCTGGAGCCAAATCCACGACAAACTCCAGAGCTGCTTGCTCGGGATCACTGCCTTTCGGCAACAGTACATGCGTCCCCACCTCGACATCAGCGGTCGGCAGCAGGTGATGCTCGTCGATGGCAACGAGCCGCTCGGCCTTGTCGTGGCCTAGCATGGTGCGGCGAATGGTCGGCAGTTTGACCCTACGCAATTGACTGGCCCTTTCCACAGAGATCATGCGGAGGCTGTGAGCGAGGTGACTGACCAGGGTCTCATAGCCGATGCCAAAACCACAGGCGATCCGAAAGCACTGCTCAGGAGTGGCTTGCGCAGCGTTCCACTTGCGATCTGCAAATGCCCGTCGCACGGCATTCGGCGGCATCAACAAGAACCCAGCAAAGGCATTCACAAGAAATTCCTTGGGGTTCGAGGTGCCGGTTGCCCGATGTTCTTCCTGAAGTTCATCCAGGGTCGAACCGTGACCAAACAGGTGATGCCCGAGTTCGTGACCACAGTTGTAGACACGCCGACCGAGGGGACGGAACGACGAGAGCATGATAAGCGGTCGTTTCGACGCCTGATACAGGCCCTCCATGTTGATGTCTACGAACTGAACGCGAACGCCGAGTCGATCGCACAATCCATAAACACAAAGGGGCACATTGAAAGCGATATTGCCTTCTTCACGAACCTCTAAAGCTCGATCCAGGGCCTCACGAGCCAAGTTCTTTCGGGTTACTATCATGCGTTTCCCTTGTCCTCACGTAAGGCCGCCAATACCTTCATCAACTTGTCGAGGTCGTCCGCCTTGAGCTTCTGCAGCTCACGGAAGGCAAGCTGAAGCCGGTCGGATTGCGGATCGAGCTTCTCTGCTCCTTCGCCCATGAGCCAGTTGACGGCGACATCGTAGATTTCCGCGAACTGAGCAATCTCTATGGCGGTAACGTTGCGGTGGCCCGCCTCGATCTCGGAGATGGCGGGGCGGTGCAGACCTATCATACGAGCGACCTGCCCTTGCGACAGTCCAGCCATCTTCCGGGCCTCGGCCAGTCGATTAGCGATGATCTGCTTCTTTGCAGTCTCTTGGTTCATACTTGGCTTGCCTCCGGAGCATAGGTTGCCACGAAGCGTATGGCAATCTCCCTGATAGTCAGCTTCTTCCTCCCATCTGGCGCACAGTAGATGTTCTTTACGCGAGTCCCCTTTGGCAGCGGGTGACCGAGTTCCCGGGCCATTCTGCGGATAATTGAGGGTATCAACAGGCTGTCAAACCCCTTTAGGTCTGAGAGCGGGCAGCAGGAGGGTGTCACTTTGTCGGTGTCATCCTGACCGCTCTCGTGTTGGTCGTGCTGATGAATTTCCACCAGTTTGGCAACTACGTCAGTCAACTCCATGCAAGACCCCCTTTCTGGTAATTTTATCTTACCATACGTAAGAATTTCGGTCAAGAGATGATTGCTCAAGGGGGGAATTCTCTTCCATTGCGCGGCTCGCTTGCTGTGTGTGGCGCCACATAGCCCTGACGATGACCTCCATCACATCGCCTGCTCTGACGCTCACATGACCCGTAAATACAGCACCTGAAAAAGATCGGTTGACGCCAGATCACAGATAGACTAATGTCGCTCTATCTGGCGGATTGGTAGAGAAGTTATGGGAGTATCCATGCGCGAGGAGGGACACACCAATGGCAACTGCAACTGCACAACCGCAACAAGGGATGTCGATTGGGGTCGGTGGGCTTCGCTTCAACGTGCGGTATAGCAAAACAGCCAACGATCGCGGCCCGTCACTGCGGATCTATGGCGATGTCGACGACAAGCCGGTGCAGCTCTTGCGCTTCGACTGCTTCGACCAAACGCCACATTTCCACTATGATCCCGATGGCAAGAACAACCAGCTCCGAATGGACAAGACGAAGGTGTCGGATCCGATCAGTTGGTCTATGGACTATATGCGCGGGAACATCACCTCGCTGGTGCGTGTTGCCGGGTATCGTGCATTGGCTGATCAATTGGATGAAGGGGTCCTGTGCGCGGCTCTGCCGACGGTGGAAAAGGCACTGCGCGACAGTATCCCGACGGAGATGGCGGGACTGGAGGCAAGTGGACTGCGCTTCGCGGTCGATTACCGCACCACGGCGCACGATCGTGGACCATCGCTGCGAGTCCTCGGCGACGTGGACGGCAAGGAGGTGCAGCTCTTGCGCTTCGATTGCTTCGAGGAAGAGCCACACTTCCACTACGACCCCCAAGGCAAGAACAACCGCATCTTCTTGAACAAAGCGCGGGTAACGGACCCGATCGCCTGGACGATCGAGTATCTGGAGGGGAACTTCGCCTCCCTGGTGCGCATCGCTGGGTATAGCCGCTTAGCAGATAGCCTGAATGAAGGGGCGTTAAACGCGGCCCTGCCGGGTGTTGAGAAGGCTTTGCGAGACAGCGTACCGCGTGGCTGAGGCAGGAGGTAGGCGTGATCATCCCTTTGTCCCCAAGCCACATAGGCGTTAGGATAAGGGGTGCTCATGCGACCCTGTGGTGTAATGTTCATGGGTCCAACTCCCAGTTGGACCCATGAGGTAGTAACTTACCTCCCCGTAGCTGATCCTCTCCTCCCAGGTTACCCACCATTTGCGGCAGGGCATAGATGGCTCCGCGTCATACACTCGTGCTGGCTCAGGGGGCACCAAAAGCCTTCACAGCATTGTCCCAGAGAATCTTGCGCATCAGGTCAGGATTCAGTTGCTTCCAGCTCAAGGCTAGATCGACGGAGTCGGGGAAGCGAGTCTCAGGGTGTGGGTAGTCTGTGCTGAACATCAGCAGATGATCGCCAAGGTAGTCCGATACCAATTTGACCATCTGGCCGCCCTCATGCAGCACGATCGAGGCAAAGAAACGGCCGCTGGTAGTGTATTCCAGCATGGTGTGCTGCAGGCCCTCGGCCACGAAACCCATGTAGTGCGCCTGATCTTCCATCCGGGCAGCCCAGAAAGGGATCCATCCAAAGCCCGATTCCAGCACGGCAAAGCGCAGGTTGGGATAGCGATCAAAGAGCCCTGCCCCAAAGAAGGCCCCCATTGCTCGCATAGCGCCCCAGGGGTGGGAAGCGGTACGGCCGAGGAAGGGGTTGTTCCACAGGTCACGGTAGCCCGGGTAGCCCTGCGAGAAGCTGTGGTGGATGAAACACAGCCCCGCGTCGTCGATCGCTTGCCAAATCGGATGCAGGTCGGGGTGGTCTAGCGGATAGTCAATCGGCAGGTTGATGTACACGCCGACGGCCCAAGGCGAGCGACTCCAGTGTCTGACCTCCGCCACCGACGCCTCGATGTAGTTGGCGCTGACCCCGATCATCGACTTGAGTCGGTGTGGGTCGCGGCCGCAGAAATCATCCAGATAGCGATGTTGCGCGCGCATGAACTCGATGTTGACGTCAGGGTGCTCGTGCCCGCTTGGCCCGCCAGCATTGACCAGGAGCTGGACGTCGACGCCCTCCATGTCCATATCGCGGAGGCGTCCGTCTGCATCCCAGTCGTCGCTGTGTAATTGCGGATACTTCGTTCCCATGAACCGGCCGGAGGCACCACGGGCCGTGGCTCGTGGCGCGGCCTCGCCGAGCATGCGCGGCACATCGGCTCCCCAACCGCCGACGGCCCCGGCGCGGCTGAGGCGAAAGCGCATCGGGTACGGCGGATCGTACTCCTGGCCTGTCGAGTGCCTCTTTTGGGGCACTTTGCGACCCTCCAGGTCTGGCACAAGCTCGCGCACCCGGGACGAGAGGTACTTCTCGAGGGTGTCGGCCGATGGTCCGATATGCGTATCGCTGTCGTAGACGCGGTAGCCGTTTCGCATGGCGCACCTCCTTCGTTGGCTGCTCTGGCTAGGGAATCATAGCGCCGGCCGAGAATAGGCCGTCCGAGCGACTTACATCGGACGGCCTCGCTGGCCAGGCGTCTAGTGGCCAACTCCGGCGTCTCGGACCCAGCCTGCATAGACCGGATGCTGTGAGCAAATGAACTCCAGATAGGCCGG
>JBKPCR010000296.1:0-22635 GCA_046727435.1 bacterium | reverse complement strand
CATTACGACGTTGGCTGGGCTCACAGTCATCATCGAATCGACCCCGCCGACCGCCCAGGGGCGTGCCAATAACCTCTTGGAATTCTCGGCGATCGGCGGCAGCGCAGTCAGTCCGACATTGTCGGGGCTGATGGCCTCGCTTATCCACTGGCGCGCCGCATTTGCCCTGGGAGTGTTGTTTGTCGCAGGTGCGTTTGCCTGGGTAATCTTCACTCGACAGGCCTTGGAGGAGGATACTCGCGCCCTCACCCGGAAGTCGGCGTCAGACAATGAGGCCATACCGACGCGGCCACCGCCCGCAGACAAGGTGGGACCCCGTCCTTCACACATGACCGCTCTTCTGATCGCCTATCTTACGGCGTTTATCTTGTCCTTTACCTGGTCTGGCTTTCTCTCAACCGCGATTCCGCTCTACGGCGGTGAGGTGGTAGGGGTGTCAACGTCAACGCTGGGAATGGTCCTTACAGCGGGGCTTTTGGTCGATCTGGTGCTTCTGCTGCCGGTGGGATGGTTGTCGGATCGGCTCGATTACCGAATTGTGCTGGCACCAGCTATGCTGCTGATGGCACTCGTGCTGGCCTGGTTCCCTCAGGCACAAGGCTTGTGGGGGTTGCTCCTGGTGTCGATTGGCATTCATACCAGCTTCGCGGCTTGGGGGATGCCCTCGGCGGCACTGGCTCAGTTGGCGCGTGGGGAACGATTACGCCGCACCATGGGGGTGTATCGCTTTCTGGTCGATGGGGCGGTCGTGGTAGCTCCATGGCTCATCGGCAGTCTGGTCGGGAGGTATGGCTATGAACTGCCTTCGTGGATTACTGCGGCAGGCATACTGCTGACGGCCGTGCTGGTGACGTACGGGCTGCGCCCGGTGCGGAGGTGAAGGAGACTATGGACTCTTCGTCCACTCCCTTTCGATATGAAGGCACGACGGTTTAAGCTCTAGCCCAGGTACCCCAGGCATTCTAAGCGGTAATCGAAAAGGCTTTTGGCTATAGCCCTACGCTCCTAAGCAGCGCCCGGTCGACGTCTCCATAAAACACGCTATCCAACTTTTCCACCACCTCTTCCGGCAATCCCGCGAATTGGGCCTTGTTGGAGAGGGGCACCAGCGCCCGCAGCGCACCGCCCTCCAGGACCAGTTGCAGTGGTTCAACGATCGATGCTAGCCCTTTGATATTCCCTCCCATGGGGAGATCGCCCAGAATAATAGTGGCGGCCTGGAAGCGACGATTCTGAATGGCCGAGATCATGGCGACAAAGAAGGCGACGCCTCAGGGGCACTCGATGTGACTCCCCGACAGGTCCACTGCCTCGGCATACAAGTCTTTCTGGACTAGCACTTGGGCGAGCCCCAACCTGTCCTTGGTGCTTTGCAGGTAACTGAACGCCCGGTTCAGCGATTCCTTTAAACCGCGGTCGAGGCCAGCGGGTATTCGCAACTTGCCAGTTCCGGCCGTCGTGGTCACTTCGAGCCGGAAGAGCCCAACCTTTGCTTCCTCGTTGGCAGCCGCAGGATATATGGTCCCCGGAAGCAAGGGATCTTGGGAGATAACCCCAGGCCCCCCTTGCTCAGGGAGACCCACCGTCCCCTCGATGCCTGCTTGCTGGTTGATATACGAAAAGCTGGTTTTATAGAATTCGAACGACCCCCGCTTTTTGAGCTGTTCCTTGACCCGCCGGCGTCCCTCTAACGCCAGCTCGACGTATTCCGCAAGTTCATCCTTCGTCCACTCATCCCCTGGATGGAGGATTTTCAGCAACCCGCTCACGGTCTTCTTTGCAGCGCTGGCGTCCCGCCCTTCCACATACGAGCCGAAACGGAACACCTTTTCCGTCTCATCGAACCGGTTTTGGTTGCGCAAGGCTCGGAACGCCTCAGCGAGATAGTCGGTCACGAAGCCATAGTGACCGGTAGGCATGCACTTTGAATTCTTCGGAACCTCCCAATCAGGCAGGTAAGAGTGCAGGCGGTCGATGAGAGCCAAGTCAAATTCTTTGGGTAATGGCTGGAACAGATCGGTCGCCGTATTCTGGACAAGGGTTTCAACGGGCTGGTTCAGGTTACCGATGAACACCAGCGAGGCCTCAGCATGGACCTGTGTGATACCCCGACTGAACCGGCCGTTGGCCATGTAGTCCTTCATGATCTGGATAGCATCGAGGTCTTGAAGTCGAATTCCTCCGACCTCGTCAAAGGCAACGACATCCCAGTGGCCGACAAGGCCAACCTGGCGCCGGGCGTTATTGCAAAAGAGATTGGCCGTGCTCGTTTTGCCACCCGAAAGCAGGATGTAGTACGATGACATCTCGCTGAACGCGTACGATTTGCCGGTTCCCCTCGGCCCCAGCTCGATGAAGTTATAGTTCTTCTCGATAAACGGAATGAAGCGGGTCAGGAGCAACATTTTGAGGCGCCGCTCCATGCGGGCAGGTTCAAGACCGACGCTACGCAGCAAAAGGTCGATCCACTCCTCACGGCTGAAACACTGCCGGCCCTCGATATATTCGTCGAGGTCAAAACGGGCCAGCTGGATCGGTCGTAAATCAGCGATGTGAAAAGGGCTCCCTTTTGAACCATCCTCGGACATCCGAAACTCAACGTCCACGATGGCCCAGATACCACCCTCTAACAGGCGCTCATAGCGTCGATAAAACTCGTCAGGAACGTGAATCTTGGCATAGCCGAAGTGATCCATCGCCGCCCAGTACTTGCTTTCACCGGTGAGGAAGCGGACTTCCACCCGGTCGATGAAGCGATGGCGACCACGCTGCTCAACGAGTGCCTGGGCCTTGTTGGCCTCATCGTGACGGAAGTAGTCGCTCCTCAGGGTCTCCTTCACAGCTTCGATGCGGATACGGATCTCATCCTCGTCGTCCGAGGCACAGTATCTCCCGAGGAGATATTCGAGAACGTATGACGGCACATTCTCGCCCCCCTTGATCTGGTACAGCAGGTCCTTGCGCACGGCTTTACCGGCGAAGATTCGGGTCACCTTTGGATCCAGCACATCCTGATGCATAACCCCCATCCTCGCTCCAAAAGGGCGTTCCTCAATTCACACCTGGCCCAGAACACGCCGGTTTGCGGGTCGATGATGCGGCTCTCGACCTTGGGTTTAGAAAATTTGGGATCGATTAAGAGGGGAACCTGAGTCTCCGCACCTGGCTACAGGGGCACCTCATGGGTCCTTTCGTCCCTGGCTTCGCAGTCGGCCGCCTCATCCACTATGCTTGCCTTGGCAGACGTCCCCTCGTAGGCTTCAACACGCACACGAATGGGTTCGCCGAAGTCCGGCCCCGAGCATTCTACCCTCAAGCCGATGACGCGGCTGGTGAACCGGTCACTGCGGTAACGGATGGAAATCTCTCGCCTCCCCTGACCAGCGAAACCACCCCGGACGCGGACAACGATCACCGGCACGAGCGCTTCCTGCAATCTGATCCCTTCATGAAAGTAGCTGGCTCCGGCGGAGAAGCCTTTGAAGCCAACTGGGACACAGATTTCGTCCGGATCTCCCTGGATGCCGACGTGTCCAGCCTTGAAGATCACCACCCCAGGTCCTGGCGCTAGAGCGCGTCCCAGCAGACTGCGTACCTTAGCCATCATCCACTCCCCTGGCGGCTTCCCGAGCACATCCCCAAGCGCAATCTCGTGGACCATGACGTGACCGTGATCGGCGCTGATGACGATGTTGGAGAAACCGACCGTGGCCAGTCGCCGCACGACGGCTGCCATCCCACCAATCATATATGTGCCAAGCTGGTCCCGCACCTTCGCCCAAGATTGTTCCCACCCAACAGGCCGGAAGCCGATCTCTGCTTCCAGAAGCAGGTGGAGCTCCACCAAGCAACCAGCCAACGCCTCCCGCAAGAGTGGTCAGCGGCGAACAGATACCAGACGACCAAGGAGGGTTAGGCGGGGGCTTCCTTCGGCAAACAGGCGATTGATCTCATCGGTGCGCTCAGGCATGGGCTGGCGTGCTAGAGATGCCAACCGTTCGCCCTCTGTGTCGCCGAACGCAATACCGGTTCCGGTAGATCGCCTCTGCCTGGCGACGCGCTCTCAGCGTAGATGTGGCTATAGAGATGACAACACAGGCAGGAGCTTTGAATGATTGGACGAACGCCTCGAAAGCACACTCGCCATCGTACCAGACGACGATGCGGCGCTCATTCAGGAGTTCCATGAGTCGTTGTTGAAGCAAGGCTGGAGGGGTCATGCGGTTCCCTGGCGCCGATCTAAAAGCGCTTTGAGGAGACGCGGTGATGCCCGAAACGTCGTGCGCTGTAATCGCTCTATGGCCGTAGGTAAATCGATGAGCCCACGGGTGGCGGCCTCATCCAGGATGTCGAGCAATCCGGTCGTGTTGAACCCGCGTTCTATCGCTACCCGTCGGGCTGCTTTCTCGTCCAACACAATCAGTTCCGCTTTCAATTGCGCTGCCAACGTAATAGCCTCGCGTTCACCCAGGTGCAGCCCGCCCAATGATGCATCGGGGGTCGTCGTCGCATATTGGATTTGAAGCCAGCTGGGAGGGTGTGCGATCCAGGTTCGAAGAATCGTCGGTGCTCCTTCAACACTCAGTTCATCATGCACAGCTTGTGGAATCGCAACCTGACCGAACAACCTCTGAAGCAAGTCAACGTGTTCAATCAGCAGCAAATAGCAGATCGGCGACGTATCGCCCACAACGATCATTGCGGGAGGACTTTACGAATGGCCAGAATAGCTTGCTCTAGGTCAGCCTCAGTATAGTCGAGATAGGCCTTTGCTCGCTTCAGGAAAGCATCGACTTCCCAGCGCGAGGCCAGGCGAAGCATCCGCTACCCCTCGGCCTCGGTGATCACCCCAGACCGGTAGGCTTCGACGGCCAGAACCTCCAATACCCGCTGCGAAGGTCTTGTGTGGAAGGCTCAGATCGACAATGCCTTTCAGCATGGGGGCTGGACGATCTGAGGGGATGAGGAACCAGCGCCCAAACACCCGACGGGCGATATTGCGTGCTCTATAGGCTGTATAGCGCCCCAGAAGATCTTCTTCTTGAACCCGCTGCACGAACGCCTTCACTTCCTCTCCAGGCCGCCAGTAGTTCATGAACTGGCGTGTTTCATCTACCAGTCCTGCCCCCTTGCAGATCGCAATGGTATAACGTCGATCTCTCCTCGATTCAGGATTGAATTGCGGCCTGACTGTCCCTAATCCACTTCCACGTAGGGGAAAATCTTCTTGCCGGTCTCGAAGCCTCTGAGATAGGCTCCTGCCATCCGTCTGTACAGCTCAGACCGATGCCAGTCTTGGCTTTTTCACTGCACCAGGGACCGATCACCCCCTCTGGAACCTCCACGGCTAGCTCACGTAGTGGCTCCATCAACGCGTCTCTATCCCCAAGAGCAGGCCGGCACTCTTCAGTAAGTCGCTGGCTATGTGTTGCCATGAGAGGGTGCGAACTTCCCGCTCCAACGGGATTGGAAGGCGGAAGAGGTGATAGATGCTGCCGCACCCGGTACTGACGTCGTGAATGGTGCGGGCTACAGCGCCAGAGACATGGAGCGCTTCGGCAAAGGCGGTGCGGGGGTAGATCCCTTCGAGAATTCTCAGGCCTGCCCCGGAAATATATTCGGTGCGCCACCATGGTGGCGCTGCTGCCTCTCCGAGCGCCAAAACAAGCACCCGTAGGCGAAGAACCTTCATCGAAGGCCCTAAGTGTGTAATCTTGTCTTGCATCGTAAAGCAATTCCATGCCTAGTGTAGGGAATTGCCTTGGCCTTTCAGCTATCATAAAGGCTCCTTTCAATCCCCGAAAGGCATTCACGGCTTCCTAAATTCGCCTTTGTCCCTCCTGTCTTAATCTCAACGGTCCCAGATAGCCGCGAAAATCGCGAGCCTTCCTTCGACGGTTATCGAGCTCATCGTCATGATTTAGCATTTAGCGTCATGAACATGTTTCGATAGGGGGAGTGTAGATAGCTTCACGTCATTTGTCGACCCGATACATTGGCGAAGAAGAGGAAATCCTCGGCGGCGTTATCCCAGTTGGCGTGTAGGAAACGGTTACGCCGCACCATAGGGGTATATCGTTTTGGGTCGATGGAGTGGTGGCGGTGACCCTGTAGCTCACCAAAATCTTAGTTGGACCGACGACCGTGCTGGTGACGTATGGGCTGCACCCGGCGCGGGGGTGAAAGGCGCCCATCAGTATACAATGCCGCGGCTGGCCCCGCCGTCGACGGCAGTAACCTGCCCGGTAATGGCGCTAGCGCGATCCGATACCGGAAAGAGAATCAGCTAGGCGATGTCTTCAGGAGCCACCATCCGCCCAATGAGAATATATTGAACCGCCTCGCGCTCCGCCTCCTCCACACTCACCCCCAGATCCTTGGCTCGGCGCTCCAGTAGCATGGCCTGACGAGGCGTTCGCGTGGTCCCAGGATGGAGGCAGTTCACCAGAATCTTGTGTTGTGCCACCTGATCTGAAAGATTCTTGGTGATGTTCGCGATGCTAGCATTGGTCACGCCGTTGCTAGTGGTGAGATGTCTTACCCGACGTGCCGCCATCCCTCCAATGTTGCTGATACGCCCACCACCCCGACGTATCATATGCAGGATGATCTCACGTGCACAGCGCACGCGCAGGCTTTTTTATGGGTGTGTTCGGACTGTCTTATGCCGTCATCCGCATGCGATCGACTAACCGAGCCAACAGCCGACCGCTTACCCTATCGGTCTACCACCTCCAGCAGTCGCTTGGCCTCTCGCAAGTCTGCGGTGTCGAACCCCTCGGTGAACCGACCGTAAATCTCTGCCAGTAACTGCCGAGTCTGCTCACGCTTCCCTTGTTGCCGCCACAGCCGACTCAGGCTTACGACCGCCTGCAATTCCATCGCCTTCGCCTGTTGCTGGCGGGCGATGTCGAGGGCCTGGCGCAACCAGGCTTCCGCCTCTACTGTCGGCATAGGCTTTCTGGTTGCCCCAGCGGCTTGCCTCAGCAGGAGCTCCCCTGTGAGCCGACAGATCTCTGCCTCATAGAAACGCTCCCCGTGGTTGTGTGCGATGACCATAGCCTCGTGCACTACACGCAGTCCTGCCTCAGCCTGCCCGAGCTGGCCATAGGCCTCGGCCAACAGGGCGAGAAAGTAGGACCGTCCCAACTCGGCCCCGGTGGCTTGCCAGGCGGTGAGTCCCCGGTGCATCTGCGCGATGCCCTCGTCGCGGTGTCCCAGCTCGACCAGTGCCCACCCCCGCCAGAGCAGTCCTTGTGCCGCTTGGTGCGGAAACCCATGCGCCTGTGTGAGCGCGATCAGCTCCTCTGCCTGCGTTTGGACGGCGTGCCCTTCTCGACAGAACTGCGACAACCAAGCCGCATGCGCCAGCGCGTAGGCCAGGCTAAACGGGTGCGCCAGTTCACGGGCGAGGGACAGCCCCTCGTCAGTTCGGTGTCGTGCTTGGTCGAGGTAGCCCAGGGCCCACAAGACATGCGCAGCATGCGCCAGGCAGGTCACGCCCGCATCCAAGCCATAGCGGAGGGTATGGGCGTGGTGGCGCTGGGCCTCATAGAGGGCAATTCCACGCTCCAGATGTGCCAGGGCCGGCGCAAACTCTCCCTGGAAGAACAAAGTCGTCCCTACGGCCCGATGTGCTTCCAAGAGCTGGCCCGCGTCTTGGGTGCGCTCAGCCTGGGCGAGGAGCTGGGCCCCCAACTGCCGTGCTTTCGTCATCTCCGCCCGCACAAAGTACCACCGCCGCAGCCCGAGGACCACTGGGAAGAGTTCAGGCGTCTCCCTCACCTGCTGGCACAGCTCCCAAGCCCGCGCATAGGTATGTTCCACTTCGGGGGCGGCAAAGCCCTTGATGGCCATCAAAGCTGGGCCGAGGGTGGTCTGCAAAACCAGTTCCTGTTGAGTGCACATCGGGGTCACCGGCAGGGTCGCGAGCAGTTGCAGTCCCCGCGTGAGATACTCCATAGCCTCGGCATGGGCTGAGCGCTCCATCGCCTGTTGCCCGGCCCTCTGTAGGTAGTCCACCGTCTGCGTCGTGTTCCCGCTGCGGCTATAGTGATGGACCAGCCCGCTATAATGCTCTGCCAGCCGGTCGTGAAACAGTGCCTCGATCGCCTGCGCTGTGTGCTCGTGCAGCACCCTTCGGCGCTCGGCTGCCAAAGAGGCGTAGACGACCTCATGGGTGAGGGCGTGCTTGAAGGTATAGGTGAGGTCAGGGAAGCGGCCCCTCTCGTAGAGGAATTCGGCAGCTTGTAGGCGTGTGAGACCCAAATGGAGCGTCTCTTCGGGGAACTCGACGATGGCCTGGAGGAGCACCAAGGGCACCTCCGTGCCGATGACGGCGGCGGCTTGCAACAGGCGCTTCTCCGTCGTCGGGAGGCGGTCGATCCGGGCCGACAACACGGCGTGGACGGTGTCCGGCACGGTCAGTGGCAGGCGATGATCGCCCCGCTCCACAACGATCCGCGTCAACTCCTCCAGAAAGAAGGGATTCCTGTCAGCCCTCGCCAGGATCTCCTGTGCCAAAGCCTCCGGGACCCGGGCATCGTGGCGGATCGCTTGTACCACCCCCGCGCTGTCGAGAGGCGTCAGCCGCTGCAGCGATAACTGAGTGGTGTATGACTTATCCAACCAAAGCGGCCGATACCCATGGCGGTAGGTCGTGAGCACGAGGATGGGAACGCCTGCCACCCTCTCGACCAGCCCTGCGAGCCATTCTTCGGAGGTGGCGTCGAGCCAGTGCAGATCCTCAACCTCGAGAACGAGCGGGCGCTGCTGACCACTATTGACGCTCATCCGCACCAGGGCTTCAATGGTGCGGGATCTGAGTGCCTGCGGGCTCAACATGGTGAGCTCATCCACCGCCGCCCCTATCCCCAGCAGTTGCAGGAGATACGGCGCCCACTCGTCTGGTGCCATCCCCATTTCCTGGAGACTCCGGTGCGCCTTGGCGGTGATCGCCTCAGGGCTGTCTGCCTCAGTAATCTCACAGTGCTGCCGGAGGAGGTCCAGCACCGGGAGATAGGGCGTGGCACTGCCATAGGAGACACAGCGAGCGCGCGTATAGGTCAGCCGTCTCCCCATCAGACTCCGGCTGAATTCGTCGAGCAGTCGCGATTTGCCGATGCCCGGTTCACCCGTAATCCCCACCACATGCCCGTGGCCATTCTCCACCTGGGCCAACAGCGCATGCAGAGTGGCCATCTCCCGGTCGCGGCCGATGAACCGACTCGGGGGACGCACGCCACGCTGTGCGAGAGACGAGGTGGGCGGACTCGGGCCCACAATCCGGTAAGCCCCGATACGTTCGGATGGTCCGGCTTCCACCGGCCCATCGCACATCTGCAGCTCGTACCATCTGTCGATCAATCCCCTCATCTGGTCGGATACGAGGATCTCCTCAGGCGCTGCCTGCCCTAATAGTCGCACCGGCAGGCCCACTGTCTCCCCGATTGGCAGCAGCCGCGCCGTGGGGTCGCGCGCCTGGACATCCACCAGCAACAGGCCCCAATGGAGAGCCTGTCGCACCGCCGGGCACGGTTCTCTCGCGGCAGCGTCTCTGGCCGCTGCGACCAAGCGTCTGAGTGCCAGTGCCGCCTGCACCGCTCGCTGCGGCAATTGCTCCAATGTCTGGGGCAGACCAAACGCCCCCAGGTAGAGGGACGGTGCACGCTGCAGGACGATGCCGCCGAATCCCTGTACCTTCTCCACAATGCGCTGTTCCCAGCGGGTTGCAAGCGTCCAAGGCTCATAGCGTAGGGCTTCGGAGCCGGTCACGACCGGCCATATGATCTCGATCGCCAGCACCGCCACGGGCTTCTGCTCACAGCTAGGGCCTTCTACTTGAGGCATCGCCTGGGCTGAGCGCTTCATGTCACCGCCCTGAGGCTCGGCAGCTTCCTCCTCCTGACCCTTGTTTGGGAGAAACGATTGTGGGACGGTACCGTCAGGTCTGCGCCTAAACAGCGGGATCGCCACCTCACGGCTTGGGCGCTCGATGCCGTAGCGGTCCATGCGATATCGCAAGGTCTTGCGGCTCCACTCCAACAGGCACGCGGCCTGCGCCACATTCCCTTCGGTGCGGCGGAGGGCCTGCCGGATCTTCTCAGGTTCATTCTCGGGCTCCTGCTCGTCCCACGCCGACTTGGCCACGGCGTGAACGGTAGGTTGTCCCCGAGGCAGGCACAGCCGTTCCAGAGCCGCCGCATCGACGCTTGGCCCCCGGTGAAGCAGCGTCACCCGCTCCATCAGGTGGCTCAGCTCGCGCACATTGACTGGCCAGGGATACCGCCGCAGCCACGCCGTGGCAGACTGACTCAGGCGCTTGGCGGTGAGCCGATGGCCCTCGGCATAGTGGCGCAAAAACTGGCGAGCGAGGACGAGCACATCATCTCCCCGCTCCCGCAGCGGGGGGATTTCCACGAAAACCACCGCCAAGCGGTAGTAGAGATCGGCGCGAAACCGCCCATCCGCGACGCGGGCGTTGAGATCGGTGTGCGTGGCCACCGTGAGCTTGATGTCTACAGGCTTGTCCGGCAGGGCGCCGAAGCGCCGCATGCGTTTCTCCTCGATGGCCTTGAGCATTTTGCCCTGCAGCGCCAGGGGGAGGGCATCGATCTCGTCCAAGAAGAGCGTCCCCCCGGAGGCCGCCTCGAAGAGGCCGGGCTTAGGGTGCTTGGCATCGGTGAAAGCGCCCGCTTCAAAGCCGAAGAGCTCCGCCTCGAGCAGCGTCTCCGGGATGGCGGCGCAGTTGACTTCGAGGAACGGTCCCTCGATGCGCGGGCCACTCTCATGCAGGACGCGCGCAACCAGCCCCTTGCCTGTGCCTGTCTTCCCCTGGAGCAAGACGGTAGGGACCAATGGGCTGCCGAGCGTGTCGAAGGCAGCTAAGCGGCGGATTTGTGCCCGTAAGGCGTCGATCGCCGGAGACGTCCCATGGATCTGGCTAGTAAGATAGCTGGCTGGAACGAGGCGTGGAGCGGCCATAACACCCTCACATGTGGAATTAGGAGCAGGGGCCATCGGTAGGGCCACTTGATGGCCCCATGGGCCATCAAGTGGCCCTTTTATGGGGCAGCACCGCGGTGCGGGCAAGCGAAATTCCTCCCCAGTTTCCAAGGCGATAGCCACGGCTTCCCCCGCCATGACGCTGCACGCTTACGAGCGTCACGACAACGGCGGGAACGCAAGTCCACACAGGGCTGTCGTTGCCCGCCATTGCCCGCTGTTCCGCTATCAGGCACGCCCCCTGCTCATAAACCCTTGCAACGTTAAGCCCCACATCGAAGGTTGGTCACACGCTGTGCACCAAGGAGGGACAGACCATGAAGCACACATCCACGCTTCTCGCTGTGTTGTTGGTGACAGGGTTGTTTGGGGTGCCGGCGCTCTTCGCCGACGGTGGTGGGGACTATAGTGAACCCCCAATAGTGGAAGAGGGCACTGTCATAGTGGCTGATGGGGGTGGTGACCGGGGTGGTCAGCCCGTAGACGCGCAGACGGGTGAGGTTTGGATGGCTGACGGTGGTGGCGATCTCGACGGTCAGCCCGTCGAGGAAACACGCGATATCGCCCTAGTGTAAGGCTGCGGCGAAGGTCGGCACCTTGAATCGATGGACTAGGGGGATGGGACTTAGCGAGACTTTTGGGGGGCCGCTCGGAGCGGCCCCTCTCTATTTTCTACTCACCGACACTCACGCCCTCGTCTGGCCTCACCATCATCGGTTCCACCCACCTTTCGGTGTTGCCAGCTCACAAGCCGTCACTCGCCGCGCTGCCGCCGCATGACACCCAGGCCCTCTTCAACCGTCAGCGGGCTCATCTGAAGGACAGCACTGATCTTCGCACTGCTCAATGAACAATCGCGAGGCCGCGCCGCCATTTGGGCCCCGATCGGCATCTCAACCGGCTTGAGATGGCGTTTAGGTAGGTCGAAAACTTCACAGAACTTGAGACCGAAGGCATAACGGTTAAGACGCTCACCACCCCCGAGATTGAACACCCCGCAGACCCCTGGCACATCGATCAGTCGTGCAACGGCATCTGCTGCTTGTCCAACAAAGAGCGGTGTTCGGTACTGGTCGACGAACAGCGGTACCTCCTGGCCTGTTCGTAGCCGTTCTGCCAACCAATCAACGAAATTCAGGCGGCTGGCGGTACCCCAGCCATACATTAGCGCTAGCCGTAAGATCACTACGTACCGACAAAGTGCCGCCCTGTCCTCGCCTTCCAGCTTCGTGCGGCCGTATACCATCAATGGGCGAGGTATAGCCGCCTCGTCGTAACTTCCGCACACCCCATCGTACACCTGATCGGTAGAGATATAAATTAACCTGGCGCCGACCTCCACCGCTGCCTGTGCGATGGCTTCCGTCCCCTGCACATTGACTCGATGCGCCGCATCGGGATGTCGTTCACATGCATCCACATCACTCAGCGCGGCGGTGTGGACGACCACGTCAGGACGAAATTCCGTGAACGTCGCGCGCACCGCCTCCGCTTCGGACACATCAAGACGGGTCAGCTCACACTGGTCGAGCACCATCGCCTGGCGGTGGTAAGTCCCCAGCACGGTATAATGGTCTTTGAGAGTCAAGGCGACATATCGCCCTAAAAAGCCACTGGTACCAGTCACCAGGATCCGTTTCATACAAGCGCTCGCCATCCCTTTCACCTCAACCCTGTTCCATGGGGAGGAGCGTGAGGGGCCGCGTCACCGTCCAGCACTCCACCTCCCGCTTTACTACTTGGTTTGACTCAGATACCAATCCAGGATCTCCTCACCTTTCCAGAACAGCACGCCAGAGTGTTTGGTGAGGTAGTGGCAGACTTGATCGAAATACTTGACGCGGTGCGGCACCCCAGTGATGTAGGGATGCACAGCGATGGCCATGCAGCGCGGGCGCGTCTCACCCTCAGCGTATAGGGTGTCGAACTGATCTCTGGTCCGTCGGAACAGCTCTTCGGCTGGATGATGCTGCAGGAGAAAGATGGGGATATCGTTCAGTTCCACTGTGTAGGGCAGCGATACCAAGCGACCGCTCTTCACCCGCATCTCATACGGGAGATCGTCATTGACCCAGTCGCAGACATATTCGATCCCCGCCTCCGCCAACAGGTCCGGGGTGTTCCAGGTTTCGGTGAGCCCCGGCCCCATCCAGCCGCGCGGTGATTTGCCACTCGCCTCCCGAATCACCGCCATGGTCTGCCGGATCATGCCCGCCTGGTCTTTCTCCAACGTCATCGGACGCTGGATATAGCTATGCCCCATAAGCTCCCAACCGGCTTGCAGCATCGCTTCGACGAGACGCGGATAGGATGTGCAGACCGAGCCGTTGAGCGACACCGTCGCTTTGATGCCGTAGCGATCCAGGACCTCCTTCAGGCGCCAGACGCCAACTCGCAGGCCATAATCGTACCAGCTATAGTTCGGGACGTCGGGGGGTGGATTGGTACCTCCACCGGGTGGCGGTAGGACGGTGCGCGCCATGGGATTGTGGATGTCCCACTCCTCAATATTGACGATGACCCACACCGCGACGCGCGCGCCGTCGGGCAGCTTCAGCACCTTGCGATCCACAATAGGCACGTAATCAAAGCGCTCCGTCCAGGCCATGACTTTCCTCCGCGTCGACGCGCAATAGGCCGGTCTCTGCGATGATGCGTTGCAAACGAGGTGTTCATAGTTTCATCATAGCGCGATCGCTCGGCAGGTCAACGCTTTTTCGCCATCTTCCAATTGAATTCAGTCGCTGCGCTTGAAGACGGCGGCCAACAGCGCGCTAATCGACCGAGTCGCATCCGCATGCGCACGAGCGTCGTAGCCCCATGTGACCCGGCGCGAAAAGCACGCATCCTTCACGTAGTGTGAGGTGTTAAGGTGAGTATAACTCTATGCCATGCGGGTCATATCGTTTGCTAAACACCATAGGCTCATCAAGAATTGTCAGCACCGTGGGCTGAGTTATGAGCATGACTGTAGGCAGCGCGATGCAGCCGATAAGCTTGGATCAGGAGCGCGATCGCCAGCCAAACAGCGCATAGCGTCAAGGGGACAACAAGTAGTAGCGGCCACAGCGTTGCCAGAACAGCGATGGTCAACAAGACCAGGCTGGCACACACCATGATCTTCGCCTCGGCCGGGCCGAGGACGCGACGGTTGGTCATCGCCGCACCGATTGTGTTGCTGACGCTGAGCGCGCCAGCGGCCACCCGACCAGCACTACCGCTGCGCGACCTGCCGCCCGCTCGGAGTGGTACGGGACTCCCACTGGGACGAATTCTTTGCTTCTCACTCAGCACTATCTCCGTGGCGTGCGTGAGGTCGTCCAGATACATCTCCTGCATCGCTTGCGCAAACGTTTCGTCCTCGACCGCCACGTCCAGCTCCCAGTTACCGATCCAACTCGCCACATTGAGATTGCTTGATCCGACTCGCGCCCAGCGTCCATCAGCAACCGCGGTCTTGGCATGCAGCATGGATCCACTCCACTCAAACACCCGCACGCCAGCCTCCAGCAGCGGGCGGTAGCCAGCCCGCGACAACGAGACGAAGATAGGGATATCACTGCTCCCAGGTACCAGCAACCGGACATCCACACCATCCATGGCGGCGGCTCTAAGCGTCTGCACATAACTCGTCGTGCCCACGAAGTAGGCATCCGTCAACCAGAGTGTCTGCCGCGCCACTGCCGCGATCAGTTGGTCCAACCGATACAACCCCGCGACATTCGGCATACTTGCCACTACTCGCACCATGACATCTCCGGCTGGAGGAGTTGAGTCATAGTCCGGAAGCTCGTCGGCCGCAAGCGCTGTCCCGGCCTCCGCCCACGCCTGCGCAAACGCCTGAACAATATCCACCACGGCAGGCCCACGTACCTCCACGCCGGTATCACGCCACGGCTCGATGCTGCGCTTCGGCTCGCCGATCCACATACGCCCGACGCATAGTCCGGAGACAAAGGCGATCCGGTGATCCACGCTGATCGACTTGCGGTGATTCCGGCTCAGCCAGCCAAGGGGGCTATCAACACGTGGCGGGTTAAAGCATCTGACCTCGACCCCCCCTGTAGTCAAGCGACGCCAGAAGCGCGACGAGGCCTTGCCCACACCGCCCATCCAATCATACAGGAGCCGCACGCAGACGCCCTCTCGCGCCTTGGCGATGAGCACGTCAGCGAACTGGTGGCCGACGTCATCATCATAAATGATGTAGCTCTCGAAATGGATGGTCTGTGTCGCCGAACGTATGGCTTCAAGCCAGGCGGGATAGTTTTCCCTGGCGTCTTTGAGCAGACGGATGCGGTTGCCTGGCACGAGTGGCGCACCCGCAGTGCGCGAGAAGGCCTGCTCGGCCAGCGTGCGCATCGGCGCGATCGCTGCGCGGGCATCCTCTATAAGATGCTTGTCTACCATTCGACTCTCCTCAGGCAGGTATGCATCCGAGTCCAGTGGCGAACTCATCGACGGCGCTGACGCCCACCTCGACGCACGGAATCCACTGGCTGCCATGTGCATCACACTCATGGCACAGATAGTGGTTGTACCGAGCGGTTTCAGTGTCCCAGATCGAGAGCGCGCAAGGCCAATCCTTTGGCCACGGAGGTGAGCTCACCACCACTATGGATGCGTGATGCCCCGAAACGCGCCTCGAACAGCTGCCGTACCGCTGGCACGAAGGATGAGCCGCCAGTCATGAACACTGAGCCGACATCGGTGGGGGCGACTCCTGTATGTTCCAGGAGCCGGTCAAGGCAGGCAGCGATCGCCGCGATCTCGTCTCCAATCCAATCATCAAACTCGTCGCGCCTTACCGCCTGCGCGATGGCGAGCACGGCATCCCGAAACCTCAGCGCGCTCATCTCTTGCTCAGAAAGCTCGATCTTGGTCTGCTCCACAGCGCGATAGAGATGGTAGCCGAGGTCATACTCGATCACATGGATGAGCGCGGCGATTTTCTCGGGCTCGAAGGCTTGCAGACGCAATTCTGCCAGCATGTCCATGGTCTTCCTCGACTTCAGAAACGACAGATAGTGCCAGCGTTCGAGGTTGGTATAGAGCCACGCCGGCACCGGCAGCACCTTATTGAAGGCGGACCGATACTGCGACCCCTGTCCCAGCCGCGAGGCCACGACGTGGCGCACGATCTTGCTATCGAAGGTATCGCCGGCAATGGCCACCCCATCTGTGCCCAGAATGTCCTCGGCTGTATGGCCCCGGCGCCGCATGCTGGGCCCTACCTGCATGAGTGAAAAGTCACTCGTGCCGCCGCCGAAGTCGGCGATCAGGATCAGTTCGTCGTGGTTGAGCTGGCTCTCGAACTCATAGGCCGCCGCCACCGGTTCGAATTCGAACACGATGTCTTCAAACCCTACCTGTTCGAGGGCTGCCCGCAGGCGGCTCAGCGCAAAGGCGTCATCCTCGGCGCTACCAGCTCCCGAGAAATGTACCGGACGGCCGACGACCACACGGCTACCGATGTCTCCAAATTGCGCCTCGGCAGCAGATCTAAGCTCCCGCAAGATGATCGCGATGAGATCTTCCAGCGTGTACTTCTCCCCGAACACATAGGTCTCGCGAAACAGCCGACTGGACAGGTGTGACTTCATGGATTGCATCAGACGCCCCCTGGTGTCGGCTTGCAAATAGCGGGTAATCGCTATCGGCCCAGCAACCGCCTGGGGTTTGCGGTCCGGAGTGCGGTATTCCGGGTCGAAGTACAACACTGACCTGAAGGTCGTCGTGCGCTCGCCGTCCGCTTCGAAGCTGGCCAGGAGCGTCGGGCGGTCAGGCATCGCGATGGCGACCGCGCTATTGGTGGTGCCAAAGTCGAGTCCGATGACGGTAGACATTCGGGATCATCTCTCAGATCACGAGGAGTGCATGAGGGCATGTGCCGCAACCTCACCCACACCTCTGGGAGCGGGTAGGGTCCGCGGCTATCAGTGGGAGCCCCTCGGCACTACAGGCGTGAGCCTTTGAGTTTAGGGTCGAGGACGTCGCGCAGGGCGTCTCCCAGGAAATTAAAGGACAACACTACCAGGAAGATCGCGATGCCGGGGGAGAGGGTCAACCATGGCGCCTGGTCCATGGTTTCGAAGGCGCTACGCAACATGCCGCCCCAGGTGGGCGTGGGGGGCTTGACTCCCACGCCCAGGAAGCTCAGTGATGCCTCCAGTAAAATGGCTCCGGCAACGGCGAGGCTGGCCTGGACGATCACTGGTGCCATACAGTTGGGGATCAGATGCCTGAGCATGATACGCCATGGCGGGGCACCTATTCCTGTGACAGCCATGATGAACTCGCGCTCGCGCACTGACAGCACCTGGCTGCGAATGACACGCGCTACCCAGGGCGTGCCCACGATGGCCACTACCAAGATGATGTTGGACACGGCCTGGCCGGTGATGCCCACCAGGGCAAGGGCAAACAACAAATTGGGGAGGGCGGATAAGCCATCCATGAAGCGCATCAGCACCTCATCCGGGACACGGCCGTACCAACCTGCGGTCACGCCGATGAGAACCCCCATGACCACCGCCATACTGACACCCGCGACACTGATGAACAGGGAGATACGCGCGCCATAGATCAAGCGACTCAACTGGTCGCGGCCGAGCCGATCAGCCCCCAGCCAGTATTTGCTGGAGGGTGCCTGGAGTGAATCCCAGGGCTTCGATTTGGTGGGATCATACGGTGCTAGCCACGGTGCGAAGACCGCCGCAATAAACGTGACAAACAGCACGACGGCGGCAAATTTGGCCATCCGCATGCGCATCACCTCGCGCACTGTGTATGCCAAGCCGGCGTTACTCCCGTCGCCCCCGATGGTGCGCCTCGGCTCTATCCCGGTCGGCTCACCGACCCCCGGCGACGTGAGTCGGTCCACTGGTTCGATCTCTTCAACAGCACTATCCCGCAGGTTGGCCATCTCCTCCCCCTCTCAATCGTAACGAATGCGCGGGTCGAGATAGGTATAGATGATATCCGCCGCGAAGTTGGCAAACATCACACCCACAGTCAGGACAAGCAGGCCCATCTGGACCACCAGGTAGTCGCGCTGAATCACAGCATCGACCACGAACTTGCCCACACCGGGGAGAGTGAAGACGGTCTCCGTCACCACGGTGCCGCCGACTAGGCCGCCAAGTTGCAGGCTAGCGATGGTGACGACCGGCAACAGCGAGTTCTTCATCGCATGTCGCAAGATCACACTCTTTTCCTGCAGGCCCTTGGAGCGCGCCGTGAGGATATACTGCTCCCGCAGCACTTCCAGCAGGGCCGCCCGGGTTTGCCGCATCAGGATAGCCGCCAACCCGGTGCCCAGCATGAAGATGGGGAGGACCATCTGCTTGAGCCATAGCCCCGGCGACGTAAACAGATTGGCATTAAAGCCCCCGAAGGGGAGCCAGCCGAGCCATACCGCGAACAGGATGATGAGCATCATCCCCAACCAGAAGTGCGGGATGGCCACGCCAGAGATGGCAAAGGTCGTGACGGCGATATCGGCCGCTGAGTTACGCTTGACGGCCGAGATGGTCCCCAGCGAGATCCCCAGGATCACCGCGAAGAGCCAGGCGGCGATGGCTAGCTGCACGGTGAATTGCAAGCGCTCGACGATCTGCGGAAACACCTGCATACCGGTAAGGTAGGATTTGCCCCAATTACCGCCGAGCACCCCGGCGATCCAGCTACCATATTGCACGATCAGCGGTCGATCCAGGCCGAGCTCCGACTTGATCTTGGCATAAAGCCCCGGATCAATGGCCCCGGTCTCATCGATGCCGGCCAGAATACGCACCGGATCGCTCGGTAGCAGACGCAACAACGAGAAGATGATCAGGCTCACCAGGACTAACGTCGGAATCATGTTGAGGAAGCGCCGTATCAGATATTTGCGCACTGGTTCCCTCCTGCAAGGAAGGCATCAAGGCCTCGAGACAGGGTCGACACTCTGCAGCCCGCTTGCCTGATGCGTTGATGCCTCGATGCCTGTATGTTACTTCTTCACCCAAAAATCCCCCGGTCGGATATGCCCGTCGCCGCGCATGGGGTTCTCCTCACAGCCGCCGGTGGTGGGGATGTGGCAGCCGTAATAGTTGACCCGCAGCATGGCCGGAATATACTGCCAGACGTTCTTGAGGGCCAACATCTGCACCTCCTTATAGATGTCGATGGCCTGCTCCATGCTTGGCTGCCGAGTGGCCAAATCCAGCAGACGATCGAGCTCAGCCTGCACCTGGAGATCGCTCGGGTTGAGTTTGTGGCCCTTGTCCTTGCAGAGGAAAGAGCTATAGCTGTTCTGTCCTGTAGACTGCAGGGTACCCTCCATGCCGTATGGGGCATGCACGAGGCCGCCGGTTTGGTTGACATGCGTCTGGCACTGTTCCATCACGACCAGGCGCTCGTTGGCATTGGAGACGACAGTGAAATTCAACTTGACATCGATCTCATCCCAGGCGGCTTGCAAGAACTCGCATACCAGTTGCCGGTCCGGGCGGCGTTCACACACCCCTTTGAGCTCGATCGGCAGCTTCAAGCCTTTGTCCTTGGCCACCTCGCGCACTAACTTTTTCGCCGCGGCGGGGTCGTATTTCAACCAGTCCCCCTGCCACAGCTCCGCACCGTTGATGCCATAGGGTGACTCCGGTGCAAAGGTGTGCGCCTGGCTGGGCCGCATCGTGTTGAGGTAGACCGATTTATTCAGGGCATCGCGGTCGACGGCCTTGACCAGGGCGCGACGCATCCGAATGTCATCGAGCGGCGGCAGACCGATGGCCCAGGCCCAGCCATCCCAGCCCACGCCGGAAACGGACCAGACTTTAATGTTCGGATCTTTCTGCGCTTCCAGCACCTGCTCGGCCTGCAGCCAGGCCACCTGCACCTCGCCGGTCTGCAAGGCCGCCAAACGGGCGCGGTTCTCGGTGATGACCCTGACATTGACGCGGTCCATCATCGGCTCCCCACGCCAGTACTGCGGGTGCTTGACCCACTCCGTCCCCACCCCGACTTTCCAGTCCACCAGTTGATAGGGGCCGGTGCTGATGGGGCGCAGCTTGTGTTGTTCGGCTCCCCCCACTGCCTCCCAGTGCTTGCGCGAGTGGATGATCGACTGCCGATCGAACATGCGCGTGATCAGATTGACGTCGAGTTCTTTGAGGAAGACGTCGACGGTGTACCGATCGACCTCCTCGGCGCGGTCCATGGCCCGGAAGATGTTAGACCAGCGTGAGCCCATGGTCGGTTGGTGGATGCGGTTCAAGCTCCAGGCCACGTCGGCGGCGGTCATCTCGCCGTAGCCCCCTTGAAACTGCACGCCTTTGCGCAGATGGAAACGGTAGCGTTTGCCGTCATCCAGGACGTCATAGGCATAGGCCAGCGATTCCGTCGGATCATACCGACCATCCTTGCCCATGGCCATCAGCACTTCGTTGCCGGCAAAGAAGTACATGCGGTCGAAGGAGCCGTTGGCCTGGAAGCCGTCGGGACTGCTGACCTCGCGGAAGTAGGCGAGGTTCAAGGTGCCGCCGACGGGCTTGTGGGGCAGCGGACGGGGCGGAACCACTTCGGCAGCCAGCACGGCAGTCGCTAATATACTACAGGCCATCATCAACACGATGAAGATGGACAACACTGGATGGCGTCGACGAGGGGATGTACCGTTCATGATCTCCTCCTGGGTTGGAAGGGAACCACACCTGGCTTGCAAAACAGAAAAGCCCTTCAAGGGGTCATCCACCCCTAAAGGGCTTTTCTGTACTGTGAGGAAAAGCTCCACTCTGCCACACTCATCTTTCCCCCCTATGATTGTCAACATGGCTAACGCGTCTTGCCCGTCCACCGGCAGGCAAGTCAATCAATATGCTCTATCGTTCGTATGCCTCCTTGTGTAACTTACCGAGCCGGGAACGCTCAGCCGGTGTAGGGGAAACCAGCCAGTCGCCCCTACACCCCGCTCACGGCCGCAATGCTGAGAGCCTAGCGGTTACTTCTTCACCCAAAAGTCACCTGGCCGGATGAACCCGTCGCCGCGCATGGGGTTCTCCTCACAGCCGCCAGTGGTGGGAATGTGGCAGCCGATGTAATTGACCCGAAGCAAGGCTGGCACATAGATCCAGGCGTTCTTGAGCGCCACCATCTGCACCTGCTTGTAAATGTCGATGGCCTGGTTGAGGCTTGGCTGCCGCGTGGCTTGTTCCAGCAGACGGTCGATCTCGGCCTGCACCTGAGCATCGCTGGGGCTGAGCTTGTGGCCTTTATCTTTGCAGAGGTTGGAGCTGTCGTTGTTCTCACCGGTCGACTGCAAGGTCCCCTCCATGCTATAGGGAGCATGATAGAGGCCGCCGGTCTGGTTGATGTGTGTCTGGCACTGCTCCATCACGGCTCGGCGCTCGGCCGCATTGGAGACCACAGAGAAGTTTAACTTGACATCGACCTCATCCCAGGCAGCTTGTAGGAATTCACAGAAGAGCTGCCGATCGGGGCGGCGCTCACAGACCCCCTTGAGCTCGATCGGCAGCTTCAAACCTCGCTCCTTCGCGACCTCACGCACCAACTTCTTGGCCGCGGCTGGGTCGTATTTCAGCCAGTCCCCTTGCCAGAGCTCCTGAGCATTGATGCCGTAGGGTGACTCCGGCGGAAAGCTATGGGCCTGGCTGGGTCGCATTGTGTTCAGGTAGACGGCTTTGTTCAGGGCGTCGCGATCCACGGCTTTGACTAGGGCACGCCGCATTCTGATGTCATCCAGCGGTGGGAGACCTGGTGACCAAGCCCAGCCGTCCCAGCCCACGCCGGTAAACGACCAGACCTTGATGTTGGGATCTTTCTGAGCCTCTAGCACTTGTTCCGCCTGCAGCCAGGCCACCTGCACCTCGCCAGTCTGCAAAGCGGCCAGCCGGGCGCGGTTCTCGGTGATGACCTTGACATTGACCCGGTCAGCCATGGGCTCCCCACGCCAGTACTGCGGATGCTTGACCCACTCCGTCCCTACCCCAACTTTCCAGTCCACCAGCTGGTAGGGCCCCGTACCGATCGGGTGCAGCTTATGCTGCTCGGGACCGCCGAGTTCCTCCCAGCGCTTGCGCGAGTGCACGATCGACTCGCGATTGAACATACGAGTGATCAGGTTGGCGTCGAGCTCTTTGAGGAAGACATCGACGGTGTACTGATCTACCTCCTCGGCTCGGTCCATGGCCCGGAAGATGTTGGACCAACGCGAGCCGGTGTCCTTGCGATGGATGCGGTTCAAGCTCCAGGCCACATCGGCGGCGGTCATCTCGCCATAGCCCCCCTGAAACTGCACACCCTTGCGCAGGTAGAAGCGATAACGCTTGCCATCATCCAGGACATCATAGGCGTAGGCCAGGGACTCCGCTGGATCGTAGAGCCCATCTTTGCCAATGGCCACCAACACTTCATTGCCGGCATAGAAGTACATGCGAT
The DNA here is from genome assembly GCA_046727435.1 of bacterium. GTDB lineage: Bacteria > Tectomicrobia > Entotheonellia > J063 > CAVPRW01 > CAVPRW01. The sequence goes on along the minus strand of JBKPCR010000296.1, from coordinate 195 downwards.
CGAAGGAGCCCGTAGCCTGAAAGCCATCAGGACTGCTGACCTCACGGAAGTAGCCGATGTTCAAGGTGTTGCCGGCGGGCTTGTAGGGTAGCGATCGCGGGGGGACCAGTTCGGCGGCGATGGCCGTTGTTGCGAGCATTCCCCAGGTGACCGACAACACGAGGAGCATCCATACTGCTGATCGACCTTGCTGAC
>JBKPCR010000295.1:0-9843 GCA_046727435.1 bacterium | reverse complement strand
CTACCCTCTCTTGTAGCTTCATCAGGGCTTCCCGTGTGCAGATTAGATAATCATGTGCCAGCAAGTCATAGACATTCACACCTTCGACACGAAGTACTTTCACCTTTGGCAGGTTGCGCGTCGCCAGCTGGACGTTGGGATTGTTGTCCACGACCAGGATTACCGACGCTTTCTGTACCCCCAGATCTCTCAGGAAACTGACCATCTGCTTCGTCTTCGGTGCGGGGAGGTCTAGGTGATCGATTACCTTCAACAGGCCTTCTTGGGTTTTCAGCGACAAGGCAGAGCAAAGAGCGGCACGACGGACCTTTTTGGGGAGTTTATAGGCATAATCCCGTGGCTTTGGACCCAAGGCGACCCCGCCGCCCCGCCACAAGGGAGAACGAGTACTCCCCGCCCGTGCACGGCCCGTCCCTTTTTGCCGCCAGGGTTTCCGCCCCCCCCCACTCACCTCGCCCCTGGTCTTAGTTGAGGCGGTCCCCCGCCGCCGCTTGGCGAGCTGCATTCTGACCACTTGATGAAAGAGGTGAGTTTTCACCTCAGCGGCGAACGTACTGTCCGCCACGGCAATTTTTTCGACCGGCGTCCCCTGCCGATCAATCACATCCAGTTCCATACGCATCCTCTCTCGCAGGCACGTGCACGACGCTGACTGCCATCGCAGTACTCTCGCGTGGATGCCTCTGACAGTCTTACCCGCGTTTTCGTACCTCAACCAGGCCACCACGGCTGCCGGGAATTGCCCCTCTCACGAGCAGCAGGTTACGATCTTTATCCACGCGGACTACCCTCAGATTACGAATCGTTTTGCGGTCGACGCCGTAATGTCCTGCCAGACGTTTCCCTTTCGGCGTATGCGAGGGATGAGCAGCAGAGCCGACCGAGCCAGGGCCGCGAAACGTCTCGTGAGTGCCATGGGCACCAGGATTTCCTGCGAACCCATAGCGCTTGACAACCCCTGCAAAGCCACGCCCCTTCGTGGTTCCAGCGATGTCGACGCGTTCGCCCTCTGTAAACACCTCCAAAGTCAAGGTCTCGCCCGCTGAGATCGCCTTTTCGCCGGTGGCTTTGAATTCGCGCAGGTGTCGTAGGGGCTGAGCATTGTGCTTCGTAAAGTGCCCACGTAAGGGTTTGTTCGTCCCTCTACTTTTGGGTAGGAAACCGACCTGCACCGCCTCATATCCGTCACGTTCCTGCGTCTTGACCTGGATAACAGGGCATGGCCCTACCTCGATCACCGTACATGGGATCAGTGATCCGTCCGGCATAAAAACCTGTGTCATTCCCAATTTTCTACCTAGCAAGCCACTAATCATAGCAGGTCCCTATCGTGTCAGGCCTACAGCTTGATTTCTACATCAACCCCCGCGGACAAATCCAACTTCATCAGCGCATCGACGGTCTGTGGGGTTGGTTCGAGGATGTCCAGCAGCCGTTTATGAGTACGCAGCTCGAATTGTTCACGGGACTTTTTGTCGACATGCGGCGAGCGCAGGACGGTGAAGCGGTTTTTCACGGTTGGCAGCGGAATAGGGCCCAAAACCCTCGCTCCAGTGCGCTTAGCAGTATCGACGATTTCCGTCACCGACTGGTCGAGGATACGATGATCGTACGCCTTCAGGCGAATTCTGATCTTTTGTGCGGCCGTTGCCATTGCTTCCCCAATTCTTTCGTAAGAATAGCGGAGCCTGGCCTGCATGAGGAGCGAGCCAGGCCAGGCCCATGCGAGTTCTGCGACAGGAGTGGGAGATACAACTCGTTCAAGCCTTGAGCACTACTGGATAACCTCCGTCACCACCCCGGCCCCCACGGTCCGTCCGCCTTCCCGAATGGCGAAGCGTATTCCAGTTTCCAGCGCAATCGGCGTGATCAGTGTCACATCCATAGTAATGTTATCGCCAGGCATGATCATCTCCACGCCTTCGGGAAGGACGACAGACCCCGTCACATCGGTCGTGCGGAAGTAGAACTGCGGACGATATCCCTTGAAAAATGGTGTATGCCGCCCGCCTTCTTCCTTGGTCAGGACATACGTTTCGGCTTTAAACCGGGTGTGCGGTGTAATGCTCGCTGGCTTCGCCAGTACCTGTCCGCGCTCGACATCCTCGCGCTTGATACCGCGCACGAGAATCCCGACATTGTCGCCGGCCTGCCCTTCATCCAGGATCTTGCGGAACATCTCGACCCCTGTTGCCACGGTCTTGACGGTGGGGCGGAAACCGACGATTTCCACGTCTTCACCAACTTTGATGCGCCCGCGTTCAACACGTCCGGTCACTACGGTCCCGCGTCCCGAGATGGTGAACACGTCCTCAACCGGCATCAGGAAGGGTTTATCGATCTCGCGTGTCGGCAACGGCACGTAGCTGTCGACCGCTTCCATGAGTTCATCGATAGACTTCGTCCAGTTCGGATCACCTTCCAAGGCCTTCAGGGCACTCCCCCGAATGATTGGGGTTTCATCTCCTGGAAACTCGTATTTGGAGAGAAGTTCCCGCACCTCAAGCTCGACGAGTTCGAGTAACTCCGGGTCGTCGACGGCATCGCACTTATTCATATAGACAACGATGGCCGGCACCCCGACTTGTCGTGCCAACAGGATGTGCTCGCGCGTCTGCGGCATTGGGCCATCAGTCGCGGCCACGACCAGAATCGCTCCATCCATCTGGGCGGCGCCAGTGATCATGTTTTTGATGTAGTCGGCATGACCCGGACAGTCCACATGAGCATAGTGCCGCTTGTCAGTTTCATACTCGACATGGGCGATGGCGATGGTGATGCCGCGCTCTCGCTCTTCGGGAGCTTTATCGATTTGACCAAATTCGATGTATTTTGCCAGTTTACGTTCTGCCAACACCTTAGTAATTGCGCTTGTCAACGTCGTCTTGCCGTGGTCGATATGCCCGATGGTGCCGACGTTGACATGCGGCTTCGTCCGGACAAACCGCTCCTTCGCCATACCACCCTCCTCCTACAGTAGCACTCTGGACTTGGCTACGTCACAATCGCATAGGCAACCAGGAGGTTGCCCTCACGCGTCAGAGTTACAGCGCCAATTCTTTCGCTGTTTGCCCCTTCTTCCCCTTGAAGAGGAGTTCCTCCGCTAGGTTAAAGGGAACTTCTTGGTACGAACTGAAATGCATCGTATACGTCGCCCTTCCCTGCGACAAGGAACGCAGATCGGTGGCATATCCGAACATCTCGGAGAGAGGCACGCGGGCCGAGATCACCCGCGCTCCTGCACGCGTCGTCACCGCTTTGATATTGCCACGGCGGGAATTCAGGTTCCCGATGACGTCCCCCATAAATTCCTCTGGGGTCACCACTTCCACGTCCATGATCGGCTCGAGCAACACTCCGCCTGCCTTCTTGGCTCCGTCCTTAAGGGCCATCGAGCCCGCAATCTTGAAGGCTAATTCGGATGAATCGACATCATGATATGACCCATCACACACTTTCACCCGCAGATCAATGACTGGGTAACCGGCGAATATCCCGGCCTCCATTGCCTCCTGTACACCCTGCCTGACGGCTGGAATATACTCGCGCGGGATTGTTCCACCCACCACCGCGTCGACGAACTCGAAACCAGCACCGCGGTCCAACGGCTCGATTTCGAGCCATACATGACCATATTGGCCGCGACCTCCTGACTGCCGAACAAATTTTCCCTCAGCTCTGACGCCACGCTTAATGGTCTCTTTGTAGGCGACCTGGGGCTTGGAAACGTTCGCACCAATGCTGAACTCTCGGAAGAGCCGATCGACAAGAATCTCTAAGTGCAACTCCCCCATCCCGGCAATGAGTGTCTGGCCGGTTTCACGATCGGTGGTGATCTTAAAAGTCGGATCCTCCTGAGCCAGTTTGTGCAACGCCACACCCAACTTCTCTTGGTCGGCTTTAGTCTTGGGTTCAATGGCCACAGAAATGACGGGCTCCGGAAACGCCATCGACTCGAGAATAATCGGTGCTCCCTCGGCGGCGAGCGTATCGCCAGTTAGTGTACGCTTCAAGCCAACGGTCGCGGCGATATCCCCAGCATGCACCAGCTCCACATCTTCGCGCTTGTTGGCGTGCATACGCAGAAGGCGCCCGACCCGCTCCCGTACCCCCTTGGTAGTATTCAGGACATGATCGCCGACACGCAACATTCCTGAATAGACGCGCAAGAAGGTCAGTTGCCCGACGTACGGGTCGGTCATGATCTTAAAGACCAAAGCCGCTGGCGGCGCATGCGCATCAACCTCACGGATTTCCTCCTTGCCGTTTGGGTTCAATCCGTGGACCGCGGGAATATCCAAGGGGGATGGAAGGTATTTGACGATCGCATCCAATAATTGTTGAACACCCTTGTTCTTAAAGGCGGCTCCACACACCACCGGTACTAACCGGCCGGCCAAAGTTTCCTGACGAACAGATGCTTCGATCTCTTCGGGAGTAATGTTCTCGTCTTCTAAATATTTCATCATAAAGGCGTCATCGTTCTCGGAGAGGGATTCGAGCAGTTGGACACGCGCGGCCTCCGCCTCCTCTACAAAAGCATCAGGGATCGGTTCGATGCGGTAGGTCGATCCGAGTGTCTCTTCATCGTAAACGATGGCCTGCAAGCGAATCAGATCGATCACCCCCTGGAGGCTTTGCTCGATCCCCAAGGGCAGCTGCAGCACCAACGGGTGAGCTCCCAATTTCTCCCGAATCTCCTGGACACAGCGCTGAAAATCTGCCCCAATGCGATCCAGTTTATTGACGAAGGCAATCCTCGGCACACCGTATTTTTCCGCCTGGCGCCACACGGTCTCCGACTGTGGTTCAACTCCTCCGACGGCGCAGAACACGCCGACAGCCCCGTCGAGCACCCGGAGCGAACGTTCCACCTCGGCGGTGAAATCCACATGACCAGGCGTATCGATGATGTTGATTTGATGTCCTAACCAGAAGCATGTCGTGGCTGCAGAGGTAATTGTGATGCCACGCTCCTGTTCTTGGGGCATCCAGTCCATGGTGGCGGAGCCCTCGTGGACTTCCCCCATCTTGTGGGCTCGGCCGGTATAGTAGAGAATGCGCTCGGTCGTGGTGGTCTTGCCGGCATCAATATGGGCGATGATGCCGATATTGCGTATTTTCATGAGCATTTGTTCTTGGTCCAAGACCCTATTCCTCGGTTTTACCAACGATAGTGGGCAAAAGCCTTATTGGCTTCGGCCATTTTGTGGGTATCTTCCTTCTTCTTGATCGCGACTCCAGTGTTGTTGGAGGCATCCAATAACTCGCCGGCGAGACGCTGCCGCATGGTGCGTTCGCTACGGGACTTCGCCGATTGCACAATCCAACGCGCGCTGAGCGCCTGGCGCCGGTCAGGTCGCACTTCAACGGGCACCTGATAGGTTGACCCGCCGACTCGCCGGGATTTCACCTCTAGCACTGGCTTCACGTTGTCCATCGCGCGTTTGAAAACACTCAGAGGGTCTTGCTTGCTGCGCTCGGCCACGAGATCGAGAGCACCGTAGAAAATATGCTCGGCGGTGCTCTTTTTGCCGCACAGCATCAGGACGTTGATGAACTTTGTGACCAACGTGTCACGAAACTTGGGGTCGGGCAAGGGCTCGCGCCTTGCAGCCACACGCCGTCGTGCCATGGATTAATTCCCCCCTACTTAGGGCGCTTCGCCCCGTACTTGGAGCGTCCCTGGCGTCGATTCTGCACGCCTGCTGTATCTAAGGAGCCGCGGATCACGTGATAGCGGACCCCGGGGAGGTCCTTCACGCGACCGCCGCGGATCAAGACGATGGCGTGTTCCTGGAGGTTATGGCCGATGCCAGGGATATAGGTGCTCACCTCGATGCCATTAGTGAGGCGCACGCGGGCCACTTTGCGGAGCGCCGAGTTGGGCTTCTTGGGTGTTGTGGTGTATACCCGTACGCAAACCCCACGCTTCTGAGGATTCCGTTGCAACGCTGGGCTGCTAGTGCGTGTGCGGATTTTCTCTCGTCCCTTCCGAACCAGCTGATTGATCGTCGGCATCCTGGGCTAATCCTCCTCCCCATCCATCTCATCTTCATCCGCATACGTCACTGTCGTGTGCAGGTCGTGTCCATTCGACTCGCCGTTGGTCACCTCGTTATTGCCAATCCGCACCCTTCGATAATGCTTCGCTCCCGTTCCCGCGGGAATCAGTTTCCCCATGATGACGTTTTCTTTCAACCCTTTGAGCCGATCGACCAGACCTCCCACAGCGGCCTGAGTCAGCACACGCGTCGTCTCCTGGAAGGATGCGGCGGAAATGAAGCTATCCGTGCTCAACGAGGCTTTGGTGATACCCAGCAGGATGGCTTTACCATGTGCCTCCTGCCCACCGTTGCGCTTGACCTCTTCGTTTTTCTCCGCCAAGAGTTCGCGTGCCACTTGCTCGCCGACGAGCAAATCGGTGTCACCCGGGTCTTCGATCACTAGGCGCCGCATCATCTGGCGCACGATCGCTTCAATGTGCTTATCGTTGATGGTGACCCCCTGGAGTCGGTAAACCTCCTGCACCTCATTGACCAGATAGCGTTGCACCGCCTTAGGTCCTAGGACATCGAGGATGTCATGCGGATTGACCGCGCCATCCATGAGAGGTTCGCCGGCCCGTACGCGGTCTCCTTCATGAACATAGACGTGTTTGCCACGCGGAATAAGATATTCACGCTCTTCCCCGTCATCGGCCACCACGAGCACCTTACGCGCACCCTTTTGGAAGCCCCCAAACTTGACCACGCCATCGATCTCTGAAATGACCGCCTGCTCTTTAGGTTTGCGCGCCTCGAACAGCTCGGCAACTCGCGGCAAACCACCCGTGATGTCTTTGGTCTTGGTCGTTTCACGAGGGATCTTAGCGATGACATCGCCGGCAGCCACAGGGTCCCCATCGTTCACTGCCAGATGAGCACCCGCGGGCAGAATATAACGACCGATGACTTTGCCCTCGCCATCGCGGATCGATACATTAGGTTGTCGGCTCTCGTCGTGATGTTCGACGATGACTTTGCGAGCCAGGCCGGTCACCTCGTCGACCTCTTCCTTCATGGTGAAGCCTTCGACAATATCTGCCAATGTCGCTTTCCCGCTGACCTCGGTGAGGATGGAGATAGTATAGGGATCCCATTCCACGATGGTCTCGCCGGCGGTCACCTGCTGCCCATCCTTGACCTTGATGCGGGCCCCATAGACCACCGGATAGCGCTCACGCTCACGACCTTGGTCATCGAGGATGATGACGCTGCCATTGCGATTCATGACAACGATGTCACCATCCTTGTTGACGACGGTGCGCAGGTTAGAAAAGCGCACAATCCCGGATTTCTTAGCTACCTGTGTCGTTTGCTCTACGACCCGGCTGGCGGTTCCGCCGATGTGGAATGTGCGCATTGTGAGCTGAGTGCCTGGCTCGCCGATCGACTGGGCGGCGATGATCCCAATGGCCTCACCCACCTCCACCAGCTGGCCAGTGGCCAAATTGCGCCCATAGCACATGGCGCAGACGCCCTCACGGCTTTCGCAGGTCAGCATCGAACGCACTTTCACACGTTCAATACCGCGGTCTTCGATGCGTTGAGCGATATCCTCATCGATTTCGGTGTTCGCAGGGACGAGCACCTCACCGGTGAATGGATCGCTGACATCCTCTGCCGCGAAGCGGCCGACGATGCGGTCAACCAGCGGTTCGATGATTTCACCGCCTTCGATGAGAGCGCTGACCTCAATGGAGTCAACTGTTCCGCAATCGAGCTCAACTGCGATCACGTCCTGAGCAACATCCACCAGGCGTCGGGTCAGATACCCCGAGTTCGCGGTTTTGAGCGCGGTATCTGCCAACCCCTTGCGGGCCCCGTGAGTCGAAATGAAGTACTGCAACACGGTGAGGCCTTCACGGAAGTTCGAGGTCACCGGCGTCTCGATGATCTCCCCAGAGGGCTTTGCCATCAAACCACGCATCCCTGCCAGCTGGCGAATCTGTTGAATACCACCGCGGGCCCCCGAATCCGCCATAATGAAGATCGGATTGAACTGAGAGCCATTGCCGGCTTCGCCGCGCATGAGGCGTTCGTCCTCCGCCTCCATCTCGCGAAACATCTCGTCCGAGATCTGCTCGGTGACATGGGCCCAAATGTCGATGATCTTGTTGTAACGTTCCCCCTTGGTGATGAGACCGTCGCGATATTGCTTTTCGACTTCGATCACCTCATTGCGAGCCTTCTCCACCAGCTCTTCTTTCAGTTGTGGCACCCGCATGTCTTCGATGGAGATGGACATGCCCGATTGTGTCGCATACTGAAAACCAATTTGCTTAAGGTTTTCCAGAAATTCAACGGCGCCATCCTGACCGCAGCGGAGGTAACACTCACCAACCAGCTCAGACATGGCGCGTTTGTCCATCTGACGGTTCACACTCGAAAAGGCCAATTCCTTCGGCACGCTCTCATAAAACAGCACACGGCCCACTGTCGTGTCGACCAGTTCACCGTTCAGGCGGACTTTAATGCGCGCTTGCAGGGCGACAACCCCTTGGTCGTAAGCGATGCGGACTTCAGAGAAATTCGCGAAAATGCGTCCTTCCCCCTTGGCACCGCCGCGCACTTTGGTTAGGTAGTAGCATCCCAACACCATATCCTGGCTGGGAATGGTCAGAGGCTTACCATTGGCTGGCGAAAGGATATTGTTCGTTGACAGCATCAAGGCGCGCGCTTCGGTTTGCGCTTCGATCGACAGCGGGATATGCACGGCCATCTGGTCGCCGTCGAAGTCCGCATTGAAGGCAGCGCACACCAGCGGATGGATCTTGATGGCCTTGCCTTCCACTAGCACTGGTTCGAAGGCCTGAATGCCTAAACGATGCAAGGTTGGCGCACGGTTCAACAGGACCGGATATTCGCGGATGATCTCATCGAGCACGTCCCATACCTCAGGGCGTTCTTTCTCAACCATCCGTTTGGCGCTTTTCAGCGTCGCCACGTATCCTCGCTCTTCCAGTTTGTGATAGATAAACGGCTTAAACAGCTCAATCGCCATCTTTTTCGGCAGGCCGCACTGATGCATCTTCAGCTCGGGACCCACCACAATCACCGAGCGGCCCGAATAGTCGACACGTTTTCCCAGCAGGTTTTGGCGGAACCGTCCCTGCTTGCCCTTCAGCATGTCGCTGAGAGACTTGAGTGGGCGTTTGTTTGGCCCGCGCAGCGGGCGCCCTCGACGGCCATTGTCGAACAGCGCATCGACGGCCTCCTGCAGCATGCGCTTCTCATTTCGGATAATGATTTCCGGAGCTTTAAGCTCTTGCAGCCGGACAAGGCGATTATTGCGATTGATCACGCGGCGATAGAGATCGTTCAGGTCTGAGGTAGCGAAGCGGCCTCCATCCAGCGGCACCAAGGGGCGCAGCTCCGGCGGAATGACTGGCACGACTTCGAGAATCATCCATTCGGGGCGATTTCCCGACTTGCGAAAAGCCTCCACCAGTCGTAACCGTTTGGCGAGCTTCTTCTTACGCTGCGTCGATGTAGCATCGGCGACTTCGACCTTGAGCTGGGCTGCAAGTTGCTCGATATCGAGACTCTGCAGCATCTCCCGAATGGCTTCCGCCCCCATGGCTGCCCTAAATCGGTCGCCATATTCCTGCCTATATTCCCGATACTTTTCTTCGCTTAGCAACTCCTTCTCGGGGATGGATGTCTCACCAGGATCGATGACCACATACTTCTCAAAATAGAGGATCTGCTCCAACTCCCGCAGCGACATATCGAGGAGATTGCCGATGCGACTGGGTAACCCCTTAAAGAACCACACATGGGACACTGGGCAGGCCAACTC
>JBKPCR010000294.1:0-17099 GCA_046727435.1 bacterium | reverse complement strand
GGAAACGCGGCTTCCAGTTCTTGCAGGCGGCGCATCAGCTGGTCGTACTCGGCGTCAGTGATCTGGGGATCATCGAGGACGTGATAGCGATAGTTGTGATACTGAAGCTGCTGGCGCAACTGCTCAATCTGTCGCTCGGCCTCCTGGCGCTCCATGCTCTCTCCTTGTCGAAGCAGGCACCGCATATGATCCCCCTGTCAAGCACCGTCGAGGTGACCTTTCCGGGCATTCGCGGCAGGCTGACAGGGATGTTCAGCCATCTGAGATGACCAAGCTTCAGCGCATCCGTTTTCTGCATGAGATCAGTGATTAGCTCTGATTATAACACACTGGGTCTCTCCGCTCATCCTGTCCGCGGTTGACACGAGCCGGTGTCACCATTCAGGAATGCGGGGACATGGAACACCCATTGCTGCTTGACTCGACAAGGTCGTCCGGTCAGCCCAGGGTTGCATGGGGAGATCACCTTGACAAGGCCGTTCGAGAGGTGTATAGCATGCGACCGATAAGCGGCGATGTCCGTGCCCGACGGAGTGTCGCGGACTCGTGTGCAACGTCCATGAAACTGAGTGAGCCCGAGTAGAGGAGCATGACCGTGACGACGCTGACCATCGTAATGACGCTCATCGTCGTGCTGGGATTGGCGCTGGAAGCCGTGAGCGGTAATGGCGGAGGGCAGGGCTTGGCCCATGCGCTGGAGGTGCTCACGCAGGGGACCACGGCGGAGAAACTGAGGGCGCTGGAGTTGTTGGCCAAGCTGGCGGACATGCAGGTCATGCCCGCGTTAGTGCAGGCGCTGCGCGATGACGATGGGCGTGTGCGGGTGACGGCCCAGAATGTCATGTGGACCATCTGGCTGCGGTCAGGCAACGGTCAGATCGACACCTTGATGGCCGAGGGCATTCGCTTAATGGAAGCGGAGCAGTATCCCGAGGCAGTGGAAGTCTTCGATCAAATCATCGCCCGTGCTCCCAAGTTCGCCGAAGGATATAACAAACGCGCCACCGTCTATTATTTGATGTTAGAATTCGAGAAATCGATCGCCGACATTCACCAGACCCTGGAGCTGAATCCGGTGCACTTCGGTGCCCTCAGCGGCATGGGGCTATGCTATCTTGGTCTGGTCGAACCCCGTCAAGCCTTGGAATGGTTCGAGCGCGCCGTGGCCGTGAATCCCAACATGGACACCATTCAGTCCTACATCCAGCAGATTCGAGAGTTTTTGCGGAATCAGACGTTATAGAACTATACCCTCACGCCGGTCTCATCCTGGTGGGAACGAGCGTGACGGACACAGTGGAGTCGCGATGGCTTGTCTTTTATGCACGTTAGAAGAGCGCACCCAGTGGTATACCGAAACGCCACAATGGGTCGTCCTCCAATGCGACACCTGCGGAGTACCCATGGCAGTCTGGCGCCAGCACACCGAGGCGATCCCGGAGACAGAGAAAGTTGCGATGCTCGCCGAACTGGCCCGTGTGGCCGACATCGAGTTAGGGGCGGGGCGCTGGTGGCTCGACAGCGTCCGTCGCCTGATCCCCGAACACCCCCATTGGCACGCCCGTGGGCACTGGTGGTAAGCGCCAGCGCCGAGCCCCCTGAATCATGACCCCGCATACATCGATCGTCTGGTTCTGTCGCCCAGCCGCTGCACCCGGAGTTCGCGAGATTTCCCTGGAGAGATGACGCGGCGAGCATGCGCGCCTGCCTCGCCAATAACCCCCTGGGCTGGCCGAGGTGGAGGGGGACGCCTCAGGCTCAGCGATTCGCCAGACAGCCATCTTTGAGCCGGTTGGCCTCTCGGGACTCATGTATTGGTACGCCTTGTATCCGTTGCATTAGTGAGTGCTCGCGCATGTTGCATAGCATATGCTCGGTAAGTAGAGCGTCGTCAACTCTAGCCACCCCTCCCACCAAAACTTTTAGTTGACTTGACATCCGTGATGTCGCAATGCTGTGTGCATGACGGCGGCGCAAAGATCTTCATGTGTTCGGCCTGGCGTGGCGTCCACGGGAATGGCCTGCGGCACTGATCCCGCTGGCGTCAGGATGCTCCAGGTGTAAGACCATGCCATGGGCACCGAGGAGGCGTATCCATGAATATTCTTGTCACTGGCGCAAGCGGCCTTATCGGCACAGCGTTGGTATCCTCTCTAGCATTTAGCGGCCACGAGGTGACACGCCTGGCGCGCGGGCAGCCGACATCCGAGGAGAAGATCGCCCGTTGGGATCCTCTGGCGGGAACCATCGATGCGCGTGCTGTCGAGGGTGTCGAGGCGGTTGTGCATCTGGCAGGAGAGAACATCGCCGAGCGCTGGACAGCGGCCAAGAAGGCGAGAATCCGCGACAGTCGCGTCAAGGGCACACAGCTCCTGTGTGAGACACTCACCCGCCTGTCTTCCCCCCCCAAGGTTTTGGTGTCTGCCTCGGCCATCGGATATTATGGGGACCGCGGAGAAGCCATCCTCACCGACGACAGTCCTCCGGGCCGGGGCTTTCTGGCCGAGGTCTGCCAGGCCTGGGAGGCGGCGACGGAGCCAGCCCGACAACACGGGATTCGCGTCGTCCAACTGCGCATGGGAGTGGTGCTCAGTGCGACTGGAGGGGCACTGGCGAAGATGCTGCCGCCGTTCCGTTTAGGGCTAGGAGGTGTGCTCGGCAGCGGGCGGCAATATATGAGTTGGATCGCCCTGGATGACGTCGTTGGTGCCATTCAGCATGCGATCGTCACTGATGCCCTGCAAGGCCCAACGAACGCGGTGGCCCCCCGAGCCGTCACCAATCAGGAATTCACCAAGACGCTGGGAAAAGTTCTCGGACGGCCCACGGCCATTCCGCTGCCAGCATTCGCCGCGCGTCTGATGTTTGGGGAGATGGCCGACGAGCTGTTACTGGCGAGTGCCCGCATACAGCCTATCAAACTCCTGGCCTCGGGGTACCAGTTCCGTTACCCTGAGCTTGAAGAAGCCTTACAGCATGTGCTCGCAAGATGAGCGAGAAGGGGAACAACAATGGCGCGTGCCCAACGGTACGATGTGGTCATCATCGGTGGAGGAATCATCGGCCTGGCGACTGCGATGGCGCTGAAGACAGGCTCGAATATGGCGCTCGCCGTGCTCGAAGCGGAGGACCGCCTGGCCCAGCACCAGACCGGGCATAACAGTGGGGTGATTCATTCGGGGTTATACTACCGGCCTGGCTCGCTCAAGGCGCGCAACTGCGTGGTGGGTCGCAAGGCCATGTACGAGTTCTGTCAAGAGTATGGCATCGCCCATGAGCGCTGCGGCAAACTCGTCGTGGCCACCGAAGCCAGCGAATTGCCGGCGTTGGATGAGCTCGAACAGCGAGGCCAGGCCAATGGTCTGGAAGGCATACGCCGACTGGGGCCCGAAGAGATCCGCGAGTATGAGCCGCACACCGTGGGCATCGCCGGGCTGTTGGTCCCTGAGACCGGCATCATCGACTACAAGCAGGTGTCTCAGGTCTATGCCGACATCATTCGCAAGGAAGGCGGAGAGATTCAGACCAAAGCTCAGGTCCATGGCTGTCGGCGCTACGCCGATGAGCTGGTCCTGGAGACCAGCCGTGGGGCGGTCCATTGCCGCTTCCTGGTGAACTGCGGCGGCCTCCACGCTGACGATGTGGCGCGCCTCTGCGGGGTCGACCCGCAACTGCAGATCGTGCCCTTCCGGGGTGAGTACTACGAGCTCGTGCCCGAGCGGCAATTCCTGGTGAAGAATTTGATTTACCCCGTCCCGGATCCGCGCTTCCCCTTTTTGGGGGTGCATTTCACCCGCATGATCCATGGTGGCGTGGAAGCTGGCCCCAACGCCGTCCTAGCCTTCAAACGCGAGGGCTACCGCTGGGAGGATTTCTCCGCCAAAGATACCCTGAAAATGTTCGCCTATCCGGGCTTTTGGAAAATGGTTTCGAAGTACTGGAAGACGGGCCTGGGAGAGATGTATCGTTCGATTAGTCGCGAAGCGTTCGTCAAGGCCCTGCAAAAGCTGATACCGGAGCTGCGCATGCAGGATGTGCACCCGGCAGGATCGGGGGTGCGTGCCCAGGCGGTGGCGCCGGATGGGGCACTCGTGGACGATTTTCGTATTGTCGAGTCCGAGCGTATGGTGCACGTGCTCAACGCCCCATCGCCAGGAGCCACGGCCTCGATCAGTATCGGCAAGACCATCGCCGAGATGGCGGTCAAGAGCTTCACGCTCTCGTAAGCTGGCATTTGCCTCTCAACCATCGGTGAGGCCGTATGAGTAAGGATGCAGCATTGGTTACCCCTGCTCAGACGTTGGCGGCGGTATTTCTGGATGGATTCACCGATGTGATGCGCCGCACCCCGACCCGCCGCAGTCACACGAACGTGTTGCAGCATTTCGCCGGTTATGTGTCCGATCAACTCGACAGCGACGAGGGCGGCGATCTGACTAAGATGTTCGATCAGTATCGGCGCGGCATGCTACCGCTCAGCGTGCCGGTGACGTTGATCGGCCATTACGTCCGTAAATTTCAAGTTCCCTACCTGCTGAACCAGGTCTACCTGACGCCTCATCCACATGAATTGATGCTGCTGAATCAACTGTGACGACGGACAGGGTCTTGGTCAGCGTGCCAGAGCCGGGCAAACACCGGAGCCTTGTGCATTTCTATACAGCCGCGGGGCGCACTGGGCCTTTCCATACTCAACACTCATGCCTCAGCACTCAGCACTGCTGCTATGCCCGCTTGGCGATGAAGCCATAGGCGGCGTTGTCGCGTAGCTCGTCGAGTCTCCCGGCCATGCGATACTCCTCCCTGATCTGGGTGAACTTGTCAGGGGTCAACGGCGGATATTCGGCGCGCAGGCTGAGATTGTACAAGCGGGCCGAGTTGAACCCGAAGATCTGATTCTTGACGAACCCATCGGCCGGACCCAGTGGTGCAAACCCGAACTTTTTCTGCATATCCTCGGGGATTTCCAGCCGGCGCAACGCCTCGATCTGCCACTGCGGCGAGCCGTACCACACGGAGTCGGTGCCCCACAATGTATGGTCGACGCCCATGCCCTTGATCCAGGTCCCGAGGAGCGCTGCCGTGAGGCGGGGATTGGCTGTGCACGACGCGGCAAAGCTGGTGCCCATCTCGGCATAGACGTTGGAGACCCCATACTGCGCAGGGATGCGGGCGAGATCGCTGGCCCACTTGATCTCGCCGGTCTGCTCAAATTCAGCCAGGACTCGATTGGGAGGCTCCTGAAACGCTTGCAGGCAGCCGTGGTAGATGACGAAGTTCAACTGTGGCCAGTCCTTGGCGGCCTTGCCGATATCCCAGGCCGTGTTGTACTGCCACACGTTCGCCCAGCTTTGCTCGTAATCTGCCGGCATCAAGCCTTTGTGGATGCAGATGGTACGGATGCCCGCTTTCAGCGCTTTGTCATAGAAGGGATACATCAGCTGCTCGTCGTCCAGGCGAAAGGGGAACTTGGTTTTCGCCGACAGTGGGTCGCCGATGGTGTACAGCTTCCAGCTATCGGGATGGAGCTTATCGATGGCGAGGTCGACGGCGTCCATCCAGCTGGGTTGTCCCGGCGTCACGACGGCATGGCCCAGCATCCGCCGCGTGCCGGCGATTTTGTTGACCATGCTGACAGCTTCGATGATCTGTTCATTGGGAAGGAGCCACCACGAAGGATCGTCGAAGGGCGCACCACTCAGCAAGGCCACCGACGTATCGCTATTCAGGAAGATCTGCCGCACGTAATTCTCGAATTTATAGTAGTAGAGGTCTGTCTTCTCCTTATTGGTGAGGGCTGGGTTCCAGTGTTCGGCCGCAAAAACGGCCAGTCCTAGCAGGCCCTTTTGCTCGAATTTGTCGTGTACGAAGTGGGTCTGGTCGTCGAAGATGAATTGCCCCTGCAGCGATTTGGCGCGGTCGGCGGCGCGCTCTGGATCGGCAGCCTCAGCCTCGGAGACATCGAATAGGTTGCCGAACACGTGGTTCATCGCCACGAAGGCGGCTGCCATACCGCAACTGGTGCGCAGAAAGTGCCGCCGATCCATCCCTAGTTTGGCGGCATGCTTGTCCGCTAATTCTTTGATCCGCCCTTCGACTTGCTGCTGTTGATGGGTCTGCGGCAGCGGGTTAAATTCGCCGTTGGAAACGATCTGCGTGGGCACCGGCGAAGGAAATGCATGTTCCGCCGATTCGAGTTGCGCGAGCTCTCTAGCACTGAGGTAGATGCCCATGGCCACCCCTCCTTTCGCACGCGAACGGCAATGATGTCACGTTACAGGGCCGAATAGCTCCTCCCACTGGCAACGACAATTTCGAGCTTTAATCGGCTGTTGAGGTTTGCTATCTCGTACTGAACGACTTCGTAGGTGCGAATGATATCTGAGAAGCGGTGACTCCATCCTCAAACCTTTCCCTATGAAATGACCGCATGAGGCTCAAGAGCCTCACCATACCAGAGCCTCATTTCTGCGAAACACTCTGATCCAGCGTGGATGGTAATCTCTAAATATTATACATAAACGCTGCTCACGGTCCGCAAAAAGATATGGGGTCTGCTTATGACGTGACACAAGCAGCAGAGTGCGATCTTAACATGGATAGCTTCCAAGAGCAGTCAAGCGCCCCACAAGGGTTGAACCATCATCTTCCCCCCACGATTCATTGAATTACCTGGTCGGCGAGGAAGAGGACGGACTGGGGCATCGTGAGGCCGAGGGCTTTGGCGGTCTTGATGTTGATGATCAGCTCGAATTTCATAGGCTGCTCCACGGGCAGGGTGCCCGGCTTGGCGCCTTTCAGAATCTTATCCACATAGGCAGCGGCGCGCCGAAACAGGTCAGCCAAGCTTGGCCCGTAGGCCATGAGGCCTTCAGCCTCGACAAACTCTCGCACGTCATACATCGTCGGCAGTCGGCTTTTGGCCGCGAGGTCCACGATCCGCATGCGGTGACTCACCGTCAGGGGGTCCCCCAGAGTGATCAGCGCCTCGGCACGCTCTCGGGTCATCGCGGCGAAGGCGCTCTCAAACTCCTCGGGCCCTCGGACCTCCAGCAGTTGCAGCTGCATGCCCAGCGCTTGTCCCGCCGCCTGGGTCTCTCGCACATCGAGGGCCTTGGCTGGATCGGCTGGATTCCAGAGCACAGCCACACGGGAGACTCCGGGAAGGGCCTCCGTCAGCAACTGGAGCCGTTTCCCACTTAACTCCGGGGAAAGGGTGCTTGACCCCGTGAGGTTCCCACCTGGTCGCGCCAGGCTGGCGACCAACCCTGACCCCACGGGGTCGGCACCCGCCACCATGACGATGGGGATCGTGCTCGTCGCGTGCCTGGCGGCATAAATCGCCGGATCCCCTGCCGCAACGATGACATCCACCTTGGAGAGGACCAGATTGGCTGCGAGGTCAGGCAGCAGCGCGGGCCGCATCGCCGCATGGCGGGTCTCGATGACGAGGTGCTGTCCCTCCGTGTAGCCCAGCTCGCGCAGCCCTTGCCGAAACGCCTCGAGATGGGGCGAAGACCCGACGACAGGGGAGCCGAACCAGAGGATACCTATGCGGGGGACTTTCGCTGGCGGCTGCGCCCCGGAGGCGTGCGGTGCTGAGAGGGTAGCGAGGATGCAGGTGGCGATGATCCCAACAGTGGTATGCCTCATAGCGGCCTCCGCGCTGCGGCCCCCTCAATCCCTTGTCGCTACTCTTTGGCTGTCCCCTTCAGAAGTACCCCCGCAGGGGTTCGCCCGCACCTCGCCGTGGTGACTCATGCAGTTGCGGGTCTTGCGATGGTAATCAGCTGATGGCAGGCGGTCAAGCCGAAAATTCTTCCCCTCACCCTAACCCTCTCCCGCCGGGAGAGGGAGCGAACATCGAGCCCTGACATGACGGCGCAAAACTCTGACAGGCACCCGCCCTCCAGGACAACCTTGACATGACAGGGGTAGTCGCATTAGGCTCAACTCGCCGAAAGCCAACGGCTGCAAGACTGCTAGAGTGAGTGCAACAATAGGAGGTGGAAGAGCCGAAGGTGAATGATGGTTAGGGCTGAGGAGAAGCCTTCGCTTGAGAGAGAGCTTTGACTACCTGAAGATGTTCAAGCACGTGGCGGTCTCAGATGAAGCGCTCGCCTCACGGCTCCCAAAGAGGGAGTTTGAGCTGACGGTCATGCGTCAGCATGTCCACGGCCTATTTGACATGCGCTGGTGGTACTTCTGGAATGTGTGGCTGGACAAATAGGCGGCGCAGACTGGAGGGAGGTCCGAGCATGTCGTACTGCCCGGCGCGATAGGTGGCCCAGGCCATTTCGAGAGGGCATGCTCTCCTTCATCCCCGGCCTTGAAACCTGCGGAATCGCTGTGACACCAGACGCGGCAAAATGTTAGACGCGGGCAGGCCAGGTATATTACACTGGCGGCAGCGAAGGATCGAAGCTGCACAGCGGGGAGGGGTACAGGTGCCCCAGTCCTGGTAAAGTTTATGTGTCATCGATAGATAGGGAGGTCAGAAGGATGCCTAAAGTTACCATGGTACAACATGTCAACGTGCAGATCACGGATCGGCAGCGGACCAGGGAGTGGTACGAGAAGGTCCTGGGCGCCACATTCCGCGATAGAGGACCGGAGCGCAACAAGCGCCAGCTGCAGTTACACATCGGCAACGCCGAAATGCACTTTTCCGAGATGGACAACCCGGTGATTTCCCCCCGTGCCCACTTTGCCCTGGAAGTGGAGAATTGGGACGAGATGCTCGCCCACCTTGACGCGCTGGGCATTGCCTACTCCCGCGCCGGGCAGGGCGCCTCGACCAGTAGCGGGACAGAGGACGACCAGCGTTGGGGTAAGCGCGACGACACCGGTGAGCACTCCACTTACATTCACGACCCTGACGGCAACCGCATAGAGCTGGTGTACCACCCGCTGGGACTGGTGGATGCCGACGGCAACAAGGTGGAGGTGGCGACCCACCCGCGCGGGCTGCGTTGGCGCCAGCTGCCAGAGGTCGAGGCCGCCCTGGGGAAAGGCTCCGCCTCATAGAGGTGACAGGAACGGACGAGGTCGAGCAATACGGAGCGCGCAGAGATGCGATGGATGGCAGTGCGATGATCTCCCCATTCTTGCCCCAAGATGCGTCCACTCGGCCACCACTTTGGGATTTGCAACCCCGAGGCCGACCTGTCAGTGCCAATCGGGCATAGACGCCTCGTTGACCGTTTCCAGCCCCGCCATGCGGATCCGCAGGGCAGTTATTGCGTGCTGCTTCCTGCATGACCCTTCCCTCTTTCACTGGCATGTATGACGAAAACGCAGCGCATAGCATGAGAGGAGGCGCCCATGATCATCGACCTGGATTCCCACCTGCGGGAAGGCTACTTCGCAGACCAGGTGTACAAGCTGGCCCCCCCTTTCGAGGAGTACACGCCGGTCTGTATCAAGGAGGGGGAGCCCCACGAGCGCCGGTTCAAGACGAAGTTCGAGCGGCGGCGCGGCAGCGGCGAGGGGAACAGCAGCTCCTACAACCACAGCTACATGTACGATCCCAAGGAGAATTGGAAGGGCGGGGACATCGCCCGGCGGCAGGTAGTGGGCTACGATATGGCCAAGCGGCTGGAGGGCAACGCCCTGGAGAGCCTAGACAAGCAGGTCCTCTTCCCCACCGGCATCTCACTACCGGTGGCCACCGAGGGCCCCCTTGGCGCGGCCCTGTGCCGGGCCTACAACAACTGGGCGGCAAACCTGGTGAAGGGCTACGAGGACGCCCTGCTCCCCGTAGCCATGATCCCGGCGGGATATCCGCAGGAGATGCCCAACGAGCTGCGGCGCGCCGTCAAGGAGCTAGGGTTCAAGTGCGCCCACCTGGTCTGCTACCAAGGGGAGAGGAATCTCGACCATCCAGACTTCTTCCCCTATTACGAGGCTGCCCAAGAGCTGGACGTCCCCCTCTTCTGCCACCCCAACGGCAATTGGGGCTTCATCACCGAGCGCTTCAACAACTTCCTGGCCATGCACGTCCTCGGGCGGCCCACCAACTGCACCCAGGCCCTGGTGGGGCTAGTGGCCGGTGGTGTCTTTGAGCGGTTCCCACGCCTGAAGGTCGTCTTCTTTGAGTGCAGTGCGGAGTGGCCGCTATACTGGATGCACCGCATGGACGACGACTTCGAGTGGCTCAAGGACGACCAGCATCGGCACCTGTCTATCCACCTGAGCATGACGCCGTCGGAGTATGTGAAGCGGAACTGCTATGTGACCCTGGAGGCCGACGAGGTGCCGGGTGCCTTGCGTATGGCTTTGGAGGAGCTGCGGGAGGACCACATCCTCATGGCCACGGACTACCCCCACTTCGACTCCGAGTACCCCCATACCGTGTCAAAGCTGAAGGCGAATACCCTCCTGACCCCGATCCAGAAGGAGAAGATCCTGGGGGAAAACGCGCGGCAACTGCTCAAAATATAGAGCGTAGCATGTAGGGTGTAGCGAGAAGGAAGCGGGCACCGATCATGAAAGGATAGACCATGCTCACACCCACTATCGGCAAGGGCAAATACGGTTCCGACCTCGTGGTCGATCTCATGCAGCGCTACGAGATCCCCTACGTAGCTCTCAACCCCGGCTCCACCTTCCGAGGGCTCCACGATTCCATCGTGAACTACGGAGGGAACAAGCCGGAGATAGTGCTAGCGCAGCACGAGAAGGTGGCGGTCCAGATAGCCCATGGGTACGCCAAAGCCACCGGGCGCCCCATGGCCGCTATCGCCCACAACACCGTGGGCCTGCTGCACGCCACCAACGCTATCTACTACGCATACCTGGACCGGGCGCCGGTCATTGTCATGGGCGCCACGGGTCCCATGGATACCACCCGCCGCCGCCCCAACATCGACTGGATCCACACCACGGTACTGCAGGGGCAAGCCGTGCGGGATTACGTGAAGTGGGACCGGCAACCGGTCAACGCCCAGGAGGTGATCGACTCCTTCGCCCGGGCGTATCGGGTGGCGATGCAGGAGCCCCAGGGGCCAGTGTACCTCTGCTATGACGCCGCGTTCCAGGAGGATCTGCTGGACGGCGAGTATCCGCTACCCGACCCGGCTAAGGCGAGCCCGGGCACCCGGATGCAGGCGGACCCTGAGGCCCTGGAGCAGCTGGCGGAGTGGCTGCTCACGGCGCAGCAGCCGGTGATCTTGGCCGGGTACCTGGGGCGGCACAAGCCCTCCTTCCATCGCCTGGTGGAACTCGCTGAGGCCACCGGCGCGGCGGTCGTGGACCTGCACAACCGTTTGAATTTCCCCACCACCCACCCCCTGAACATCACCGCCGTGGCCACGGGAGTGCTCTCCGAGGCCGACCTCGTGCTGGCCCTGGACGTGAAGGACCTCTACGGCCCCCTCACCCGCCTGGACCGGGTCGCGCGTCGCACGGAGTACATCACTCCCAGGACCTGTCGCATTGCGGAGATTGGGTTCCGGGATGTGAGCATCAGCAAGTGGTCGGACGAGTTCCAGCAATTGGTGCCGGTAGATTTACAGATCATCGCCGACACGTCGGCCGCGTTGTCGGACCTGGTGGCACGGGTCCGCAGCCGGCTAGCCTCGGACCCCCCGATACAGACCCGGGTCATGGAGCGGACCGAGGCCATCACCCGGGTCCACACCGAAGCCCGGCAACGCTGGCAGGATGAGGCCCGTAAGGATTGGGATATCTCCCCCATCGCGGTTCCGCGGCTGGCGTCCGAGATCTGGGACGCCATCAAGGGCACCGACTGGGTGCTCACGGCTAATTCCCTGCAGGGATGGACTTTCAAGCTGTGGGACTTCGCGACACCGGAGCGACATCCCGGCAACAGCCTGGGCACCGCCACCCAGATCGGCATCTCCCTGGGGGTGGCCCTGGCCCACAAGGGCAGCGGCAAGCTGGTGGTGGACATCCAACCCGACGGGGACCTCATGTACGACGTCGGCGCCCTCTGGATCGCAGCCCAGATGCGGATCCCCATGCTCGCGGTGATGTTCAACAATCGGGCATACTACAACGATTGGGAGCACCAGCTCCGCATCGCGGAGCACCGGGGGCGTCCGGTGGAGAACGCCTCAATCGGGCAGGCCATCAATGACCCGCCGCCGGATTTTGCGGGTCTCGCCCGCTCCCTGGGCTGGTACGCCGAAGGCCCCATCGAGGACCCCAAGCAGATCGCGCCCGCCCTGCAGCGGGCCATCAAGGAGGTCCAGGCCGGCCGGCCCGCGCTGGTGGACACGATCACACAGTTCGATTAGCACGGGTGATGACGCTCGGCGCATGCCTTAAAGCGTTCCATGCACCATTGGTATAAATCGATCTTGGAGACTCGACTGCACCGGGTGTTTGGGGATCTCTATGTACTAATCTCATACAATGGGGGGTTGGGTTAGGGGCTTTCCCTAGCGCGCCAGGTGCTCCGCGCGACGTCCCGCATGACGACCAGCAAACCCGGCCAGTCCATGTTGGGAAACTGCGTCACCACCTGCATGATGCGTTGGTGAATCCTGTGCCGATTCGGCCGTCGAAGCCGGATGACGGGCATTCCATGATGCGGTGCCGTGCGGTACCGCGTGAACCCCTTGACAGAAATCGACGCCCTCAGCCCACTTCATGAAGGCATCTGTATCCCGGGCACGAAGGAGATAGCCGGTGCAGATATACCACAGCTCCCGCCGCTCGATGTCGGTCGACTCCCGATCTGCCGGGGGCCGCTGCTTCCAGTTGAAGTAGCCCTGCGCGTTGAGCCACCGAGACGCGTTGTACGAGTGGGAAACGCTCAACAGGTCCTCCACCTTCGGGAGGTCGTCGTAACGCATCACCCATTCCCGCGGGCCGCTCGGCTCTCCCCAGTAATCGTAGCGGACCACACCCCACCATGCTGGCGAGTGCCCCTCCCAGGATGTGCCTCCAGGCGAGGCGTGTAGGGTGCATGACGGATCGATATCGCGAAGGGATTCCTGCCAAGGACCGTCGTAGACCCGGTCGCCGTCGTCCTCACGGAACCGTTCCCGGTACTGAAAGTGATCCGCCACCAGCGCCTTGATCTCGTGGTAGGCGATCCACTGATACTTCTTGCGATCCGTTCGGCCTTCGATGCTGCGCGACCGTGATAGCCAATCGAGAAGCGGTCGAAGTGACCGAAGCGCTCCGTGGTCCAACCCAGGTCGAATACCCGCCAGAGGACATACCGCTGGATCAGCCGCAGATCGAAACGAGGTGGACGTTTCCCCTCGTCATTGCTGTACATCGCATTCAGCGCCGGATCGAGAGCGCAGGCGTGCTCCTCAGTATGCACTGAGTCAAACGCCGTGACCGCCGCCTCTCGCTCCTGTTCCGCGCGTGCGAGAGCAGAGTCGAGTTCCTCGGCTTCCGCGAGGGCTTGGAGTTCATCGTCTACGGAGTGTTCTTGTTGGGTCTCCTTAGGAGGTAGAAGCGTCGCAAGCCTTCTCGTCCAGGATAGGCGTCTGAACGTATCGTCAGCAGCCTTGAATGCCTCCCATGCAGCTCTCTCTGCTTCTGAGAATCCTTCCAGGAGCCTTGCCAAACGCTCTTCCGCGGATTGCCAGACGGGCTCGTCGAGGCGCAGGGAAAGCCAGTTTGTGGATGACGAGTTTGTGCCAATGACATAGCGAGCGAAGTCGTCACCCATCACCGAACTACCGATGCGATTGCGTGACCACTCGACATCTCCGCTGTCGTGGGAACCGCGAGACCAGTCGGGCAGGAGCGGCGCAATGTCGTCCTCTGAGGGAATCGCTGGCCACTGGCTCTTGTATGGGGGTCGAATAAGCGTCTGATCGACTTGGAGGTCAGCCCCCAAGTCAATCGCACGCTCGACAACACCGCGCGCATAGTCTCGCAGTAGGATGTGTGCAGGGGGTGCGCTCGCAAACACGCGAGTGTACACACATGCTGCCAATGCGCCGACCTCTCCAGGGTTGTGACTCTGCATGGCCGTGCCGTATGCGACGGCGTAGACACGCTCCGCGACGTAAGGATCATCGACATTTGCGAACCGTTCGACGAGGCGCACGACGGCGCCCAGTCGACCAGTCAACAGGCTTACGATGGCCATGGTAGCACGATCGCGGAGAAAGCGATTCGAGGTGGTGAGCATCCACGCCAGCGCGGTCGCACACAGGTCAACCGTCTCATCATCGAGGGTGGCGCTGGAAGTCACCGAGGAGGCCCAATCCACCAGTCTATCCACAGACCCGCGGTTCCCCCATGCATAGTGCAAGTAGGTGGTCCACCATGAATCCCGTTCAGGCATCGGATGCTTTCGCAGCCACTGGTCGAGGAAGTCCGCGTTGAACGGGTGCTCGGGCAGCGTGGCCACCGTCAGAAGCACATCGAGGGTATCGTCCCAATCATGGTCGCTTCGGATAAGCGTGTTGAGTACCTCGAGTGTGTCCTCGGAGAACGCCGTGGAGGCCCGCCAGACAAGGCTCTGCCGGAAGGCATCCCGAGCCGCCCAATGGTCCGTGACCCTTGGCGCCAGCGAGACTAGCTCCTGGCTAACACGCTCAGGAATCTGAATGCACATGACTTCGAGGAGACCTGGCGCGACATAGTGGTTCTCATCCCAAAGGAATGCAAGTGGGGCCCCCGCCACGAAGGCAGATGCCGGGGCTTCTGGGTCGAGATGCATGTCGAGGAGCGTCTTGGCAACGAGATGATCGGCGAAAAGATCGTAGGCGATGAAGACGACTTCTTCGTGAGCAGTGTCCTGGCGCCAGGGAGCTTCTTCCACCAGCACACCTTCCACAACCAATCCGCGATATAGAGAACGCTCGAACTCGCGTCCTGGCAGCAGGGCGTTCAGAACTTCTTCGGCCTTGGCCAGCGTCAGCCAGCGCTCCCCGGAGTCTACGAGCACCTTCGCGAACGCTATCAAAGCCTGGCGCACTACCGCATTTTTGGGATTGAAACCCAACGCTGACGCCAAGCGATCGTTGATAGCATGAGGTACAAGTCGAATACTGCGGTGATGCCGTGGAAGCCGCGAGGCAGCCGACGCTCTCCCTTCGTGTTGAGGCCGCGACAAAGGATCTTGAGGAAGAGTGGGTTGCGAAACTCCGGCGTCAGAAGTGGGGTTGACGGCAACTCAAGGCCGTAGTGGACGAAGAAGGTTCGGGTCGCATCGTACTCGTGGCCCGCGAAGCCATCGTGTGTCACCCGGACGGCGCGAGCACTGACGTCCTCGGGGACGACCATTTCCTCGTAAGAGGATCGAACTGAAAGCAACACGCCGATCCACGGCGACCTCTCAAGGTGAGCGAGAAATGCCGCCAGGTGGCTCGGCCAGATGAGTCTCCCGGACCCTTCGTTGATGGCATCGGTCAACACAAGCGCGCGGCAGCCAGCCGCCTGTGCAGCCACTTCAACGGCGCCGACGAACTCCTCAGCGGAGAGACCTGGAAGGTCGAGTTGTTGCAGGGCCTGGGGCCAGGGTGCATCTGTGCTGACAAACCGCTGCCCCATGAGCAGCACGGTCGGTCGGCCGGCAGCGACACGCTGGCGGGCGACATCGCAAAGCAGATGTGTCTTGCCGGTTCCCGCGGCACCCGTCGGATGGGAACCGGTCTAGGGATGGGATATCTCCCCCATCGCTGTCCCTCCTGATCCGTATGTGACCGGCCAAACTCTCCCCCATAGCTAGCATACCCCGGTCCCTATGGAAAACGAGACAATAGACAGGCAATACCGAGGTGCCCTAGCGCGCGTAGGGCTCTTCAGGTTCATAAAATTCGCCTTCGAGATCCGTCAGCTTGTCTTGGATGAACGTGTAGGCGTCGCGAATGGCCTGGTTGTATACAGGCGGCCCAAGTTCCTTGACGAAAAAGTCCAAGAGACTCTCGGCGCGAAAGTCGCTGAGTGTTTCGTCGAAGTGCTCCGCGAAATATTGCTTGATCGAGCATACCATGCGTGTCCGTCGCTCCTCAGAGAGCCTGATACGCATCGGATTCCTGCAACTGTCTTTATTCATGCAGATACCCTCTACCGAAGCTTCCCGAGCAGTCTAACGCAGAGCCAGCGGCCCGTCATCGCTCGGAGTTCAGGAACCACATGGCTGTGCTTTCCAGTGGAGCGACGGGCTATACCGTGCTTTCTCTGAGGATCTTCTCAAAGCAGAAAAACGGCAACGTTCGTCGGGGGAAATAAATCTGTCCTGCCTTCCGGTATCCTCGCCGCTCATACAGCCTTACGGTTCTCGGATTGCCAGTGTATGTGTCCAATCGAATACTAACATAGGCGTTTTGCTTTGCATGCTCCTCTGCAAAGTCCATCAATCGGCTTCCAATACCGTTTCCCTGATAGGCAGGGTCAACACAGAGACGATGAACAACTAACACCGGCTCACCACCTAACCAATGAACCTGCTGGTAAGCTTCATCTTGCTCCTGGTTCAGAGAAACGGCGGCGATGCACAGACCACTCTGTTCCAGAACATACAATGAGCGACTGTCGACGTCCTTCGTGATGATCTCCTCATTTGGGTAGATCTCGTCCCACTGGTATATCCCATGTTCCCGCATCGTTTGAGTGGTAGCGGAGATCAAGCGCACTACACCTGGGATATACCCTTGATGAGCCTGAACGATTCTCATATTTCAAGCGCTCCTTCGCGGTCTTACCCGAACAGCTTATGCCGATAAGCGCTATACACTTCAGGCATTTGTTGTTCGCAAACGCAACGTACATATGATGCAAGTATAACGGAGCACCTGAAACGACGCACGCGGCCGCCGAACGGCGAAAGCTCACTGGCAGCTGGGCGAAACCTCCGATAGGGCCGTGTAAGACCTGATCTGCCTGCTGTCTATGGCGCTGGCGCGTGTGTTGTAAGTTTCCGCCAGTTTCAGGGTTTCATGGACAGCCGTGCGCACTCACTCAAGCTCATCCAACGTCAGCCGGAAGCTCGGGACAAACGTGTCCAGAAAGTACCGTACTTCCGGGAGATCTAGTGCTTCGACGCTGGCTCTGAGCGCCTTCTCTGCCTTCGAGAACTCCGGATTACCTGCCCCGATTTCCTCCAAACATTTGATATAAGCACACAGCTTGTCGGCGGCCGTGACCAGGTCTCGGTGGAC
>JBKPCR010000293.1:0-13475 GCA_046727435.1 bacterium | reverse complement strand
GTTTGTCCGACGGCCGTGTAGTCCATGTGGAGGTCACTGCCGATCGAGCGGACCACGACCTCGCCGGCATTCAGTCCGACGCGCATGTGGATAGGCACGCCCTTGGTGCGTTGCACCTCGGCGGCATAGGCTTTCACCGACGCTTGCATGGCTAGCGCCGCATAGCAGGCCCGGATGGCGTGGTCTTCATGCCCGATCGGGGCCCCAAAGAGCGCCATGATCCCATCGCCCATGACCTGATTGACCATCCCCTCATAGCGATGCACGGCGGCCATCATGCGCTCCAACACCGGGTCGAGAATCGCACGCGCCTCTTCGGGGTCGCGGTCGGCGAGCAACTCCATCGAGCCCTTGAGGTCGGCAAACAGCACGGTCACCTGCTTGCGCTCGCCTTCGAGGGCGGTCTTGGACGTGAGGATTTTCTCCGCAGGATAGGCGGGGGTGTAGCGGCTGGGGGGCTGAGGCTGAACCGCCAGCGAGGGGGTGCTGGAGGGACGCGACGCTGGCACGAGGGACGCGCCACAATCGCCACAAAATTTGAACTGGGGCGGATTGACAAACCCGCACCTGGGGCACGGAGCCGTCACGGCCGTGCCACACTCGCCGCAAAACTTCAGACCTTCGGGGTTGTCGAAGCCGCAGCTCGGGCAGCGCATGGATACCCCCTCCTGGGCGGCGGTGAGCGCGCTGGGCGCATGTGTGTGCAGATGACGACTCCGGTGCCTCCACAGCCTGGAGGCGAGATGGTGTGTCAGTACTCCAGCGCGCGTCCCCCTGTCAAGCGAAAATCACCAGCCGTCTCAGGAGCGCTCAGATGCACCCGTGGCGGTCGGCGCACGTGCCGCGAGCTCGGCCAGGACGGGGAGTGCGGTGGGATCGATGGCGTGCGGGAGATGGTATCTATATGACACTCTCCTCAAGCGGCTGACACAGTACGTCCAGGACGTGGCGGCGGCACTCTGGCCGTGCATCCAACAAGAGCATCCCATGGTGCGCCAGCGACACGTCGCCCGGCAGCGGCACCTGGCCCCCGCCGATCAGCCCCGCCTCCGAGATGGTATGGTGGGGCGCGCGACACGGGCGGGTCGTGACCCACGCCGTGCGGTCGCCGGTGCGGCCGGCGACGCGGTGGATCCGCGTGGTCTCAAGGGCCTCGGCGAGGGTCATCGCCGGCAGGATGGTGGTGAGCCGCCGGACCAGCATCGACGTGCCCGCCCCAGGAGGGCCCAGGAGCAGGACGTTTGGGGCAGAACGCTTGCATTACGTTCACTTTCGCCTCTGAGAGCACGATCTGATCACGAGTCATTGCATGCTCCGATAAGTGCGGCAATGTGCATAGGCTATTTCCGTAACTGGGTGTAAGAGAGCGACTGGTACGCAAACTTTGGGTTCCTGATGCTAA
The DNA here is from genome assembly GCA_046727435.1 of bacterium. Lineage (GTDB taxonomy): Bacteria > Tectomicrobia > Entotheonellia > J063 > CAVPRW01 > CAVPRW01. Next base: position 12,073 of record JBKPCR010000293.1, on the reverse strand, counting down.
CCCAACTGACGGTTCGGTCGGATAGGTTTGATCAAAGTGATGACCCAAAAGCTGATGAACCTGCTGACTGCTAGCTTTTGCATCAATTGCTCCAGCAGACTTGAGTAGTCCTTTTCCAAAGTTAGGCGGCTTTTTTCCAGACATCGGGATAGCGATGCGCATTCCAATACAGCGTGGCCTGCACCATCGCCTCGAGCACCTCATCGATGCGCTCACACCGCCGACCCTTCAAGGCCAGGCTCCGCAGCTGTTTCCACCAGGGCTCGATCCGGTTGAGCCCACAAGCCTACTTCGGCAGCCACACCAGCTGCACCTCTGGCCAGGCCAGCAACGCGGCCTGCGTCTCGCGCGAGACATGGGTGGTCAAGTTATCGGTGATCAGGACCCATTGCTGCGCAGGATACGTCTGCAGGACCAGCTCCAAGAGGTGCATGAAGCTGGCACTGTCGCGCCGTGGACTGCACAGGGTCGTCGCCAACCCGGTGGCGGGCTCGAACGCACCGAACCCCCACACATAGCCTCGCCGGCCATCGTCCGGGGTCAAGGTTGCCCAGCCTGGGCCACCCATGCCCAACGCATCGAGGCAGATGACCCGCCGCGCCGGGACCGGCTGGGTGTAGGCCTGGATGATGGCCCCCTTTTGTCGACGAAGGCCGTATCAACCGTCACTTGGAGCCAACGCTGCTGGCGTTTCCACACCAAGCCCTCAGCTTGGAGCCCCTTCCAGATCGTCGCCGGGGTGACCCCGAGCCCAAGGTGCTCCTGGAGGACCTGCTGCAGCCGTGCCAGCGTCCACAACGCAAAGGGGTATCCCAGCCTGTAGGGTATGGTACGCGTCAGGGCGATCACCTTGCCTCGTATCGTCTCATCATGCCGACGCGGGCGTCCGGCGCGCGGTGCATCAGCTAAGCCCGCGAGGCCATGCCGGTTAAAGCGGTGCTTTCCCTTTGGTTTTCACCTCAAAATCTGCCTATTGCACATCATCTGCCTACTGCGCATCCTCACGCTCAAAAATGCGAAAGTATAGATGCAAGGTCTCGGTAAGAAAAGTTTGTCGAATATAGCAGCACGTTTGGAAGCGGCCTAGGAGTCCATACCGCCGGAGAGTAAGCGTCCGTCGGTGCTTTTTCGCGTTATCACCTTAGGATCTGGGAGTTGTGCCTCCACAATGAGTTGCCGGCCACCATAGACAAAGCCTCCAACAGTGGATAACCGCGATACTGATCCAGCTGTTGCACGTATGCCTAAGCACCTCAGCGCTCTTCTGACGGCGCTGCGCTCTTGCCATTAACAGCCAGGAAAGCAGGGCTCCGCCTCGACCGATAGGATTGCTTCCAGGCGAATGTCCCATCACCAGTCGGCGATGAAATCGTAGACTCAGTGGGACCGATCTGTGAGCTGCCAATACAGATCCGTCAGTTACACGCGGTGGGAAGCTGCATCAGTGCTGCCATAGTCCCGCAGATGGATGCGGAAACAATGAAGATGCTTGTCACTCCAGCCAAAGGCGATTTGCAGGACAGCTGGAGGTCGGCGAGGCTGGTGTTGCTGCGGATGAGGAGATGACGCCAGATCAGCGGGCTAATAGCGAGTAGCACCATATGCAATTGGTAGCCGCCAGGTGGTCCTTGAGCGGGGCTCATGGGCTAAGCGTACTGCGGTGTACACGCTGCCTCAAGACCTCCCAAGGAATTTTAACGCTCTCCACATCAGCTTTCTCGTTCTCCTATTTGCGCAATACAAAGTTATACTCTCATTTCAGCGATGATGATTCCCGTCCTATGGCTGCCAAGCAGTGTAAAGTTGGCCTGAACCCTACCTTAGTTCTACTCTGTTAGTATTCGATGAGGCGTGGTATCCTCTTTAGTGAAAGGAGGATACTGGTGGATGTACATACCAGTCCGGCGGCGTTGCCGGAGTTGCAGGCGTTTTTGAGTACGTTTCGGGTCCGCTTTCGGCGACCGGAGGGCCGAGAGGCGCTGGAGCGCTATACGACGGGGCTGCTCACCGAGTTGCCCAACAAGAATGGCGATACCATCGCCCAGGCCGTACCGGGCACCAGTGCGCAGCGGGTGCAGGAGTTCCTCACCAATATGCAGTGGGACGAGGAGGACCTCAACCGCCAGCGGGTGCAGAAGATGTTCGCGGAGGTCACCAGGGGCGATGGGGTACTGATCGTGGATGATACGGGCTTTCCCAAGCGGAGGACGGCCTCGGTGGGAGTGGCCTGGCAATACTCGGGGACCCTGGGGAAGGTGGGTAACTGCCAGATCGCCGTGAGTTGCTGCTACAGCGATCCGCACGCCACGTGGCCGGTCGCCGTGCGGTTGTACCCGCCGCAGGCGTGGGCGACGGCCCCTGAGCGTCGCCAGCAGGCCCGTGTCCCGGCCGACATCTCCTTTCAGACCAAGCCAGAGATTGCCTTGGCACTCCTCGATCAGGCGCGGGCCTGGGGCGTGCCGCACCGCTGCGTGGTCGCCGATGCCGACTACGGGGACAACCCGAACTTCCTGGCGGGCCTGGAGACGCGGCAGGAGCTGTATGTGGTGGCGGTGCGGACAGATTTCCAGGTGAGCCTGGGGCGCGCGCCGAGCGCCCCCGTATGGCGGGCGGACGAGTTGCTCCACAGCGTGCCCCGCTGGCAGTGGCACACGATTCGCTGGCGGCGTGGGACCAAAGGCTGGTTGCGCAAGAAGTTTGTGGCGGTGCGTGGTTGGCGGGTGACCAGCGATAGTCAGCGGCACGAGGGCTGGCTGGTCGGGGAGCGGGCCACCCAAGGCCAGCCGGAGGAGCGGAAGTACTATTGGAGCAACCTGCCCGTGGAGACCCCGCTGGAAGAACTGGCCGGCTATGCCCATCGGCGCCATGCCGTGGAACAGTTTCATGAAGAGGCCAAGGGAGAGTTGGGCTGGGGCCAGTATCAAGGCCGCCTGTGGCCAGGGTTTCATCGGCATGCGGTGACGGTGATGCTGGCTTACAGCTTTCTGGTCTGGTTGGAGCGGCGGCAGGGGCGCCGCGACGACCGCCCGGGTCGCCCACGCGACCCTTTTCCCCCCTCGGCCGCAGCGCCAGCGACAGTCCCTCCCCGCCGTGCATCGTGAGGTGGCCCGGTGGCTCCGACACCAAGCTGTCCTATGGTGGGTGACCACGGATCGGTTCATCGATCTTTGCTCACAAAGGTCCTAACAGAGTAGAATTAGGCCCCGCCACTGGGTGGCCAAACTCATAAAAGCCTTCCTCGAAGCCCCTCCACATTCGGTAAACCTGGCCTGGCCCCGAAAGTACTCGACGCGCACGCAGCCATTTCAACTCCAGCCTCAACGCAGAATTGCACACTGGAACCTCTCAAAAGCCCAAATAATACTCCTGAGGCCAGTGCATCTCCAGCACCCGTAGTATCTTTTCTTCCAGAATCTTCGACACGTACTTTTGGAAGTATGTCGCCCTCAAAGTCGTTGCAGCCATAAGCCATTACTATATCCGAAGGCACTGAGATGCCCATGCTTATCTTGGCTGCAGGTTTAATAACTATAAGAATAGGCTCGCAATGTTTATTCTGCTTTCTCCACTCAAACAACCTTCTAAGCTTCTGTCGATGGGGCGCTGTTTCCTTAGGCCGCAACAACGATTTACTGCGCAGTAGAGTGTCTAGCTGCTGTTCGTACAAGAAAAGTACGTTGGTCCTCCTCAGAATCTCTTCCAGGGCATCCAAGCCTGCTCCTGAGTATAACGCACCGGGTGTGAAGGAGAGGATAGTTTCCTTAGGAAGATATCCGATTAACCTCCGCTGCTTTGCACGTTCAGCATCTCCTGTAAACGACGAAAAGTGGACGATTTTAGAGGAGCTGATACAGTCCACTAATTTGCCTTGTTGGTTCTGACGCTCAATTTCCTCAGCCCAGATTTCGTTTACGCCAGGGTCTACACAGATGAGGCGGCGACCACCGTGCTTTTCTACCAACACGAGCGTCCGACCAGTGTGGAGACCAGCTTTCGGATTTGTTTCCAGGAGGCATTCAACATCTACCTTGTACTTCCCACGCTCGACTTGACCAAAATCTTCCTTTAAGTAACGGCCATTACGATCCTTCGCCACAATCCCGGCTATCCCCACCTTCCGGCCAAGCTTCGCCAGAGCATAGATGGTATTTGCACCGGAGCCACCGGGATGTTCCTCTGTTTTCGTTATTCTGGTTTCATGGTCAGGTTCAATATTGCTTTTTACTTGATGAAACACATCAAGATTATGTGCAGTTATGGCAAAGGCCTCGAACTCACATGATTTCATGCTCGCGAGTCGCTGCCGTATTTCTTCAAAGGGTTTGGTAACTTCATATAATAGTGCTGCATCTTCTTCCCATTCTTCACTTCCCCCATCGTTTGAAATCTTAATGGTGTTTCTCAAAGAAAGAAGTTGATCAGAAAGACACAGCTTGTCCACCACATCGCGAATACCCCTGGCAATATCCAAAAATGCCTGGTCGAGATTTGGCCACTCAGTGACAGGCTTTCCATCCGTGGGTAATACTTGAAGCTGATCAAATGGAGCGCCTTGCCAATCGCAAGGACGAAGGATGATCGGGATTACACGGGCTTCACCAGCTGCATGACGCTCCATCGCTCGCGTAAGTTCAATGTCATAGCAATAATTAGAATTGAGGAAATCCGCACTGACCAGCAAGAGAATTACATGCGCCGTATTTAGGTGCTCGTCAATTTGTCCTTTCCATTCCTGACCCGCGGAGATCTGATGGTCATGCCACCCTGTGATGATACCGAGGTGCTTCATGAGGCTCAGATGCTTGTCAAGTCCATCCCGAAGTTCTTTGTCTTTGTGCGAGTAGGAAAAGAAAACCTCGATTAATTGTGGCATAGCTATTGCCCTTTCAGTTCCCGCAGCGGGTCTCTATAACTTCTGAAGTCATTCAGCTGAGGTGAATCTCCATGGGCAGCCATAGGTATCTATTAAAACCACATAATTGATTAGCAGCTTGACTTGCGGGTCAGACGCAAGGGGTCTATTTTCCAGGCAGTGATTGCACCAGAATCGCGCGCATCATTGAGCCGAGACAAGCTGGTAACGTTGGTGCTCGAGCAACAACGTCAGCTGACCCGAGGTGACGGCTATCATCGAAGCGTTCCGCACCGAAATGGCTCAGCTTAACCGCGGCGACAATCGCCAGGCGGACCTATTTTCGAAGGGGAGGCGCGTCGTCCAGCCGAAGGCCCCTGGGCGTAAGCCTGGTGTTGGCACCTTTCACCACCGTCAACCGCTCCAGCCTGACCAGATCACCGAACCCCCAGTCGACGTCAAGGTGACGCTCGATGGCCGCCCTACCTGTGGGGGATTCCTGGAAGAACAGCGCGTCGATTTGGCCCATGTCACGGAGCTCCCAGAACTGGAAGTCTCATCACGCACTCGATCCATCCTACATGCGCCCGGGTAGCTTTGGTCACGCTCATGCCCATGGCTCTTCTCAAGTCATGGCGCTACTCTCGGGGGGAGGCTTCGCCGTCGCTCCTCATCGTCCTTGACGCACGGTATAATAATCTCGCCTGGTTATGGCTAGTACGGGGTCACAGCATCCATTTAGTCTCTCAGCTTCCGCAAGAGTGGTGCCGTAAGAAGGCCATCCTGCGAAATGCAAGAGAATCCAGGCACACATCAGCCCGAGAACGACAGGGACGCAACAGCACTGATGGTCAGGGCTAAACACAGAGGCGAGGAGTCTCGATACCTGCCGACGGCTGGCGCGTTCCCATCCTGCTCAGCGCAGGAGTGTGCAGTTCTGCATGGCGCTGCATCGATTTAAACACGCCCGTGAGCCATAGAGGAGCGCCGCACCTGACCTGAAGGGGCGCTAGTTGGCAGGACCGAAGGATCGTAAATCGCCTAGACACCATTCTCTTGCAGGCTTTGACGATCCGTAATCACGTATAACAGGTGGGCAGGCATACCAACCTGGGGACGAGGCCAGGCAGAGATTGACGGGCATCCCTCACCCCGGGCTCTATGGACGTTGAGATGCCTATGCATGCCATTCAGGACCTTCCAGTACACTTGAGACTGGCCGCACGACTCTGTCTCTTGCGGGTGGGGCCCTCTGCCAAGGTATAGGGAGGTTGGCGACAAACTCTGCGAGGCCGATCACCCCACAAGCGCACTTTGAGTAGTGCGCGGCAACTGAGGCATGATTCTCGCCGTGAGTTTGGTGGCATCGGGAGGAGCTGTACCATTTACGAGTACGGGACTCCTGGTGTTTGGCGTGATCTCCGTCGGAGAAGAACTCTGCGAGATCAGGGTCAGGCTTTTGGCGTTGCGCGCGGGACAACGGGACGTGTGGGCATAGACACTACAATCTGCTTCAACAGACTTCGTTGTGGCGTCTGTCCCATACGCATGTGACGTCCTGGCGCAGGATGCGGCCGTGTGCCTGTCCAACTCATGCGGATGCGATGGTACGCCAACGACACCTCATCCGGCATCGGCACCTGCTCCCCGCCGATCACCCCCGCATCCGAGATGGTCTGGTGGGGGGCGCGAAACGGGCGGGTCGTGACCCACGCCGTGCGGTCCCCGGTAAAGCTGGCGACGCGGTGGATGCGCGTGGTTTCAATGGCTTCGGCCAGCGTCATCGCCAGCAGGATGGTGATGAGCCGCCGTGCCAGCATCGACTTACCTGCCCCAGGGGGGCCGAGCAAGAGCAGATGATGGTCAGAACGCCTGCATCGGCTTCACAATCGTTATGGCGTCGAAGGCCTGAGGGCCAGAGCAGCTGCATGCCGCCAACGATAGCATCGGTACAGGGTCAGGATAGCTCCGCGACAGCGCTTTGGCTTCTTAGCGGTCGGCCGTGTCAAATTCCTCCATGAACCATCATGGCTCTGCGGTTTCGCGATCGATTTCGTGACACCGCTGCTATCGGAAAGCGTATTTGTGACGTCATCTCTTCTTACCGAAGCGAGGAAGAACCCTCCTGGCATGCGACGACTGATGTGCGGGCTCTTCTCTGTTGAGGCACGGCGCCGCGACCACACCAGCCATCTTAGAGGCCAGCCTTGTTGGACGCAAACGGCACACGATCCACCAAGTCGAGTCCTTGCAGGCGGCCGGAGGGCACCGTGAGGCTCACCAGTTTGTCCTGGCGCTGAATGCGAAGTTCCCGTGGTCTCTCCCCTCTGACGAGTTCCATTTCGCTGAATATATGCGTGTTTCCGATGTCCTCCCCGTCATAACTGAGGAGCAGGTCCCCGACCTCTAACCCTAGCCGCTGACCGTTACTACCCGGTTTAAATTCCCAAATGGCACACCGTGTGTACACCGGCGCCCCGTTGACATTGAGGAATTCCCGCGTCATTTCCCGTCCGAGGTTGTCGTACACGAATTTTATGATGGCGAACCCGTACACAGTTTGGACGAGTCGATCGTCAGGGTCGAAGTACGCGACTTGAGTCACCTTCCCGTGCGCGTCATAGGTCCATCGCTTTTTCGCGTATCCGCGCTCCCTGAGCAGGACCGGCGAGCCATCGAGGCCATAATACGTGTGCTCCAGCAACTGGCCGCGCTCGTTGTACTTCGAGCGTCGCATGGCGCTCCCGTCGGTATGCAGGGTGGGCTGGCTGTGCTCGTCGAAGTGGGCCTGCTCGATTCTGTACCCCCGGTCGTCATAGGCAAACGTGGTTTTGACGTATCCGTTGTCGACCCGCACGGGGTTTCCTCGTAGGCCGAAGAAGGTCTCTTCGATCAGCTTCCCCCGCGCGTCAAACATGCGGCGATGTTGGGCATAGCCGCCTTGGCGTAGCGTCAGCTGATCTTGTGCATCGAAAAAGGCGGCCTCGATGAGGTGGCCCTGCGTATCATACTTGTAGGTGAACTTGGCATAGCCGTCGCTCGTGTGGACGGGGTAGTCGGCCATATCGAGGTAGACCTGTTCGATCACCATACCTTGTAGGTTGTATGTCGTCCGTACTTTAACGTAACGCTCTTCGTAGCGTTCTGGCCTTCCATGGGGACCGAAGTAGAGGGTTTCGGTGGCATTCCCGCGGTCGTCATGGACCCACTTGACCTGTGCAAAGCCCTCCGTCGAGCGTATGGGGTGATCCCGTTCGTCCAGACAGGTCTGTTCAACCAGGTTGCCATGGGCGTCATGCATGAATCGGAGCTTGGCGCAGCCGTCCTTATTACGTATAGGACGCTTGTGCTCATCGAAGTAGGCTTGTTCCACCGGATAGCCGCGTGTATCCCAGACACCCCGCGCTGTGACGACCCGGCCTCCGATCACGATGGGTTTACCATCTGGGCCAAAGTAGGTCTCTAAGGCACCGCCGTCCTCATCCCACTCGAGTGTCTGCCTGGCAAAGACCGGCACTGTCGTCTGCCCACCCATTCTGCCGGTCACAGGTTGACGATACAAATCGAAAAAGGCGGTCTCGACGATATTGCCGCGGCCATCATAACGAAAGCTTCTGCCCGCCGCCCCCACGCGGCTGCGGGTGACCAGCTGGCCGTCTGTCCCCACAAATGCAACTTCTTGCAGGTTGCCGGATGGGTCGTAGGCCAACTGTATGCCAGCGTAGCCGCCTTTATCCAGGCGCGGTTGACCGTCACGTCCGAAAGAGGTGCTCTGCGTCACATTCCCCAGCGCGTCGTAGGTGATCGTGTTTGTCGCGATGCCCGCCTTCGTGACCGCCGGCTGACCATCGGCTCCCAGGTTGATCACTTGAACTGGTAGCCCGCGCGCATCGAAGAGGTATCGGCTCCCATAGGAACCATCGTGATCGGGCTGTGGTGTCCCCGCACTATCGAAGTAGCGCACTTCCTGCGCCAACCCGGCCTCCGGCCCGTGCTCTGGCCGGACGAACTTGAGCAATGTAATCCCCGACTCGCGCACGGGATCAATGATCCACTGGGGCGTCCTGTACTCCGCCTGGTTGGGGTGCACATAATGCAGCGTGTAGATCCGCCGGTCCGCGCGATTGTAGGCGCTCTGGTTGAGAATCCGGCCCCGGGCGTCGCGCTCGAAAACCACGCGGCTCACCGTCATCGCTTTGGAGGCGTCGCTCACTGTATCTGGGGGCAGTGGGTTGAGCGACACGAGCTGCCAGAAGGCAGTGTGGTAAGACTCCGGATGGTAGGTACCCCGGCTGTTCACCAGACGAATCTCGTGCACCGGTCCGCGCCGGCCGTGTTTGTGAAACGCCAGCGAGGCATTGCGCTGGCGCACCTGCTCGGCGCTGAGGCGCCCAATCCCCCCGGGCAAGCCCCAGCGGGTGATCACCTGGGCATAATAGTCGACATGCTCACGCTGATACGCATCCCAATACCACCCGCCAATCCCCACAAGGAAGAGCAGCGCCAATACCATCGCCGCCCCGGCCACCACACGCTGCCGGCGGACTATGCGCGGTGAGTGTGTCAGGAACGCCTGTTGCGCCGCTGGCTGCACATGAGCACCCTGACCCTTGTGCTCCGTGACCTCTAGGCGCAAATCCTCAGTAGGGCTTGCCCCCTGCGCTTGCCCGGGTTTCGAGAGTAACAGGCGCACGGCCTCGGCCAGATTTTGGAGGTGGGTTTCCAGCGGTGGTGTCAGTGCGTCCAGCCAATGGACCGGGCCGATGAAGTACGCCAGGCCCTTGACAGGCACGACATTCTCGATGCGCACGGGGATGATGATCAGGCCTCTATCCACTGCACTCTCTAGTTCCCGCCGAATCTGTTGCGAACTGTTGGCATGGGACGAGAACACGAGGACCATGACACGACTGGTCTGCAGCGCCTCGATGATCGCTTCGCCCCATTCCGTGCCGGGTACGATATCTCGGGGTGCGATCCAGCACCGAATGCCTTTGGCTTCGAGGGTCGCACACAGCGCGTCGGCGGTCGGTTTATCGTGGGTTGAATAGCTGATGAACACATCATGCGCCATACTCGCCCACCTCCTGCGCTACGAGGCTTCTGCAGCCCGTCCTGGGGTCATAGAGAGTCACGGTGTCATCGATGATGGAAAAGGGCTCTTCCCCTCACCACCACCATCTCGGTGTTCAAGCCGAACCGCAGGGGCAACGGCACCCCCTATTACCGCTGCACCGTCCCATGATACGCCTGCACGGCATAAGCGTCATCAGGAATCGGCGCCCCGAAGAGGGCCATGATGCTGTCGCCCATGACCTGATTCACCGTGCCCTCATAGCGATGCACGGCGGCCATCATGCGTTCGAGCACTGGGTCGAGGAGCTGGCGCGCCTCCTCGGGATCACAGTCCGCCAGCAACTCCATGGAGCCTTTGAGATCGGCAAACAGGACCGTGACCTGCTTGCGCTCGCCTTCGAGCGCGGCCTTGCAGGTGAGAATTTTCTCGGCCAAATACCCAGGGATATACCGCAGCGGCGATGAGGGAGGCGCACAAAGTGGCGCTCGGGTCTGCGCGGTGAGCGGCGTGCCGCATTCCCCGCAGAACTTCGCCCGTGGAAGCGTTTCCGCCCCACATTGGGGGCAGCTAGTCTTTAGAGGGGTGCCACACTCAATGCAGAACTTGGCCCCGTCGGGCGTGTTAGCGTCGCAGCGCGGGCAGCGCATACCCGTCTTCCTTTACCGCAAGTGGCGCAGCATCGCCAGTGGCGTCGTCGCTAAGAGCCCGGCGTCCACCGGCAGGACCACGCCGGTGATCCACCGCGCCTCGTCGCTGGCCAGGAACACCGCCGCCCAGGCGATGTCCCAGGCGGTCCCCTCGGTGCCGAGGGGCCCGGCTCGTCTCCGCAGGTCCCGCATCTCCTCGGTCATGCCCGCGGCCACCATTGGCGTGTAGATGTGACCGGGGGCGATGCCGTTCACCCTGATGTGGTCCCGGCCATGGTGCACCGCCATCTGCGTGGTCAGCGCGATGACACCCCCTTTGGACACGGCATAGGGGATGCTCGCGCCGCCGCTGCCAGCCCGCAGGCCGGCAATGGACGAGATGTTGACGATGGCGCCGCCGCCGCCCTCGATCATGTCGGGGATGGCGTACTTGCTGGTCAGCATCATGCTCTTAAGGTTGACGTCCAGCACCCGGTCCCAGTCGTCCTCCTTCACATCCACCACAGAGCCCGGTCCAAGAATGCCGACGTTATTCACCAAGATGTCCAGTCGCCCATACCGCGCCCTGGCGGTGTCGACCATCCCCTCGCAGTCCGCGGGGTTGATCACATCGGCCTCACACACCGACGCGTCGCCTCCCTCGTCGCGGATGGCCGCGAGGGTCTCTTCCGCATGCGTGGCGACTCGATCCACCAGGAGCACCCTGGCGCCCTCGCGGGCGAAGAGCACGGATATGGCCTTGCCCGTGCCGATCCCCGGACCACTGGACCCGGCACCGGTCACGATCGCGACCTTTCCCTCCAGCCTTGGCCTTCGTTCCGGCATGATGTTCCCCTTTCGCTGAGCCCCATCTGTCAGCCTGGCATGTGCTCCCTCGTCCGCCGGGAGCGGAGCGAGGTGCGGGAGGTCTCATCTCCCCGTGGAGCACTGTGCGCTGAGCCAACGGTCGGGCATGATCGCGCCGCTGGCATCTGAAGCCGTCACAGCCGTTTCTTCCGACGTCGCCGGGGCCGTTTCACCTCGACCACCTCCGCCAACGCCGCCTCGGCCTGGGGCAGCCAGAAGGTCATGTCCATCGTGCGATACATCTCGATGGCCGTTGAGAGCTCGCGGCGGGCTGGCTCCTGCTGGGCGACCTTGGCATACAGCGTCCCGAGGCCAAGGTGGCAGTGGGCCTGGAGCGGGCACATCCCGAGCTCGACGGCCAGCGCGAGGGCTTCGCGATAGTGGCCTTCAGCCCCCTCGGCATTCGGGGGATTGCGCTGCGCGGCGATATCGCCGAGGAGTCGGAGGGCCCTGGCCTGATGTGCCCGTCCTATGTGCGTATGGGGGAGCTCGACGGCTCGCCCAGCAATGTGGAGTGCGTCCTCCAGTCTCCCTGCCAAGAGACAGGCCTCACTCAGCCAGGCAACCCAGCGCGGAAAGCTGCTGCTCCTGAGCGAGGTCGCCTGGTTCATCGCTTGCTCGAGCAGCGGCAGTGCTTCGCCCACGCGGCCG
>JBKPCR010000292.1:0-18565 GCA_046727435.1 bacterium | reverse complement strand
CAATAGGGTATAGGCGATAACGTGCCATTGGGGGCTCTGTCGCATATGATCGTTGCCAAATTTGTCGCGTACAACCACTGGGGAATATCAGCAACACTGCCGCCGTCGTTGACCCCATGCGCCAACCGCCGTATACTTAATGCATATGCACAGTCGTGTGGGAGGAACTGGGGTGCAAGGGCTTGCCCTCTCCCGGTAAGATATCGCCGTCTCCGCCTTGAAAATTTCATTATCGAGGCGGCGATTGAAGTCGGGGGTTAGGCTATTTCTGCTATGGAGTGGGCATGCGACTGTCCAAGGTAGAGTTCGGACATCGGTGGACACAAAAACTGCTGCTGGTTTTCATACGCATCATCACCTTCTCGGCGCCGGTGGACATCATCAAGATCTTTATGTACCGTCCGGAATATTTCGGGAGACCGTTCTGCGACCTGGGACACGCTGTCCTGCGCGGTCCGTCTGATTGGAGTATAGGCGAGCGCGAGCTATTTGGGGCCTTCACCTCGAAAGTGAACCGCTGTGTGTTCTGATCTGACGCACACGGCGCGGTCGCGTCGGCGGTACTTGGCCATGAAGTCATCCAGGCAGTATTCACAGACTGGCGCACGGCTCCGATCATCGGGAAATTGCAGTCGATGTTGGGCTTTATAGAGAAGCTGACGCTCTTACCCGACCAACTTGGGTTTGAGGATATAGCTGCATTGAGAGCTGAAGGACTGACAGATCAAGCGATCGCCGACGCGATATACATCTGTGTGGGATTTAATATCATCAATCGGGTCGCCGATGCGCTTGGCGTCAGAGTTCCGCCGCCCAAAGTGTTTGCCAGGGGAGTAAAGTTTTCGCTTGTCTTAGGGTACAAGCTGTTGAGCGGCCTGCGGATTGGAGGTACCGGCAGCCGACATAGGGATGGCCTGAAGATGGAAAACACACCGATAGGGAAGCATGCCGCGGCTGATCCATACGGCAGCAAGGTGAAGCAGCTGCAGGAGGCGGTGCTCTCTGGGCCGGGAACGCTAGACCCTACGATACGCAAGGCTGCAAGCCTGGCGGCTGAGCTACCCCCTGTGCTGGCCCCATATGTGCAGAAGGTTGCGAAGTATGCCTACAAGGTGACTGACGAGGATATAACTGCGCTTCATCAGGCGGGCTATTCCGACGATCAAATCTTTGAGGTGACGGTGAGCACGGCGCTGGGCGCCGGCCTTGTACGCCTCGAGTCAGGCCTGAGCGCCCTGCGTGGGAAGGCACTTATGACTTCGATTGGCACGGCGGAGGTCTTGGAACGCTTGCCGGCGGATCCCTGAGCTCACTCGTTTCCAGTTTGCTTCGGTCGATGCTGATCTTTCCTGACCGCCCTATCGGGTCGACCCCGCTAATCAATTACAAACCTGCTCTCAAGTAGTAACCTTCTTTCATCCTTTCTCATGTCAACCATCTCGTACTAGTACCTTTTAAGTCCATCTATTACAGGGTCTACAAAATGTAGGCCCTTTTTTTTGCCATCCTAGATCGATATCTGGGTCCTGGATCTATTGTCTAGGCACGCTGGGACGCTTACCATTTGTTCTGTCCTATCCCTCCTTCATCCACTCATTCACTGCCAAATTGGGAGAAATCCTTAGGGTTAGGAACAACCATGGCAAATACGCGCGCGGCTGCGCACAAAGCACAGGCCGTCGAGTCATCCCGATTGCTTGAGAAAACACGCATGAAGAAGACTCGTGTTGCGGTCGGGGATAGATCGTTCCGCCCGCACCGGTGGCTAGTTTGGCTGGGAGTCGCGGTAGTCGTGTCGGCTGCCCTGTATAGCGGCATAGTAATCCTGGGAGTTGCGATCGCATTGTTGGCTGCCCTGTACTGGGGGGTGATGACCTATGTCGACCGCGTGGGACGGGAATTTTTCTCTAAAGGCCGAGATATGGTGGTGACACTCAACACCATGGCCAGGGGGCTCCGCGCCCGGGACCTCGAGACCCTGGAGGGGTTCTACGCACCAGACTTTCAGGGTTGCCTGCTAGGGTTGACCAATTTGCAGCTCGTGGACAACCGAGACGGTGTGCGCATCTATGCGTTTCATTCGACGCCTGAAGTCGCTGATCGCCAGGCAGCGCTGGCGGAGTGGCAGGCCTATATCAAGGGGTTTGCGTCGATTGATGAGGTGCGGTTGCATGTGGACCGGATGGAAAAATGGCGCGGCACGGGTGAGGTGGTGGCCAGCGTGCGTTTTGAGCTGATCGGGGTGCCCGAAGGCGAATCCCAGACCGGTATCGATCGGGCGTACTTCCGGCTGCATGTTGACGCGTCGCAGAAACCGTTCCAAATCCACCGCGCGGAGCTGATCCAAGGCGACCGGATCATCAGCTCACGGCCCCTGTTTATCGATGTGGCGGCCGAGGCCGGCATTGATTTTATCAACCAGTATTATCCGGCGTTTCTGGACCAGCCGTTGAAATTCGGGATGATACGTTACGGGCCAGCTGGAATCACCGCTGTCGACTACGACAACGATGGATATTACGACCTGTTCATTCCCGACGGTGTCGAAGCCAAGCTGTTCCGCAACAAGGGGGACGGGACGTTTGAGGATGTCACCGCACAGGCTGGGCTTGCGGGCTTGGATGGGGTGACTGTGGCGCTGTTTGCAGATTATGACAACGATGGGTACAAAGATCTGTTCGTCAGCCGCTCGTTCAAGCCCAATCAGCTGTTCCACAACAGGGGGGATGGGACGTTTGAGGAGGTCACCGCACAGGCTAGCATTGGAGCGGACAACTGCACGACTGTGGCCTCATGGGTGGACTATAACAACGACGGCTGGCTGGACCTCTATGTCGGCCGCTACCTCGATCCCAGGAAAGACATTCCCACCACGTTTTATGCCCGCAATGGTGAGCCCAATCAGCTATACCGCAACAACGGGGATGGGACGTTTACCAATGTGACCGACGAGGCCGGCGTGGGCGATGTCGGGCTGTGTTTGGGGACGGCCTTTGGGGACTACAACGACGATGGGTATCCGGACTTATTCGTGGCCAATGATTTTGGGCGCAAGACGCTGTATCGGAACAACGGAGACGGCACGTTTACGGATGTGACGGTACAGACAGGCACGCTGGCATACGGAGCGGGGATGAGTGCCACGATTGGGGATTACGATAACGATGGACGACTGGACCTATACGTCGCCCACATTCGGTCGGAAGAAGCATGGTTTGCCGAGTGGCCAACGGTATTCCGCTACTTGATCACGACCTGGCGCCAGGGGGTGTGGCGGACGGCTATGCCGATGTTTTTTGAGATCTTCAAACAGTCGGGGTTCAAATTTGTACGGGTATTCAAAGATATGGCTTCGGGGAACACGTTGCTCCGCAACAAGGGGGACGGCACGTTTGCGGACGTGACCTGGAAAGCCAACGCCAATCCACCGGGGTGGTTCTGGGGGACGAACCTGGCGGATTTCGATAACGACGGCTGGCAGGACATCTATGCCGCTAATGGCTGGGTGTACAACGACAAGGACACCGAAATCGAGCTGGACTTTCTGAACAAGGTGGTCAGTGAGCAGCGGCTCTACAAGACGGGCTACCTCTTCGATCCTAATTATTTTGGCACACGCTCGTGGCACGGCTGGGAGCGCAACCGCTATTTGCGCAATAACCGGGATGGGACGTTCACAGAGATCGGTCGCGCCATGAATACAGACCTCCTACTCAATAGCCGAGGCACGGCTGTGGCGGATTTCTGGAACCGTGGCGTGCTGGACATTGCGGTAGCTGCGTCGACGGATCGGCATGCTCTGTTACGCAACGAGATCGCTTCCGGCCGCAACTGGCTGGTGGTGAAGCTCATTGGCGCAGCCGGAGAGCTAGAAAATGGCACCAACCGAGACGCCGTGGGGGCGCGGGTGATCATTCGAGCCAATGGTATCCAGCAGATGCGCGAGGTGATTCTGGGCGACAGCTATGGCTCACAGAGTACTCTGCATCTGCACTTTGGGCTGGACCGAGCAGCACAGGCAGAGGAGATGATCGTGCGCTGGCCGCGCTCGGGAATTGTGCAGCGCTTTGAACATGTCGCGGCCAACAGGTACTACGAGCTCAAGGAAGGCCAGACTCAATTGATGGAAAAGCCCTACGGCGGCGAAGAGCATGGAAAGTCGGCGACAGGATGAACGTGACGGCATGCAAAAAAGTGCTGCGGTGGGGGGCAAACAATCTTGTAGTGGTCGGCTTGGTGGCCGTGCTGCTAGGGAACTGGCCATCAGTTGCAGCGGCCGCAGAGCAGGCGGGTGAGAGCTGGTTTGAGGAGGTCGCCGAACGGGCCGGGATACGGTACAAGCATGCCAGTCGGTCGTTCAAAAATGCCTATGCTGACATTATGAAGGGGTATACGGCCCTGGGGGCTGCCGTGGCGGTAGGTGATTACAACGCCGATGGATTCGAGGACTTCTTTGCGACTACTTCTGAACAAAACGGCAAGAATCTGCTGTACCGCAATAACGGGGATTTTACGTTCACGGAGGTGGGCGAGGCCGCCGGAGTGGCCAACGGGAACGACGAGTCCAATGCCTCGGCCGATGCGCTGTGGTTCGATTATAACAACGACTGGCGGCTCGACCTGCTGGTGGTACGGTTTGGCCGCAGCCAGTTGTTTGAGAATCTGGGAGACGGGACGTTCAAGGATGTCAGCATACAGGCCGGGCTGAACCAGCAATACCTCAACAGCATCGTGGCCATTGCCTTCGATTACGATCGTGACGGATACCTGGACATTCTGCTGGGGAATTATTTCCAGCCGGTGAACCTGTTCAACCCGTCAACACCGCACTTTTTTCCGGAGAGCTTTGAGACCGCAAACAACGGTGGGGGGGTGACGCTGTATCGCAACAATCGGGACGGGACGTTCACCGATGTGACCGACAAGGCGGGTCTCCGATTCTCCGGATGGACTCTAGACGTGGGCCACGCCGATGTGGACCACGACGGTGACGACGACCTATATGCAGCGGTGGATTTCGGTGCGGACCGGTTTTTTCTGAACAACGGGGACGGGACGTTCTCGGATCTGACGGAGAAGGCCATTGGCATTGATACCAAAAAGGGCATGAACGCCGATTGGGGGGATTTTAATAACGACGGGCTGTTCGACATGTATGTGACCAACATTACAGATGAGTACATGCGGGAGGGCAACTTCCTGTGGAAGAACAATGGGGACCTCACGTTCACTGACGTGGCCCGCGAAACCGGCACATACGATACCGGGTGGGGCTGGGCCGGGAAGTTTTTCGATTATGACAACGACGGTTGGCTAGACCTCTACGTGGTCAATGGCTGGGTATCGGCTGGGGAAGAGAACTACGTGGTGGACATTTTTCAGTTGATCACCAGCCCCAACGTCGACCTTTCTGACGCCCGGAACTGGCCACCGATGGGGAACAAGACGCTGAGCGGGTACCAGGAGAAATGCCTGTTTCACAACCAGGAGGGGACGCTGTTTACGAATGAAGCGGCGCGCCACGGGCTGAATTCCAAGCTGGACGGACGGGGGATTGCCGTGGCCGATTTTGACAACGACGGCCGGCTAGATTTGTTGGTTTCAAATGCCAGTGCCAGGCCTTTGCTGTACCGCAACATCCAACCCATGGGCAACCACTGGGTGCAGTTTACGCTCAAGGGTACCCGGTCGAATCCCTTCGCGGTGGGGACGCGACTGTGGGTCACGGCCGGCGGGCAGACGCAAGTGGGATTTGTGAATGGTGGGAATGGGTTTGCCAGCCAGAGCTCGCTGCGGGTGCATTTAGGCCTTGGCCAGGCGACGCAGATTGAACGCCTGGAAGTAGCCTGGCCTTCGGGGGCCAGGCAAACGTTTACGAACCTCCAGCCCAACCGGATGTATGCCATTGTTGAGGGCCAGTCCGAGGTTCAGCCGTTCCAGCCGAAGGCCCCACATGAAGCGGCGGTGAAACAGCCCTGAGATGGCCGGGCGCTCAGCGGCGGATGGGTCACCGAAGACGAGTGTTGTTGCGGGGTGTAAAGACCTTCTTATACGGGAGAAACCCGAGATGAGATGGATGGTGGTCGTTGTGCTGATGACGGCTTTAGGCCTTTTCAGTACTGCACCGGCCCAGGAGGCTGAGTCCCTGTTTCAGGAAGCCGTGCAGGCCGCACAGGCCGCAGATTACGAGGCAGCCCTGGCCAGGTTCGAGGCGGCGTTGAAAGCTGATCCGAACAATTTGCGGTACGGCAATGCGTACCGCTTGACTGGGGTGAAGATCAACCAGGTGAAGACCTACGACCGGTGTATTGCGTTCTTCAAGCAGCTGGTGGCCGATCATCCAAAGGCGCCGAATGCCTGGATGAATCTCGGCTATGCCTACGTGGACAAAATTCCGGCCGAAGGGGCGATTACCCAGGTGCTCCTCGCGAATACGGCGCTTGGACATTTTAGTGCCGCCCTTGATCTGGAGGAGAGCTGGTTGGGGCGCTACACGCGGGGCAACAGCTACTTGTACTGGCCGGCGATTTTCGGGCGTACGCGGTCGGGGATTGCCGACTTGGAAAAAGCTATCGAGCTGTCCCAGCAGATGGAAAAGCGCAGCTACCATGCACGGGCCTATAGAGGTCTAGGTGAGGCCTACTGGCGGCTGAATGACCTAGAAAAAGCCCGGCAGATCTGGCGGGGGGCGCTAGAGCTTTTTCCCGATGACCAGGAATTGCCAGTTCTCCTGGAGCAAGACGACCAGGCATTGAATGCCCTTCTCACGGCCCACTTCGAACCCGGCAAGCGCGTCGATACCAATGTCAGCGCCACCTGGGAAGAAGAGAAATTGCAGATCCGCCTGGAGCAAGACGGCAAGGCTTCGCATACGCTGCCGTCGACGCACTTCGGCCCGGGGAGGGGTGCGAATACGAATGTGGGTGAGATCTCGGGAAAAGCGCATTGAGGGGAGAGCGACCGTGGTATCTAAACCCCAGACGTGGAGGGCCGGCGCTGGGTTTGTGGCCTGCTGGCTGGCCCTTGCGTCAACAGTGTGGGCTGAGGGGGCTCTCGCCAATTCGAAGCTCAAGTTTGAGGAGGTGGGCGAACGGGCCGGAGTACGGTTCGTACACTCGCCGCGCAAATTTACCGGTCAGCCCAAGGCCCAGGTGCTGGAGATGTTCACCTACGGTGGGGCCGCGGTGGCAGTGGGTGACTACAACAACGACGGGTTTGATGATCTGTTTGTGCTCGATTCGGATACGGGCAAGCCGCACCATCTGATGCGCAACAACGGCGATCTGACCTTCACCGACGTCGCAGAGAGCGCTGGAGTGACAGGAGGAAACGACACTCAGTTCATCTGTGCGGATGCGCTATGGTTCGACTATAACAACGACGGTCGGCTGGATCTCCTGGTGGCTCGGTTCGGAACACCGATTTTATACCGCAACGAGGGACCGGGTCCGGATGGCAATTATAAGTTCACGGACGTGAGCCAGGCGGTGGGGCTGACGAAGTTCGGCAATACGGTTGCCGCTATTGCGTTTGACGCGGACAACGACGGCTGGCTGGATCTGCTGCTGGGAAACTATTTCCAGCCGGTAAACCTACTGCATTTGAATACCTCCCACGTACTGCCCAATAACCTAGATTACGCCGACAATGGGGGCGGTGTGACGTTCTGGCGCAATGTACCCTTGGCCAACGGCGAGCGCGGGTTTGTGGAGATGACCGAGGCGGCGGGATTTGCCCGCCATACAGGTTGGACGCTGGACCTGGGGCATGGCGACCTGAACAACGACGGCTGGCAGGACGTATACATCGCCGGGGATTACGGGACGGACAGGATGTTTTTCAACAAGGGCGACGGCACCGGTACGTTTGTGGAGATGACCGAGACGTCCATTGGGTTCGACACCCGTAAGGGCATGAACGTCGACATGGGGGATTATGACCGGGACGGTTGGCTGGACATTTATGTCACCAACATCACCGATGAGTACATGAAAGAGTGCAACATGCTCTGGCACAACAACGGCGATGGCACGTTCACCGACCTGTCGAAGGAGACGGGCACCTGCGATACGGGCTGGGGCTGGGCGGCCAAGTTCGCAGATTTTGACAACGATGGCTGGGAAGATCTGTTTGCGGTGAACGGCCTGCGCTCTGCCGGGGAGCAGAATTATATTCCAGCGCTGGTCGAGATGATCATCAAACCAGGTGTGGATTTCTCGGATCTCAACAGTTACCCGGATATTGGGGATATGACCTGGAGCGGATACCAGAAAAAACGCCTGTTCCACAATATGGCCGACGGGACGTTCAAGGAGGTCGCCGCAGAGGCGGGAGTGGAGACGACCTTTGATGGCCGGGGTGTTGGTGTGGGCGATTTCGACAATGACGGATTGCTGGATATCTATCAGACCAACGCCAATCAACCGGCGCTGCTGTTCCGGGGGCGTCCGGAAAAGCCGGGGAATTGGGTCGAGCTCAAGGTGATTGGCAGTAAGTCAAACCGTGATGCGATCGGCACCCGAGTTGTGTTAACCGCCGGAGGAAATGCCTACCTCCGTGAGGTGAATGGCGGCAACGGTTACGCCAGCCAGAGCACCATGCGGTTGCACTTTGGGGTCGGGGCAGCCAGCGCTGTAGATCAGGTGGAGATCCGCTGGCCTAGTGGGCTGGTGCAGACGCTGCCGGCTGAACAGGCCGCTGGGCTCATCAATAAGCTCACGTACATCCGGGAAGGGGAAGGGGTCGTGAAACGATGAGGCCGGTGGCACGCCTTGGCCTGTTGGTCGTGCTGTTGATACCCATCATTCTGCCTGCTGCTTCTCAGGATGAGATGCTGTGGCACTACCGGAATCTGGGGAAGGCGCTCTATGAGAATAGGGCTACCCAATACGATGCGGTGGAGACGTTCAAGAAGGCCCTCGACTTGGCGCCAGATTCGACACAAGAGCGGGTGAATTACGGCCTAGCATTGCTCCGTGCGGGTAACAAAACGGAAGGGGTGACAGAGCTGGAGCAGGCGCAGAAGCAAGATCCCACGATCCCGCACACATGGTTCAACCTGGGACTTGCGTACATGCGGGACGCGAAAGAAAGCCGGGCTATTGAGCAGTTCGAGGGGATGCTCCGACTGGTGCCGGACGAGCCGATCACCCATTACAACCTGGGGAAGCTTTACTGGCGCAATAATGAGCATGAACGGGCACTGCAGCATTTTGAGCGCGCCACGGAGCTTGCCCCCAACCTCGCGGGGCCATACTACCAGCTTGCGGCGGCCTACCGGAAGGGCAAGCGGCTTGAGGAGGCCAAAACGGCCAAGGAAACGTTCGACCGCATCAAGAGTCAGCAGGCCGGGGCAGCCGTGCAGGAGGACTTGGAGTGGAGTTACTATGCGGAGATTTACGAGACGATCGATCCGCAACACGCCCAGGAGGTCCGTGCTGCGGCGGAGTTGCGGTTTGAAGCGCAGGTATTGGACCAAGGGTTGGATGCCGCCACTGCCGGCCTTGTTGTGCTCGACGTCGATGGCGACTTGAGGCCAGAGTTGCTGGTGTGGTCTACCCGTGGCGTGAAGCTGTATCAGCAGGGGAAGACAGAGATCCCGAGCGGACTGGAGGACCTCAAAGAGGTTTTGTCGATTGCGGCGGGCGATTTTGACAACGATGGGCTGACGGATCTGTGTGTGCTGACCGCAGAGTGGACGGCACTATACCAGAATGTAGGTGGAAGGTTTGCGAAGCACCCGGCGACCCTGCCTGTCGGGAGCTACCGCAAGGCTGTGTGGCTAGATTTCGACCACGATTACGATTTGGATCTGATCCTGCTCGGGAAGACCTCGGCACTCGTCCGCAATAATGGCCAGGCAGGGTTTTCTGATCTGACGCATGCATTTCCGTTTGTGCCAGGGGCAGCCATCGATGGGGTGCGCATCGATATCATTGCCGACGCCCAGGGAATGGACCTGGCAGTGGCCTATGCGGACCGGCCAGGGGTGCTCTACCGGGACCACCTGAGCGGGAAATATGAAGCGGTTCCGCTTGAAGTGCTCCCCCAAGGGGTACTCGGCATGGGGACCTTCGATGTGGACAACGACGGATGGACTGACCTAGCTGTAGGGGACGGTACCGGCCTTGTCCTGCTGATGAACGACCGCAAAGGTGGCTTCCAGAGCGCTAAAGCGCCAGCGGGTGCGAGAGCCCCGTTTGTGTTTGCCGACCTGGAAAACCGCACGGTGAGCGAGTTGGTGGCGAGCGGAGCGGTGTTTCGGAGTAAGGGGCTGGGAGCGTTCGATGCGGCCACGCGACCCAATGGCCTGGAGGCAGCAGTGGCTACGACGGCGGCCGATTTCGACGCTGACTGGAAGCTTGATTTGGCGGCGGTAGGGAGCGATGGCACGCTACGGGTGCTGTGGAATACGACTGACAGCGCAAACGCTGCGCTACGCGTTGGCTTAAAAGGAGTGAAGAATCTCAAGCTGGCCCCGGGCGCGGAGGTGGAAGTGAAGGCTGGCCGGCGGTATCAGAAGCAGATCTATGAGGGCGTGCCATTGCTCTTCGGGGTGGGAGCGTACACGTCAGTGGACACGGTACGTATTACCTGGCCCAATGGGACGATTCAGAACGAAACGCGGCAGGCTGTCAACCAGGCGCCGGTCTACGAAGAGGCGCAGCGACTTTCAGGCTCATGTCCGATGATTTTTACCTGGAACGGCCAAGCCTTCGAGTTTATCACCGACGTGCTGGGTGTCGCGCCACTAGGGGCCAGCGCCGGCGATGGGCAATACTTCCCCGTCGATCATGACGAGTACGTGCAGATCGATGGGTCGTCATTGATGGCTGTCGACGGCAGGTACGAAATCCGGGTCACCGAAGAGCTGCGGGAGGTGGCGTACCTGGACGCGATTCGGCTGATCGCGGTGGACCATCCAGCTGAGGTCGAGGTGTTCACCAACGACAAGTTTAAGGGACCGCCGTTCCCTGAGTTCCGCCTGTTCGGGGTGAAGGAGCGGAGGTATCCCTTGAACGCCCGCGACCACCATGGCCGGGACGTGCTGGACCGCCTGCGGGAGCGCGATCGAATATATCCGGATGGGTTTGCCCGCGACTACGCCGGGGTTGCCGAGTTGCACCACCTAGAACTGGACTTCGGAGAGGCTGCCCCAGATAGCCGGGCGATACTGGTCCTGAATGGCTGGGTCGATTGGGCCGACGGCAGCACGTTTCTTGGGATGTCGCAGCAGAATCCGGCGGGGCTGATTCTGCCCTACTTACAAGTTAGGAACGCACAGGGGGAGTGGGAGACCGTCATTGCGGATATGGGAATCCCCGCCGGGAAACCAAAGACCATTGTGGTGGATTTGACCGGGAAGTTCCTGTCCACGTCACGGGAGATTCGGATCGTCACCAATCTGTGCGTGTACTGGGACGAGATTTTTCTGGGGACAGACCCGGGGGCTCCGCCCGTGCGGCTCACCGATCAGCTTGCAGAGTCAGCGAGGCTGCGCTTCAGAGGGTTTTCGGAGGTGGTGATCCACCCAGAGCGTAAGCAGCCCGAGCGCTTTGTGTACGAGCAGGTGCGGCCGTTGCATAAGTGGAACTGGAATCCGACACCAGGCCTGTACACCCGTTATGGAGACGTGAAGCCGCTTCTGGAGGCTGTTGATGATCTCCTGGTGATCATGGGGTCGGGCGACGAGTTACAGCTGAGGTTCGATGCCACTCGTCTTCCGGAGCTTACGGAAGGATGGAAACGTGACTTTCTGCTGTTTGTGGACGGGTGGGCGAAAGACGGGGACGCCAATACAGCGTTCTCGCAGACGGTGGAGCCGCTGCCCTTCCATGGCATGCTGCAGTATCCCTACCCGGCACCGTACGCGTATCCTGCAGATGGGGTGCACAACCGTTACCGAGCGTTTTACAATACCCGCCCCGCCCTGCAATTGATTCGACCGCTGTACCAGGGGCCAGAAGAGGTCGCTGCGGCATCTGATCCTGGCCGCCGGGCCAGAGTGATGGAGAAGAGATAGATCGGGCAAAGCTCTGCT
The DNA here is from genome assembly GCA_046727435.1 of bacterium. Taxonomy (GTDB): domain Bacteria; phylum Tectomicrobia; class Entotheonellia; order J063; family CAVPRW01; genus CAVPRW01. Next base: position 6,525 of record JBKPCR010000292.1, on the reverse strand, counting down.
ATGAGCACGCAGACTTCGTCGACACTCGAGGCGTTGCGGCGGAGGAGGCACGCATGAACAGGCGCATCCTAGGCATTGTGTTGGGCATTTTTTTTGCGGCATTGATCGCCACTCCCGTGGTGCTCAAGCGGGTATCCGCACGTCACGCGCCCATCGCCGTCGACGCCCCGCGTGACGCGGTGATGGCGCGCTATGGGTTCTGTTTCCAGGAGGTCGCCAGGGCAGCTGGCATTGAGTTTATACATCAAGTGCCTAGCCTCGATCCCCAACTCGCGCATATTATGCCGATGGTCGCGTCGATGGGCGCCGCGGTCTCCATTGTCGATGTGGATCGCGATGGCTGGCAGGACATCTACGTCGCGAACAGTGGAGAGGGCAGTCGCAACCGCCTCTACCGCAATCGGGGCGATGGAACCTTCGAGGACGTGGCGGCCGCCATGGGGGTGGCGGATGTCAATCAGGCCGGCACAGGCGTGTCCATGGGCGCGGTCTGGGGGGATTACGATAACGATGGCTACGAAGACCTCTTCCTCTACAAGTGGGGCCGTCCCGAACTGTTCCGTAACGAGCAGGGACGCCGATTGGTGCGCGTGACAGCGGACGCCGGGCTGCCGAGTTGGATCAATGCTAACACGGCGATCTGGCTGGATTATGACCGCGATGGGCGGTTGGATCTGTTCATCGGCGGCTATTTTGCGGAGCATGTCAACTTGTGGAAACTCGAGACCACCAGGATCATGCCGGACAGCTTCGAGTATGCCAAGAACGGTGGACGGAAGTATCTGCTGCGCAACCGCGGTGACGGCAGCTTTGAAGATGTGACTGAGAAACAGGGCATCCAGAGCCGCCGCTGGGCCTTGGCGGCGACGGCGGCTGATCTGCGTGGTACCGGCTATCCAGATCTGTTCATTGCCAACGATTACGGCGTCTCAGAGCTGTATTTCAACGATGGCGGCGCACGTTTTCGCGAGGTGGGCAAACAATCCGGGGTTGGGTTTGCACCCAAGAGCGGCATGAACGCGGCGGTCGGTGACGTACTCAATCAGGGCCAGTTCACCATCTATGTCACGAACATCTCTGAAGAGGGCATTCTCCTGCAAGGCAACAACCTCTGGGTGCCGAAAGCCGGGACTTCTGGAGAGAACCTCCAGTATGAAAATCTCGCACGTGAAATGGGCGTAGAGCTCGGCGGCTGGAGCTTTGGCGCGCAATTCGGCGACCTGAACAATGATGGCTCCCTCGATCTCTATGTGACCAACGGATTTGTCTCAGCGGATCGAGATAGAAGCTACTGGTACGATTTTTCGAAAGTGGCGGGCGGCAACACCGCGATCATCTCCGATGCGCAGAACTGGCCGCCCATGGAAGGCCGCAATCTGTCGGGCTATCAGCAGAAGCGCGTGTGGATCAATGATGGCACTGGGCAATTCTTTGATGTGGCGCAGGCAGTGGGGATCACCGACATATACGACGGCCGTGCCGTAGCGCTCGCCGATCTCTGGAATCGTGGCGTGCTGGATGCCGTGGTAGTCAATCAACAAGGGCCGCTGCTGCTGTACAAGAACACCGTCGTGCCGGACCATGCGTGGATCGCCTTTGAGCTGGAAGGCCGCAACAGCAACCGCAGCGCCATCGGCACGCAAGTGCGACTGTTCTGGAATGGGCAAGAGCAAGTGCAAGAGGTGTCGGGTGGCAGTGGTTTCGGGGCGCAGAATCAGCGCCGTTTGCATTTCGGCTTGGGGAAAGAAACCCACATCGAGAAGGTGGTGATTCGTTGGCCGTCGGGGAAAGTCCAGACGCTCATGGCGCCTCAGGTTGGCTACACTCATCAGGTAAAGGAGCCGGCATGACTCCCGGACTCAGTGCGTCGACTACATCCACCTCATCCCTGACAACACCCTTGTCATCGGTTAGTAGGGCGCGTTGGCGCAGTTTTGATAAGCGCTATCTCGCGCCCATGCTCATTACCTGCATCCTGGCCGCAGGGCAGGTGTCGTTTGGCTTTTTGGAGAGCTATTCGCGGACCGCGCTCGCCATCATCATCGCGCTCGTGACAGAGCTGGTGTTAGGGCGGATTTTTTGGGGGCAGTGGCCGAATCTAGCCAGCGCCTACGTCTCTGGGATCAGTGTCGGGATATTGGTCCGATCACCAGCCATGTGGCCTTATGCGCTGTGCAGTCTGCTGTCGATCACCTCGAAATATGTCCTACGGGTCAAGGGACGCCATCTCTGGAATCCGTCGAACTTCGGCATCTGCGCGATGCTGGTTCTGGCTCCGGACGTGGTCGCGAGCCTGAGCATTCAGTGGGGCAATTATCTGCTGCCGATGATCATCGTGTGGATACTAGGCTCGTTCATCATCTGGCAGGTGAAGCGGTTTCACATCTGCGCCACGTACGTGGTGTCGTTCTTGCTCTTGGCCTATGTGCGCAGCTGGATCACTGGCCATCCGTTCCTGGCGGAGGTCGCCCCAATCACCGGGCCGATGTATCAGCTCTTTATCTTCTTCATGATCACCGACCCGAAGACCACCGTGCAGACGAAATGGGGACAATGTGTCGTCGCGTTTCTCGTCGCTCTGGTCGAGATGATTCTGCGGCTGAACGAAAGCGTCTATGCGCCATTATACGCGCTCTTCCTGGTTGGGCCGGCCGCTAACCTGATTGAAATCTGGTGGCACTCACGGCAGCCTGCGACAGCTTCCGCACCCCACCCTATCTAAGCCGTGGTCATCGTTCGCTTCGCGCTCACCTCATGACGACCGTCTGGCGGGTGTCGGCGCGTAGGAAGAGGCCGCGGGGCAGCATTTTTATCACGACAGAGAGGAAGAAAAATGATTTCTGGTCGACGAATCATCTCCCAGTTCTGGGAAGCTCACCGTAAAGTGAGGCTCGTGGTGGCGGCGGTTATGTGCGGTATACTGCCTCCCCTGATCTACCTGGCAGTGGCTGCTGAGCCCCTGAAGGTCGCGGGGTTGCCGGTAACCTGAAACCTCACCCTTCCCGTCGCCTGTAAGGCGATGGAGCATGACGCCAAAGGCGGGAAAGCCATTGCCGGGGGAATAGCCGAGTATGCCAAGTTCAGCGGCTGGCCTGAGCTGAAGGAGGCTTTCATGGTGGGGCGGATCAAAGCCGCCTATTTCTTGGCTCCGCTGGCCATAGACCTGGCTGACAAAGGCATCCCAGTGAAGATCGTGGCGCTAGGACACCGTTCTGGCGCGGTCCTGATGGTCAAGCACGATGCACCAATCAAGACCATGCCAGACCTCAAGGGCAAACGTGTGGCGATTCCGAGTCGCTTTGCCGTCGATCACCTGTTCGTGAGACGACTGCTCAAGCAACATGGTATGGCGGTCGCGGACGTGGAATGGGTGGAGATGAATCCACCTGACATGCCTGCTGCCCTGTATGCCGGGGCGGTAGCTGCCTATGCCACCGGGGAGCCGTTCGGTGCGGTGGCGGAGAAGGCTGGGTATGCGCGGCCGCTCTACATGACGCGCGACGTTTGGCCTAACTACATCTGCTGTGTGCTGACGGTGCGGGAGGAGTTGATCCAGACGGAGCGTGCCCGGGTACAGCAGTTGGTCAACTATGTCATGTCCTCAGGGTCATGGCTGGACGCCTCCCAAACCAACAGGTTTCTGGCTGCCGATATCGCGGCGGGGCCGAATTTCTTCAACCAGAAACCCGACGTCCTGAAGTTTGTCCTGAGTAACCCTCCCGACCGGGTCACCTACGGCGACCTGCGCATTATTCAGGCTGAGTTCGAGGAGGTTGTGCAGCTCTCCCTTGAGGCCGGCATCATCGCCCATTCCATTCCCTACGAGAAGTACGTAGACGAGAGCTTTATCCAAAATGTGACACCGGTACAGATCACCCTGGAACAATAGGAGGTGCATCGCTTTGTTCGCTTCGGTTCTGGCGCAATTGGCCTTCATATGCATCGTATCGACACTGTTGGGTGGAGGCTCGCGAGGGTTCGCCGGGGAACAGCCGCATGTCTTTCATGGCATCGTCAGCCAGGCGCCTCCACGTGCGGCCGACTTTACGCTGACTGCCCATACTGGCAGGCCCATCCGTCTGGGTGACTTTCAAGGAAAACTGGTCTTGCTCTACTTCGGATATACCTACTGCCCAGGCATATGCCCGACGACCCTGGCGGAGGTCGCGCAAGCCTTGCAAACTCTGGGGCCGAAAGCGGCAGAGAAGATGCAGGTCCTCATGGTCTCGGTGGACCCGGAGCGGGATACGGCGGCCAGACTGGCCGCGTATCTGACGCATTTTAACGCCGCGTTCCTAGGATTGACCGGGACGCCAGATGAGATCGCCGCGACGGCCGCAGCCTACGGTATTTACTCTAAGAAATATGAAGAGACTCCCACGAACGGCTATGTGGTGGACCATACCAGTATGGTGATCGTTGTAGATGAAAAAGGTTTTGTGCAGCTCCTGTTCCCTTTCGGCACTCCGGCACAGGCCATGGCTGATGACTTGGCCGCTTTGCTGCATCCCGCTGCGTCAACCTCTGACGGGCCGCGGATTCAGGTGGAAAATGTCTGGGGACGACCGTTGCCAACAGTGGTTACATCGAGTGAATTCTACATGGTCATTCGCAACCAGGGCACCCAGCCCGACAAACTCGTCGGCGCGCGCTCCCCAGCCTGTGGCATGATCGACCTGTACGAGGGCTACCACACACCGCAGGGGGCCATGGGCATGCGGCCAGTGCCGGAAGGCTTCATCGAGATACCGCCCACGGGCCTGGTCGAGCTCAAGGCGGGAGGCCTCCACATCATGTGCATGGACAAGAAACAGGACTTTACCTCAGGTATTCACTTACCCCTAACGTTAGAATTTGAGAAGTTTGGGGAGATCACCATGCAGGTCAGTATTCGCCAGCAGTAACAGACATTCGAAGGGTAATCATCCGTAGAAACGGGGGATGAGGTGATTGCAAACCCAGCGTTGAAAAATAGCACGAAGGTCCTGGCCCCCTTAGGGTTGGTAGCCCTCCTGGTCGCCCTGTGGTGGGTGGCCGTGGCTACCAGCAAGAGTCTAATTTTTCCCACGCCCGCTCAGGTGGTTCTCGGCACTGTGGAGCTGATACAACAGGGCCTGCTGCTGAAACACGTGCTGGCCTCCCTCTTCCGCGTCGCCCTAGGGTATCTGCTGGCTGCCGCCTTGGCTATTCCATTCGGTATCCTCATAGGATGGTTCAGCGGCGCTTACATGGCTTTCAATCCCCTCATCCAGCTCCTCCGGCCCATTTCCCCCATCGCATGGATTCCCTTAGCCATCCTTTGGTTCGGGGTAGGAGACAGCTCCCCCATCTTTCTGATCTTCCTGTCATCTTTCTTCCCGATGGTGGTGGCGACAACCGCCGGTGTCCATACCATCGAACGGCAGTATCTCCTGGCCGCGCAGAACTTTGGGGTCGGCGGTCTCAAGCTTTGGCGCGTTGTCATCCTTCTTGCCGCCCTACCGCAGATTATCGTTGGCATGCGGGTCGGCCTTGGGGTAGCCTGGTTGGTCGTTGTGGCCGCTGAGATGATCGCCATCAATTCCGGGCTCGGTTTCCTGATCATCGATTCCCGGAACGCCGGGAACCGCTATGACCTGGTCCTGGCCGGGATGGCCATCATTGGCGTGATTGGCCTACTGCTGGACAGCCTCATGCGGCGGCTCGAGAGGCTCGACGTGGTACGGTGGCGCTATGGGCACTAAGATCACCGTCACCGACCTGTGGAAGGAATACCCTATCCGGAACGGGGCTCTGCCTGTGCTGAAAGGCATCGACTTCACCGTGGCCGAGGGGGAGTTTGTCGCTATCATCGGCCCCTCGGGGTGCGGCAAGTCCACCCTCCTGCATATCCTGGCAGGTTTCGACCGGCCTAGCCGTGGGGCAGTGGCCCTGGACGGTGAGCCGGTGATGGGGCCAAGCCCTAAAGGCATTTATATTTTTCAGAGCGGCTCGATTTTTCCGTGGCTCACGGTGCAGCGGAATCTGATGTTCGGTCTGAATGGCCTCCCCAGAGCCGAGAAGAGGCGCCTCGCTGACTACTACACCGAGTTGGTGGGGCTGAAGGGGTTCGAGCAGGCCTTCCCCTCCCAACTCTCCGGTGGCATGCGACAGCGGCTGGAGGTAGCCCGCGCCCTCATAGTGAAGCCCGAGGTTCTATACATGGATGAGCCGTTCGGGTCCCTGGATGCCCTCACGCGATTGCAGATGCGGATCGAGCTGCTACGGATTCTCTTCCGCCAGAGACATACCGTCTTGTTAGTGACCCATGACGTGGAGGAGGCACTCCACCTGGCCGATCGGATCTTGCTCCTGTCGGCCAGGCCGGCTCGGATCCAGTCCATCGTGGATGTGCCGTTTCCTCACCCCCGAAAGCTATCGAACCCTGCGCTGGTGGAGCTAAAAGAGCAGATTCTGCGGGAGCTGGGCGTTGAGAACGCGGTATGGCCCAGCGTTACAGGGAAACGGCCCCGACGATCGCTCCGCTGACTTATAGAGCCTAGGATG
>JBKPCR010000291.1:0-5771 GCA_046727435.1 bacterium | reverse complement strand
GCGTTACATGTCGAGCATTCGTAACGGGATGGTCCGGCTGGCGGAACATAGAAGTAATCCACTGTTGTCATGCCAGTGGGCTTCCGGGCGCGGATTACACCTCGAGCGATGGTCGATTGACTTCGTCAACGGGACTCAAGATGACTGCGCGCCGCTGGGAAAGGCCGAAGGCGTAGCTTTTGATTTCAAATCGAAAGAACAGGAGGAAGTGGTTCTAGAAACGTTACAGACCACCGATCGTGCCTATGCCATCCGCGGGTGTGCAGGAGCCGGAAAAACCAGCTGTCTGAGGGAGGTCAGGAAAGGCCTGGATGCAGCAGGAAGGACCGCTTACTATCTGGCGCCAACCGCCTCGGCCGCTGAAGTGTTGCGGCGAGACGGCTTCACCCACGCCACTACGGTCGATGACTTCCTCAGGAACCGGGTGAACGATACCGACCTCCGCGGTTCGGTCATCATCATCGACGAGTCAAGCCTCCAATCGACTCAGATGGGCGCATCTCTCCTCCGTGCTGCTCAAATACACGATGCCCGTATCCTTTTTGTTGGCGATGTGCGACAGCACGTTTCTGTCGAAGCAGGAGATTTCCTCCGTGTCCTTGAGCAACACTCCAACCTCCGCCGGTCTGAACTAAAGGACATCCGCCGGCAACAGGTTGAGGAATACAACGCTGCTGTCCGCACGATGGCGCGTGGCGACGCACACGGAGGCATGAGCCAGTTGAATGCCTTGAGTTGGCTTCAGGAAGCACAAGGCCAATATATCCAGCACGCGGCCAATGCCTATTTCGCGTCAACCGCAGATGGAGCCGATTTAGATCGGTGTATCGCAATCTCCCCTACCTGGGAAGAAAACCACCGGTTTACGGAGGCCATACGCGATGGTCTCAAAGAACGAAAACTGCTTGGGGACGGAGTTGTGGTTACCGTCCATGACCAGCTTGACTGGACCGTTGAGCAGAAAGGCGACTCCGAAAATTACCGGCCGGGTATGGTCGTTACCTTGAACCAGAGGCTTGGCTCCATTCGGCGGGGGCAAAGCCTCGAAATCGAGCGTATTGAGGCCGGCGAGCTTTGGCTAAAAGGTCACAGCCACTCCATTGATGTTGGGAAACATGCCAGGAAGCTTACCGTCTCTCTGCCACGCCCGATTGAAATCTGTCCCGGCGACAAGATCCTCATCCGGCGAAACGATCGGGAAGGGGGCCTTGTTAACGGTCATGTTCTTACTGTCAAAAAGATCCGCATGGATGGTTCGATCGAGACCGGGGAAGGAAAACTCGTACAAGCCGGTTTCCGGCACTTCTGTCACGGCTATGTTGTCACCAGTTACAAGGCTCAAGGCCGGACGCACGACCGAGTGGTGATCGCAGCCGAGCAGCTCGACTCAAAGGCGGCCTACGTCGCTTGTTCCAGGGGACGCTACGAGGCCCGAATCTTTGCTCCCGAAAAGAAGCATCTCTTCGAGGGCCTCAAACGACCTGCCGACCGGCTTGCCGCGACCGATGTTATCGGATCTTCGCGCAACGCCTTCTGGCGATACAGCGAACACGTTGCTCGGCAGAGGACGGCCGAGAACGCCATCTTCTTTAACGCAGTGCTCAACCGCCCGAAGATCCTGGGTATCGAGATGGTCCAATGAGGAGATTCAGCATGCCTTTCCAGTGTTATGTTCCCCGCGCCTCGCTCCGCTCGGCCTCGATTGGCGGCGTGTTCGTCACAGCCTGCGGCGTGAGCCGGTTGATACCGGATCAGTGGTTGGCCCAGGCCGAGCTCCTCGAACGAGGTCGGCTGGTGCGTCTCAGCTATACATTCTGCACTATCGAGGTGGCCGGCCAATGCCTCGACCGGATTTTTGAGGATGCTGGAATTGGTAAGCTGGGAGCTGTCCAGGTAGCACCACTTCAGGAGGAGCGAGGTACCGGGTTGTGGGTGTCCAGCATCGTTTTAAGCACCGCGGATCCCGTGTCCTCGGTGCCATTCCAGGGCGGGTGCTCGTATGCATAGGCCATGCCGGGTAGCCATAAATGTGGTGATGGAAATTCTCGGATCTGGGGCGAAGGACTCCCCAGATCCGAGACGCAATACCTCGAAGGGTTTCTTCGAGGCGTCGTCGAGTGGAAATAAAGAGGAAACACGTTTCCACTTTATTTCCACTTCTGAGGGTTTCTGCGTGGAAGTGGAAATAGAGCGGAAACATATTTCCACTTCAGAACCAATCATCTTCTTGTGAAGACTGCGAGTTACGATGCCCGGTAAGCCGTACAGATCGCGCCTCATTCCCTATCAAAACGAAATCGTCGCTTTGAGGCGTCGAAAGCCACCCATGACATACGAGCAAATCGCCGAGCTGCTCCGGCAGAAGTACAACCTTAGCATTCAGGCTCCGGCCATCTTCAAATTCATTAAGGTGAGGTCCCGCGGCCGCAAAATGTTTGGCTTTGGCAAAGACGCTATAGAAAGAAAGCCTCCTTCTGTTCCCCGCCTGCCAGCCGCAAAGGCGTTGCCCGCCGAGCGGAAGTCGCTGAAACACCAGTTCAATCGGAGCAATAGTGAGGTTGAGTTCCAGTTTACGCCCAGCGACCGCTACAACCTGACCCGGCTTCCGCCCGAGGTGGCAGCCGCGATCCGTAAAAAGCTCGAAGAGGAGGGACACTAATGGCAAACATCATCTTTACAGCCGGCGCCAAGGGTGGGACCGGCAAGTCCACCGCGGCCCGATTCTTGATTACCTACCTGCGCGGGCACGGTGCCGATCCGCTGCTGCTGGATCTTGACGATGAGAACCGGACTCTCTCCCGCTTCTTCCCGGAGGCTATTCAGATTGAGATCAAGAAGAAATCATCTCACGATGTCCTGATTGAGAAGTCTCTCAACGGCACTTCATTGATCGTCGCTGACCTCAAGGCAGGCACGGGCAGAGAGGTCCTCGATTGGTGGCTCGACGTGCCGTTTGAAGAGCTCAACTCCCTGGACCTCAGCTTCGTGTGTGTAGCTTCTGTTACCAGCTCGCCTGACAGTGTCCAATCTTTTCTTAATTGGGTGGCCGCGCTGCGGGATCATGTTACCTATGTCGTGTTCAGGAACCTCAAAGATGGGGACTTCCTTTCCGATTACGATGGAAGCAACGAGGCTCTCAGCTTCCGCAGGAAGTTCTGCCCGCACCACGTGCTCTTGCCACGCCTCGATGACGAGTATGTGACCGAACTCGAAAGGCTGAATCTAACAATTGCGGAGGTCCTGGATTCTGCCAACGGCATGTCTGCCCGGGGCAAAGACATTGGACCGCTGCTCGGCCGGCTGATGGTTAGAGCGCGGCTTCGCCGCTTTCAGCAGGCGGTTTATGACCAACTCGATCCGGTTCGTGAGCTTCTGTCTGGGTCACTGAACAGATCGGAAAGTGCACCATGAACGTTCCAGAAGCACAGCAAACATTGTTTAACGACCTCGTCGCTGACCTCGCCGATCAGCACAAGGCTGAATTTTTCCAGAATCTGCATGAGGCCGGGATCAGCCCGAATGATGTTGAACTGGCACGTCTGCTGCGCATTCTCCAGCTCTATAAAACCTATTATGAAACCATTCCTGCCGCCGTCCAGGCGGCTGCGGTTGAGATCGAGCGGTTGAAACAGGAGATTGACCGCCTCAGTGCCGACGCGCGCCGCAGTTCGGAAGCCAGCGCGAATTGCGCCGGCCAAGTCATACAGGAAGCAGAACACGTTCGCCAGGATCTCACGAAAATGCACGAGCAAGTTGAAGAAGCCACGCGCGGCGGAGCCGAAAGAGTCGCCGGGCGCATGGCCGATTTCCTGAGTGTCAGCCTGGAGACGGCTCTTCATCCGCTCGAGACCCGTTTGGCTGAGCTTGCCGGGTCGAACGGTGCATTCGATGATGCCATCGCGCGCAGCGATCAAGCTGCGGCTGCTCTGACTCAAAACGCCGCCCTGGCCCGCCGGGTTCACCTTGGAGCCTATGCCCTGGCCACGTTTCTCATTGCGTGCGCATTGTCGCTGGGTTCCTGGTTTTCTCTCCATCAATGGTACGAAGGTCGTATCAAAGGGGAACGCGCTGACCTGGTCCAGCAGGTCGAGAAGAACCGCGCCGTGCTCATCAAGCTCGCTGAGTGGCACAGAACCCTTGAGCTGCTCCAGGACCCTGATCATCCGAGCCGAAAACTTCTTGTCATGAAGGACGCCTCTGGTTGGCAGTCCACACGCAACCATGGTGTCATCGAGTTCAATCATTAGCCTTAGAGGAGACTTCCTATGCAGCAAGGTGTTGGTTTAAGTCTCGAATTTTCCGAAGCGGAGTGGGACACCCTTTCTCAGCTTTCCGCGACCGCGGGGATGACTGTCCAAGAGTTTGTCCGCCTCAAGCTCTTAGATCAAGCTTACTCCGATGCAGCGACTAAACTCGTGCGGCAGGCGGCTATTTGCGCGGAACTCGCAAATAAGTTCGAGTTCGTCTGTCAGATCATTTACTCCTATGGAAGAAAGCCCGACGTCAATCCTGAAGAGTTCCGTACCTTCTTGGGGGCGTTGAGCAACGTGTTGAACAAGGAAACCGACCGGCTGATTGAAAGATTGGAAAGGTACTAGATGTCTTACCGTGGAAACATTCGGGTATGGGACGGTTTCTCTGGGGTGATGCGCCGAACGATTGACGAAGCCAAAAACACCAGGCTCGGGCTTTCCGAGCGGTTGGAATAGGAAGCGCCCCCGATGGCCTCACGTGCCTACGTAGCCCACGATCGTGCGATCTCGGCCGCTAGGATGTACATCCAGATGGCCGTAGTCGGCTTCCTGCTGGCTTCAATTCTTTATGCCGGCGTGATCACTACCGTTCTATCCCGCTATGTTGCCGGTCCGATCCCCGAGCTGCGGGTTGTAGATGGAAAGCTGCGGCTCAACGTGAACCCAGGCGTCCCACGTCTCCCGGTGTTTTCGTTGCTCAAGTATTACGTTTCGCTGAATCCGAAGAACTACCTCAGGATCCAGCTCAGTTCAAAGCACATGGGAAGTCCGGATAAACTCGAAGTCGTCGAGCCGGAGCTTCAGCCCTTTTTCCGGCAACGGGAAGTGCCGAGGGAAACTTACCGGAAGGCGATTCTTTGGATCACCAAAGGCCGCGTGGAACAACTCCGGTGGATCTTTCCGATCAGCCTGCTTTTCTTCCCTGTCTTCGGTCTGGTCTACTTTATCATTTTCAGCCAACTGAACCGGAGGTCTTCAAAGACCGAATTCGTGCGGGGCGCAGACCTCATGCCATTCGAGCGAATGAAAGTTGCGCTCAACCAGGCTATCAAGCAGGAAGAGAAGGAGAATCCTGCGTCCGTTCCTCTTCGCCTGGGCGAGGCGTCCGTGCCCGACTCCGTGTCTCGCCGGCATATTCTGGTCCTCGGGACCTCTGGAACTGGAAAGTCTGTGTTCCTGAACCATTATCTGACGGCGCTCAAGGCGCGCCGCGCTTTAACCGCGGGAGTAAACAAGTGCGTTATCTACGATGTGAAAGGGGAGTTCTGCGGAAAGCACTTGGGGCCACAGGACCTGATCTTCTATCCCTTCGACCGGCGGTCCGTTCCATGGAGCTTCTTTAACGAAGTCCGCGATTACCCCGATCTCGATGTCCTCTGCACCTCACTCTACGAGCCTCCGAAGGAGTCGAAGGACGTCTACTGGTATAACGCCGCTCGTGACGTCTTCCGCACCGGTCTCTTTTACCTGCTCCGTGAGGGTCAAAAATCGAACCGGGATATCTGGGAGTTCTTCTCC
>JBKPCR010000290.1:0-10428 GCA_046727435.1 bacterium | reverse complement strand
ATGATCGAGAGCCGTGAAGATTTGGGCAATGCCATTGCGTTAAATTCCTCCATGATGAATGGCGCCAGATTGGTCGGGCCCTCCATCGCCGGCATCCTGATCGCTTCCGTCGGTGAGGGCATGTGTTTTCTGCTTAATGCCGTGAGTTATGTGGCAGTGATCGCGGCCCTCATGGCCATGACCATCGCGCCAAAAAAGATGCGAGCGCAACGTCCTCATATCTGGGAGGCATGGCGCGAAGGTGTAACTTATGCTTTTGGATCGCCGCCGATCAGGTCGGTCTTGGTGTTGCTCGCCGTGGTGAGTTTTATGGGAATGCCGTATGCCACGCTCCTACCAATTTTTGCTCAAGAGGTGCTGCACGGCGGCGCCCAGACGCTCGGTTTCCTGATGGGTGCGGCAGGGATAGGGGCCCTGATCGGGGCGATGTTTCTGGCCTCCCGTGATAGCCTGCTTGGTTTGGAAACTGTCCTGGTCGTGGCGGCGATGATTTTCGGCACTGGGCTCATCGGCTTTTCTCTATCACGAATCTTCTGGTTGTCATGCGGCTTGATGATCGGCTCCGGCTTCGGCATGATGGTCCATATGGCCGCGGCTAATACGCTGGTGCAGACGCTTGTGGACGATGACAAACGTGGGCGGGTGATGAGCCTCCACACCATGTCCGTGCGGGGCATGGTCCCCTTGGGGAGTTTAATTGCCGGGGGTCTGGCGAGCCAGATCGGCGCTCCCGCGACACTCACGCTCGGCGGGATCTGCTGCGTCCTCGGGGCCCTCATCTTTGCTACTCGACGCGCCGGCTTCAAAACACCCGGCACATCGGAACCGCAGTAACATTTACCCTTCCCTTTCGCCTATGCCACGCTCACCTTGGGTGCGCATGACAATCGTTCATCGATCTCATGAAAAGAATTCGTTGGATTAGGCGCGTCAAGTAGCCGATGTTATCAAACAAACGGTTGATAATATTATCGGAGGTCTTCTGGAAAGGAGAACGATTCGTGATGGGGTGGGTGCGTCAAGTTCGCAATAATACCGATCTGGCTCTGGGGTTGGTGCTGAGTGTGGTCTTAGGGTCAGTTATAGGGCTCGCTATGAGTCATCCGTTAGGCCACCTGATTTTGGGTTCTGCCCTGGGAGTGACTTTCCTGCTCACCTATATGGCATCATACAGCCTCGGAGCCATCTGGATGATGGGAACTCAGCAGGGGCTGATTGTTGTCTCGGTGTTTGTCTGGTGTGTCATCCTCAGCTCGTGGCTGAGCCCCACCCCCGAGCTCTCATCAGCGGTGTACTTATTTTGACCGCAGTGCATGGGCGTCGCACTCGTTTGCATCTGTTGGCGCGCCCTCATGGAACAGGACTTAAGCTTTTTCCGTAACCCCCTCGCGCGTCACGCTATCCCTTCTTGCCACCTTCTGGTCGATCATTGCGTACGGGCTTCCCCGAAGAAGTAGACTGACCTGTGCCTACAGTGTACCCGTGGTTTAGGCGGCGGCACAGCCTTTCGCAACCATGCCAGAAGTGGTTTGACCACGTACCGAAGATTACCCATAGGGGGGTTGACTTGCAAGCAAACTGCAAGTATATTCGGCCGGGTGATTGATTACCTTGTCGAGAAACGCCCCTGCCTATACCATTGATCGTCTGCTACGGCGCAATTGTCACAGATTTGGAGGGTGCCGCCTCTGACCGCCACATACGAGCTCGAGATGACCGATGAGACCTAGCCGCAGACTGAAGTGCGGATTGAAAATTCTCTGGCTACAGACACTCAATGGCCGGCGAGCGTGTGTGCTGCTCGCATGCCTGAGCTTGGCGGTGCTGTTTCTGCAGGCTAGCCACCCGGCGCTGCATCCGCTTGAAGTCATCAATCCAGACAGTGACGGACACCATGCCTGCCCCCTCAGCCACACGGCTGCGGCCTTGATCATTGCCCTACCGTGGTTGCTGGGAGCGGGACTTTCACTCGCTCGCCTCCCCGATCCTTTCCCTTGGTTTGGCCACGCGCGTTTCATCCACCCTCTAGCCCCTCGTCCTCCTCCAACATAACTCCTTTGAGAACCTTCCTCAGCCGAAATGCTTCACTCGCGTATCGACGCGTCGGACTCTCGCTTGCAATAGTCACGTGGCGCGGGATTGCCAGGATCGCCATGGCGACGTATTCCACATGGTGACGAGGCCTTCTAGCCAGAAGCCTGTGCACTGCGGCGAGAGCGATGGCAATACCTGACGTGTCGATGCCGAGCGCGGAATGCTGATCCAGGACTGCAGAGGAGAATCCGTGTGAAATGCTGCCGTATGCTGTTGCCTGTACTGTGTAGCCTCCTGATGGCACTGCCTGGATGCGATTATGGCGACAAGAATAGAGATCCGATCGCCGCCGACTACACGGCGACCACCGCCCGCGAGGTACCGGTGACGATCAACGTTCTGGCTAACGACTCAGACCCTGATGGTGACCAACTTGAAGTGGTGGAGGTCACCCAAGGTGCCAACGGCGAGGTGGTTTTGAACGACGATGGGACCGTGACCTATACGCCCACGGAAGGGTTCGATGGCACGGATAGCTTCACCTATACCATCGATGATGACCATGGTGGCCAAGCCACTGGTACGGTCGCTGTCACCGTGCTCCCGAACGCCGGGGCGGTGATCGACGGCACCTTGTATATCGCCCAAAATGCTTTTCCACAGGGCGTCATTGCAGCCTTGGGCATCAACGATAAAGGCCAGATCGCCGGCTCCCTGCTAACGGACGAGGGGACTGAGATCCCCGTCTTCATCGATGCCGACGGCAGCTTGACGCCGATCGAGCTGCCGGTACCGGCGACCTCTGGCCAAGCCATTGGCATCAATAACAACGGCCTGGTAAGCGGGGTGTTTTCCCAGCCGGCAAGTGACGAAGAACCCGAGCCCCCTGAAGAACCCGCACCTCCAGAAGAACCCGCGCCTCCGAATGGTGAGCAGCCCCAGGCACATGGTGCGAACGGTGCAGTCGGTGATGATGCAGAAGTCATCGGCCTCAGTTTCCTGTGGGATGCCAATAGCCGCAGCCTGGGTACGATCTACGGAATCCCCGACGCCATTAGCACATCGGGCTTCAAGAGCAATGATGCTGGCTTCGTCGTTGGGCAAGTCCAGGGGGAAGAGAGCACCGTTGGTTTCATCCTCCAGCCCGACGGCAGCATTGCGACCTTTGCCGTGCCGAATGCGGTGACTACGTTCGTGGGAGGTATGAACAACGGCAAGGTGATCGTCGGTGCGTTCACCCTTGAGAGCGGGGAGGAGGCGTTCCGGTATGGCTTCATCCGCAATGCCGACGGCACGTTCACCGCTTTCAATGTTCCCGATGAGAATGGCAACGCGCTGTGGACCAGCGCGAATGACATCAACGATACTGGCGACATTGTGGGGCAGTTCAGACCAGAGGCCACAGAGGAATTCAGCCAGGGCTTCCTGCGCAAGGCTGATGGCCGGTTTTTTCTGGTCAGTATTCCGGATGCCGTGGAGTCGCGCTTCACAGACATCAACAATCTTGGTGAGATCAGCGGCTTCACGAGCGATGAAGATGGTCTGTTCCTACCCCTCATCTTGACGCCGATTACCCCGGCTCCCAATACCTTCTTCGAGAATGTGGAGTGAGGCTCGACGTGCACCGAATCCCGCGCAGTGAGCGTTCTCCCTGTCCCTTGCGACTCAGCGCTGCACTTTGTTATGGAGGAGAGATCCGTGCAACATCCGTGGCATCTTAAGTATGGGGTTGTGATGGTGCTACTTGCTGCCGTGACACTGGTATACCGCATCGAGCCTGCATCGGCGCAGAGTCAGCGCTCGGAAATCGAGTCCCTACGCCGCGAAATGCAGGAGTTGCAGCGTCGAGATGAGGAAAACCGCCGCAGGATTGAGGAACTGCAACGTAAGATCGAGACGCTCCAAGCCGCTCCTGCGGAGAAGCCCGCGACGCCCGATGCGGCGCTTGAGAAAGCCATCCAAGAGGTGGCTCCCACTCCCGCCCCATCCCCCAGGCCTGATATCCTCTCCGGCCAGCTGGGTGGAGCGAGATTTCGTCTCCTCGATATCTCCGCCGACCTGCTCTTCGCAGTCGGGTGGTCGACCGAACCCGATGAGTCTTTGCAGACATTGCAGGCGGGAGACCATGACCCACGCAAACGCGGCTTCACCCTGCAGGCCGTGGAACTCTCCTTTGGCGGGGCCGTGGACCCTTATTTCAATGCCGAAACCCATATCACGTTTAACATCGATCCAGTATCGGGGGAGACTAACGTCGAGCTGGAAGAGGCCTTCTTAACCTCACAATCCTTGCCCTACGGCCTGCAATTCAAAGCCGGCCTGTTCCTGACCGAGTTTGGTATCATCAATCCCACCCATGCGCACGCCTGGCAGTGGCAGGACCAGCCGGTGATCATCAGCCGCTTCTTCGGCGGCGATGGCATGCGAGCGCCGGGCGCCCGATTGTCATGGCTTACGCCACTACCGTGGTACTCTGAATTCCTCGCCAGTGTCCAGAACGCCAATGGTGAAACCATGCCGAGCTTCCTGGCCAACGAGGAGGTCTTCGAAGAGCGCCCCATCGGCGGCAGACCATTCGTGAACGTCCCCGTCAAGAGCCTCGGTGATCTGATGTACATGGGGCGCTGGGTCAACTCGTGGACGATCGCCAACCAGGTGACCACAAAATTTGGTGTCTCGGGACTCTGGGGCCCTAATGCCACTGGGAATAGCGGGTACACCCAGATGTATGGTACCGATCTGAAGCTGACATGGCGCCCAGCCAACAATTTCCGGGGCTGGCCGTTCCTGCTGTGGGAGTCCGAGCTCATCGGGCGCTGGTATAAAGCCGCCCCCTTCTTCGATGACAGCGATCTCAGTAACGTCATCGATCTGCGCAAGCAAACACTCGTTGACTGGGGCTTCTACACCCAATTACTATATGGGTTCTACTATCGGTGGGCTGGTGGGTTGCGCTATGAGTTTAATAATGGGCTGAACCCGAGCGTGCTGCGCTTCGAGAATCGGGATCGGGACCCCTTCCGCGATAATCGGCTGCGTCTATCGCCCATGGTGATGGTCCAGCCTACCGAGTTTTCCCGCATCCGCTTGCAGATGAATTACGACACGGCCACCCACCTCGAATTCGATGGAATCGGCAGTAGAGCAAAGGATGCGTTCTCGGTGTGGATGGGTTTTGAGGTTTTCCTCGGCACGCACCCGGCGCACAAATATTAGTGGGTATGCAACCATGGGAGCACCATCATGCTGACGAGATGCCGTAGAATACAGACAATGATGCTAGTGAGCCTGCTCATGGCGCCGCTAGGCCTGATCGGCGGAGATGCCCTGGCGCAAGGTGATGCTCGGCCCCTGCAAGTTGCCGTCACGGTCCCCGATCTGGGCAGTCTGGTATGGGAGATCGGTGGTGATCAGGTGGCGGTGACGGTCTTCGCCAAGGGAACGGAGGACTCCCACTTCGTCGAGGCTAAGCCCAGCTTCATCAAGACGCTGAGCGAGGCCGACCTGTTCGTCGAGATGGGGATGGAGCTGGAAATGGGGTGGGCCCCGGTTCTGCAACAGAATGCCCGCAACGCCAAGGTCTTGTCTGGCGCGCGCGGCTTTCTCGACGCCTCCACAGCGATCACGCCCCTGGAAGTCCCTAGCGGGCCTGTGGATCGCTCCATGGGGGATGTCCACCCAGCGGGGAACCCGCACTATCTGCTGGACCCCATCAATGGCCTACGGGTGGCGCGGTTGATCCGGGATAAGCTCATCGAGCTCCGTCCAGAGCGTCGGGAATACTTCGATGGCCGCTACGCCAACTTCCGGCAACGCCTGGGGGCAGCGCTGGTGGGGGATGCGCTGGCTAAGAAGTACGATGTGGAGAAGCTGGCCCTGCTCTACGAGGCCGGCAAGTTGGGGGATTTCCTGAAATCGCAAGGCGAGGAGTCACTGCTAGGGGGCTGGTTCGGTTTGATGCTGCCGTACCGGGGCGGCAAGGTGGTGGTGGACCATAACATGTGGCCATATTTCGCCCGTCGCTTCGGCATCTCGGTCATTGGCTTTTTGGAGCCTAAGCCTGGACTGCCCCCGACGACCAAGCACCTGAATGAGCTCATCGAAAGCATGCGGACTCAGGGGGTCAAGGTGATTCTGGCCAACCCCTACTTTGACCCACGTTTCGCCCAATTTGTTGCCGAGCGCACCGGGGCGCAGGTGGTGAGTATGGCCCACATGGTGGGAGCCCGGCCAGGTACCAATGACTATATCTCTATGGTAGACTACGACGTCCGGCAACTAGCCGGGGCACTCCGAGGTCGCGCATGAATCAGACCGCTGTATCTGCATCGAGTGTCCGCATCGATCTGGTGGGCACTTGCGTGTCGCTGGTGCGTGCCGTTCATTGCCTGACTGTCCCCTTCCTGGTGACGGTGCTGCCCTTGGCCGGCATGGGAGTGCTTCTTGGGGGATCGCTGGAGATCCTGTTCATCGTGGCGTCCGTAGTACTGGCCACTGGCAGTCTATGTTGGGGCTTCCGGCGACACAGGCGATGGCGGGTACTTATCGTGCTCGGCGCCGCCCTGACGATGATCGCTGTCGGGCGATTCCTAGCCAGCGAGCCCTACGAGCTCGTATTTGTCTTCATGGGGGCGATGGTCCTCGCGGCAGGACACCTCCTGAACCGTTACCTGTGCCTGACCTGTGTGGTGTGTGAAGATGAGGCAGCGCACGGAGGATCATGAAGTCATCGTCAAGACGACTGGGCTTCGCCTCGGCTACGGGCAGCGCGTCGTGCTTGCCCAGGTGAATGTCGAGATCCGTGCCGGGGAGTTCTGGTTCTTTCTCGGTCCTAACGGCGAAGGCAAGACCACCCTTTTGCGCGCTATGCTTGGAATGATTCGCCCGCAGGCCGGGCAGCTGTGGGTCCACCCAGAGTTGGGCCATCCTGAACATATCGGGTTTGTCCCACAGCGGTGTGACATCAACCCTACGCTGCCCACCACGGTGCGAGAGTTTGTCCTCCTGGGGTTGGTTGGCATCCACACCGACCGGCATGATGAGACTTTGCGCCTCGAGTGGGCCCTTGACAAGGTCGGTCTGAGCGGGCTTGGGGGGAAAGATTACTGGTCCCTGTCGGGGGGCCAGCGGCAGCGAGCGCTAGTGGCGCGCGCCCTGGTACGCCGGCCCAGTGTCCTCATGCTCGACGAGCCTACCAATGGCCTCGACCTCGCAGCCGAGGATGCGGTGCTGCGCTTTCTCGCCGAGTTGCATCGCCAGGACCATCAAACCTTGCTATTCGTGACGCATAACCTGGCGCTCGCCGCACGGTATGCTACACACATCGCCCTGTTCCACGCTGGCGAAGTCGCTGCTGGGCCACGACAGGAGATGTTACAGCGTCACACTCTTGAGCGCATCTACGGTGTGGCAGTGGAAATCTTGTATGACCCATTAGGGGGGGCTGCGGTGACGGTTTCCCCGCCGGCCGGCACCTCGTGATCCAGGAATTCATTGCC
The DNA here is from genome assembly GCA_046727435.1 of bacterium. GTDB lineage: Bacteria > Tectomicrobia > Entotheonellia > J063 > CAVPRW01 > CAVPRW01. Next base: position 2,896 of record JBKPCR010000290.1, on the reverse strand, counting down.
TCCTGGCCCCTTTTCCATAATACCTATCTCGTGGGCTGGCTGATCGGTCTCCTCCTATCGCTCGTCGGTGTCCTGGTGGTCGCCCGCGACCAGATCTTTATCGGCGCGGCGGTGTCGCAAGCCTCAACCCTCGGGATCGCCCTGGCCCTCGGCCTCGGGAGTTGGACCGCTACTGAGGCACTCGAATGGTTGCACGCGGATGCCTTTCTGTCAGCAATGGCTGTGGTGTTCTCCGTTCTCGCGGCGTTGTTGACCGCACGCGGCGAAGCCGCCGCCCACGAAAGCCATGAGGCGGTCACAGGCTGGGTCTTTCTCTTGTCTGCCAGTGGGGCCATCCTGATCGTCTCCCATAGCCCGCATGGGCTCGATGAAATCCACCGCCTCCTGTCGTCGAGCATCATCGGTGCCACCCAGCGCGATGTCTGGACGTTTGGGGCGTTGGTCATCCTGACGGCTCTGGCGCTGGCGGCCAGCCATCGCCGTGTGCTGCTTTTCGCCCTTGACCCAGCCATGGGCGCTGCGGTCGGTATGCGCCTCAAACCGTGGGCCCTGGTGACGTCGGCCTGGCTCGGCCTGGCCGTGGGCCTGTCGATTCGCTCGGCTGGGATGCTCTACACATTCGGCTGCCTGGTGCTACCGGCATTGGTCGCGAAGAATGTCTGTCGAGAGGTACGGCCAATGTTCGTCGTCGCACCTGTCATAGCTGTGGGGGTGGCAATTGTCGGCTTCGTGCTGGCCAACCATTACGATGACCCCCCCGCCCAGATGACGGTGGCGCTCCTCTGCCTGCTCTTAGCCTTCACCTGGTTGGTCCGGCGTGTTCGGCTAAATTGGCATCGCGCTTGAAGACTGGAGGTTGGGGTGATCTGGCAGAACAAGGGAAACCGTGTCCTCATGGCAGTGCGGTATCCCGCCCGGCTGTGTCGCGGGTTAGACGGCGCAGCCGTTACTCCATTTAAGTTAAGGACTCCAGCCTTTTTGGATCGCGACCAACCTCAGACGCTCCCCTTTTTTCTGCAGCGTGAAGCGCACCTGATCGCCTGGGACGAGCCCATTGAGCATCTTGGGATCCTCCGGCTCGAAGGCCATAGACATAGCTTCCATAAGGCCAGGGATGTCCCCGTGCTCGATAAAAATCCGGTTGATCTCAGGGGCGACCACTTGCACAACGCCCTGAGCGGACCAGCGCCCTTCGATAGACGGGCGTGCGGTCACCCCTTGCCCTTTGGCGGCCACCTCACGTTGGAGCCTCCCGACCTCTTGCGCCCACCAGAGTGATCCAAGCAAAAACCCGATACCCACCGCCAGATTTACGAGCAGTATCACTTTGTACAGGCGCATGTTGGGCCCTCAGGCATCGATCAGTGCACGTGGAGGTCTGGTGGCGGGGCGTCGAGCTTTTCCTGGCGTAACACTGCGATGGCGGCCATCAGCTGTGCTGGCTCGCTCCAGCCGACCCCCTCTTCAGGGATCCAACGTCCCCGCAGATAGCCCTGGCGGTCGACGAGAAATTCCACGTGTGCTGGCAACGGTGGATCAGGCACGGAGAATTCCGGGCTCAGGCTGCGGCGGAACACCGCGTAGGCCGTCGCGACCTCGGAGCCGCCATCGCGGGCGAGCGGAAAGGTGAGCGACGGATGCCGCATCGCCTCGTCGAGGGCGTCGTCCTGCTGCCAGGGGATCCCCAAAATTTCTATGCCCAGCGGCCGTAGTTGGGCGTAAAGTTCCTGGAGTTGCATGAGCCGTTGGCGCGACTGGGGCAGGCTAAAGAACACGAGCAAGACCTGGTCGCGGCCGCGAAAATCCTTTAGGGCACGCGCTTCGCCGAAGGGAGTCGTATAGGTGAAGTCGGGCGCCACCGCCCGCAGATCGGCCGACACGCTAGGTCCAAGAGCACGCGCCTGCTCGGCTGACGACAGGATTCTGACCACATTGATCAGGTCCCAGCGCTCCTCCTCGCTGAGGCGATTCTGGAACCCGGGCATCGCCCCCCCCTTCATCCCATGCGTCAACCACCAGAAGATGTCCCCGGCGGTATGATCGGCGGTATGTTTGGCCGTGAGGTCGGCGGGACGGGGTCTGAGCCCAGCGGCCGCAGGCCCATCGCCATACCCCTCCGTCCCATGGCAGACCGCACAATGGTCGTCGTAGAGCTGCAGGCCATATGCGATCGACAGCGCATTGTAAGGCACGATAGGACGCACGTAGGTGGTGGGATAGGCGTCGATGGTGAGCTTGGGAAGCCAGAGCCAGAACCCCACACCGACGGTGACCGCACCGGCAGCGAAGATCCAGGTCCAGCGTCGAATCCGTGTGATCAGGGCTACCAAGGCCACAAAGAACCCAAACAGCGACACCTGAATACCGATCGCCACACTCGTCCGCACCCCTGACACCTCTTTGGTGGCCTCCCAACTCAACCGAGAGGCAAACGGCCAGTTCGGCTGTTCATGCACAGCGGGCGGCATGATGCTCAATGCCCCGACGACCAGGAGGATGCAGCCTCCAAGTATGAGCTCTCCCAGGACATTGCGGCGCACACGGTGGAGCAGGCGCCGCGTATCCATACGCTCAGGGGCAGTCATGCATTGCAGCAGACGTGGCTTGTCGCGCAGGAGGTTGAGTGCAGCCAGCACCAGTAGCGGCAGCAATAAACTTACTTTGAGGGTCAGTAAGCGTCCATACGGCGTGCCAATCAGCGCCGGAAGCGTGCCTACCAATTTCCAGGCATTTGCCAGACCGCTGAGGATGAGCAGGCTCATGCTGACCAGGGCGATGGTCGAGAAACGGCGCGTCGCCTCGGCAGCGACATAATCCGCACCGGGATCATCGCCGCGCTGCATCCAGGAGAGTAACAGCACCAGCAGTGGCAGGCTGCCCAGCCACACCCCACTGG